>CAJTLE010000322.1 GCA_910577085.1 uncultured Allobaculum sp. | reverse complement strand
GGTGGATACCTGATTTGTTATAAAAGCAACTTAGAAGATGAAGAATTTACTAAAGCACTTAGTTTAGAGAAAACACTTGGCATGAAACTTGTTTCAAGACGTGATTTCGAGCTCTATGACAAACATCGTTGCATAGTGGTATTTGAAAAAGTTTCAAAACCAACAATCAAGTTGCCTCGTAAAACAGGATTCGCTCAAAAGAAACCACTCTAAGTATTGCTTTATCGCTTTCTTTTGCCGACAAACAAATATTGTTTTCAATGTTTCACGTGAAACATTGAAAACAGGGTATACTGTCCAATCAATAAGAAAGGGGGTCCTTGTGGGATTCTTTGATGGCTTAAAACGCGACAAAAAAGACAACGAGTTTACAACTCAACCATCACAACAGGCGTCAGCAAGTGAACCTGAAGTTGAACACGAAGTGGATGCAGAAGAGTATATTGAGGTTATAGAACGACCAGCCGTTCAACCTCCTGTTCAAGAGATTCCTGTAACCCCTTTAA
>CAJTLE010000321.1 GCA_910577085.1 uncultured Allobaculum sp. | reverse complement strand
ATTAAATGATTCGATGAATTGATGACTGAATGATTAATCATTTAGATGACAAAATGACTGAATGACTAACCAACTAATCATTCAGTCATTTAATCATTCAGTCATTCCGTAAATCAATATCAAAGCCAATGCGAAATACAACCACAACACCGTCATGGAAATTACACCGACTGGAAATTCCTTAGCATATTAGGGAATTTTCCGAGCCGCATTGCGGAGCAACGCTGAAAATATCCCCAATATGCCAAAGGTCAACCTTTGGAAACCGAAGCCTATCTAAAATAATTACGCACATTTTGAATGTGCCGATTCACTATCTCCCAATTTTCTCCATTGGAGGCGGCCTCTCTTAACGTATTAATGACACCCCATTTGTCTTTGTAATTGGCTGGCGGATTATTTTCCATAATTTCATCTATGATTGATGTGACACTTCCTGCATACCCTACATAAGTTCCATAAGGGATATCGCTGATATTTCTCAAAGTACATCTCCCATAAAATATGA
>CAJTLE010000320.1 GCA_910577085.1 uncultured Allobaculum sp. | reverse complement strand
ATCTTCCGATGTGGTAGCCGTTGGCGAGTTGGGGAAGGTGACCAAGCTGCTCGCCAACAACACCGGCATCAAGGTCCTTTCGGGCGTGGAGCACCTCGTCAATCTGCGAAGCATCCACATGTCCGACAATCCGATCAGTGACATCTCGCCGCTGGCATCGCTGTCAAAGCTCTACGATGTACAGTTCTACAACGACCGAGTGGTGGATGTCAGTGCATTGGCGAACAAGCCTGATTTGTGGGGCCTCGGGCTTGGCAACAACTACATCGAAGATATCTCCACCATCACCAATGTGCCCAAGCTCGCTTGGGTGGACATTTATTCGAACAACATCACCGATTTTTCCATTGTTCGTCAGTGGCCCACATTGAACGCCCTATGGGTTTCAGGCAACCCCTTCACTGACGTCAGCCCCATCGCCGACGTCAAGGGTCTGCGCAGGCTGCAGCTCGAATCCAACGGAATCGACGACATGTCGGCGTTCCAGAAGCTGGAGCCCACAGAATACTC
>CAJTLE010000319.1 GCA_910577085.1 uncultured Allobaculum sp. | reverse complement strand
GACAATTCAAGATATTAACTTAAGTTTCAACTACTTCGGTAATTTTTACCGAATCATTGTGGTTGTAATGTATATGCTTGTTATGTGACACCCTTTTATTCGATTGTCGGAGAAAGCGGACCGCCCACGGCTTTGTGGAGGTTGATGAGCGAAATTATGGCATCGCCGCGCGACTGGAGCAGCTCGTTGACATTTTCGAGATAAGACATCTGTGCCTGGGCTACGTTGATATAGGGCGACAGACCGCTCTTGTAGTTGTCGAGCGCGCGCCGGTCGTAGCCTTCCGAGGCGTTGACGACAGCCTCGAGCGCCTGGATGCGTCGCACTCCGGCGAGATATGACGCGAGAGCGTCAGACGCTTCCTGCATGGCTGTGCACAGTGTCAGGTTGTAGCTGTCGATGGCATTATCCATAGCGAGCCGTGCCGACTCGGTGGCATATTTTCGCGCCATCCCCTCGAAAATGGTCCATGACAGAGTGGGGACAACGCTGTAGGTGAAGCTGTTTTTGCTGA
>CAJTLE010000318.1 GCA_910577085.1 uncultured Allobaculum sp. | reverse complement strand
TTCTAATAAATGCAGGATTGTCTAATGTTGAATTAGTAGGAGATTTACGCCAAAGTATCTATGCATGGAGAAATGCTCACCCAGAATTGTTTAAAAGTCTGCTAAGTGATAATCGGTGGAAACAATTGAGATTCGTTGATAATCGTAGAAGCACTCAGATCATCATTGACCAATACAACAAAATCAAAGAACCACAGGATCCAAATTTAAGTACATGACAAAAATTTGAAGACATCGAATTTTGGGGAATAAGTCGGTCGCATGAGTATGGTTGCAATCTCTTCCAGGCCATACTTGACAAGCGACTTCGCCTTTCTTCCATGCTTCAGGATTCTTATCGGTTTAATATTCATATCCTTATGTTCACCAACAAGATACGCCCATACAAGAGCCATGCATACCATCGCCGTAAGTCTTGCGATGCGCTCCATGTCGCGCATGTGGGTGTCCTCGATGTTGAAGCCGGAGGACTTCATGGCCTTGAAAGCAGTCTCGATCTCCCAGCGTTTCTTATAGGTCA
>CAJTLE010000317.1 GCA_910577085.1 uncultured Allobaculum sp. | reverse complement strand
AGATTATGTAGCAGGAGATAAAGATAATTTTGCAAATGAAGTAAATATTGCAATAGAGTCATTTACAAATGATCATCCAGAGGTGTTTTATCTTAAATCACAATACTCTTCATATGTTTTATCTTCATTTAATGGTAATATAGGATATGTAAAATTAAATTACACAGAATCAAATAAAGAAGAGATACAAGCTAAGATAGATTTAATGTCAGAAAAAATTAATAGTTATATTAGTGGTTTAGAAGATTTAAGTGAGTATGAAAAAGAAATACAAATTCATGATAAGTTATCATATGACGTAGAGTATTCTAAACTTGATGAATTACCAAGAGCTTATCATACTGCAGAGGGAACTTTACTTGAGAATATTGGTGTATGTGATAGTTTTTCTAAATCTTTACAATTAATATATAATAAGGCTGGTATTGATAGCATAATTGTATTAGGTTCTTTAGATAATAGCTCACATGCATGGAATTTAGTAAAAATAGAAGACGAGTGGTATCATGTAGATTTAACAT
>CAJTLE010000316.1 GCA_910577085.1 uncultured Allobaculum sp. | reverse complement strand
GGCGAGTTGCGTCAGGATGCGAGGTTAAGCTGGAAAGAGCGGAGCCGAAGCGAAAGCGAGTCTGAATAGGGCGAAGAGAGTAGACTGATGCAGACCCGAAACCGGGTGATCTAGCCATGGGCAGGTTGAAGCAGAAGTGAAATTCTGTGGAGGACCGAACCGACTACCGTTGAAAAGTTAGCGGATGACCTGTGGCTAGGGGAGAAATTCCAATCGAACCCGGAGATAGCTGGTTCTCCCCGAAATAGCTTTAGGGCTAGCGTCGGCCGATGAGCGAGGGAGGTAGAGCACTGAATGCATGATGGCCCCATCCCGGGGTACTGAATGCAATCAAACTGCGAATGCCCTCGAAGGAGAAGGCCGGCAGTCAGACTGTGGGTGATAAGGTCCATGGTCGAGAGGGAAACAGCCCAGACCGCCAGCAAAGGTCCCGAAATACAGGCTAAGTGGAAAAGGATGTGGGGACGCACGGACAGCTAGGAGGTTGGCTCAGAAGCAGCCATCCTTTGAAGAGTGCGTAA
>CAJTLE010000315.1 GCA_910577085.1 uncultured Allobaculum sp. | reverse complement strand
AAATACAGGCGAAGTAAAAAATGCTGTAATTCCTATAGGTCAAGCGCTAGTGGCGATAGCAACAGTTGTATTAGTAGTTATAACTGTTGTTATGGGAATAAAATATATGATGTGTACTAGTTCAGATGAAAAGGCAAAATTAAAAACACAACTAATTGGTCTTGTAGTATCAACAATAGTTATATTTGGAGCACAAACAATATGGGCATTATTATATAAATTTATGATAGATGTAACTAAGTAATTAAACAAAGGAGGAAACACATGGGAACATATAATATACCACGTAATTTAAGAGGAGAAACGAGAATTTTAATTATATTTTCTGTAAAATCTTTAATAACAACTGCAATAGGGGCACTAATTGGAGCAATTTTTCTATTGATTTTTAGTTTGCTAGGACTAAAAATAGTAGGAATTATAATAATGGCTCTATTTGCTCTAATTGGATACGCTATGGGAACTTTTAAGATTCCAACTTTGGCAGGATTGCCATTTACTAAAAAGATAGGTGGAGAATCTTTA
>CAJTLE010000314.1 GCA_910577085.1 uncultured Allobaculum sp. | reverse complement strand
CCCTTCCATGGAATTCCTTCGCCACGGTCGAGTTCGAGTATCCAGCCTGCCACGTGGTCGAGGAAGTAGCGGTCGTGGGTGATGGCTATGACTGTGCCCTGATACTGTTGCAGGTGCTGTTCGAGCCAGTCGATCGACTCGGCGTCGAGATGGTTGGTCGGCTCGTCGAGCAGCAGCACGTCGGGCTGCTGGAGCAGCAGCCGGCAGAGTGCCACGCGGCGCCGTTCGCCTCCCGAAAGGGTGGCCACAGGCTGGTCGTCGGGCGGGCACTGCAGGGCATCCATGGCGCGTTCGAGGCGTGAGTCGATGTTCCATGCGTCGGCGGCGTCAAGTGCGTCCTGCAGCTCGGCCTGTCGGGCTATCAGGGCTTCCATGCGGTCGGGGTCTTCGAGTACCTCGGGATCGGCGAATGCCTCATTGACCTTGTCGAATTCGGCAAGGAGATCCATGGTGGGCTGTACGCCTTCGCGCACCACCTCGATGACGGTTTTCTGCGGGTCGAGCTGCGGATCCTGCTCAAGGTAG
>CAJTLE010000313.1 GCA_910577085.1 uncultured Allobaculum sp. | reverse complement strand
TGTCTGAGTTCCAATGAGTAGTCTGGATGTTTCACAGTACAATTTATTTAACAAAAAAAGAAGATGCCAATATGACATCTTCAATAAATCAAAATGAGGTTCTACCACACACTTTGCGTAAGAACCCCATTTTTATGCTGGATGCCATATCCATTCTTATCGATCTTCATCCATGTATTTTTATTCGTATGAACTGGGTGAAGGTATTGCCTGTATCTTCTTGCTGCATGGGCAATGAGTTTGTGGAGCCGGTTAGGATCGCATTGCTGCAGATGGCCATTGATCTCTTTGTTTGAAAATTTTTTGGGCACTTCAAACATTCTTTTTTGAAGGATCTTCTTGAAGACTTTGGGAGATTTAGCCACATACATAACAACTGCCGCTTCATGGGGCGTCATCCTGTAATCTGCATACAGCTCTTCCTGAATCCGCCTGAAGATTTCTTCATCCATAGACTTGCGGTTCGTTACTGCAGAATGCAAAGCCATTGTCCATAGCCAGGATGGAAGCATTCCATCAGGAAAAGC
>CAJTLE010000312.1 GCA_910577085.1 uncultured Allobaculum sp. | reverse complement strand
CTTTTTGAACGGCACCGATCGCTATTTTGTTCATGCGATTTTAAAGGAAATAGAAAGCTGAAATAAGCGACTTTTTTAAAAAAAATGTTGCTATAATACACGTAGTGTGGTATAGTAAAGGCGTAAAGATAAAGGATAAAATATCTAAGAAGAAATCAAAGTAAAAAGGAGGAAGATTAAAATGGCAAAGGTTAGAGGTCAAATTGGTCATTCAAATTTTGGTATATCTTTGAGGGTTCCATTCATTTGCTCGGAAATATACGACGACGTGGAAATCACAATTCCAGATGAATACGAAATGTACGAAACGGTTTTGGGCGAATACATGATCACGATCAACGGCATCACGCTTCCATTGAATACGGTACTTGGGCTTCGGCAGAAGGATAATGAGATTATCCTTCTAATTCCGCATTCTTTGCCTGATGATGATTGGAGTTTTAGAGTTTTGGAATGGGAATACATTAACGATCAATACTGGTTCATCCACTGACGCATTATAAGGAAGTTTTATAACTTTGAAATCGGAA
>CAJTLE010000311.1 GCA_910577085.1 uncultured Allobaculum sp. | reverse complement strand
GTCCTGAGTCCATTCGCTGACATTTCCGGCCATATCATAGATGCCCAGTTCATTTGGCGCTAACAATCCGACCTGATGAGTCTGTTTTTCAGAATTGCCGGAGTGCCATGCGATTTTATCGATTTCATCGCCTCCGATAAAAACAAATTCATTAGATTCATTGCCCCCTCTTGCTGCAAATTCCCATTCTGCTTCTGTCGGCAGACGGTAATGTCTGCCTGTAACCTTGTTGAGTTTCTTTATGAATAGACTCACATCATTCCATGAAACATTCTCTACAGGGCGGCTCTTTCCTTTAAAGACGCTGGGATTGTCACCCATGACGGTTTCCCATAGTTCTTGTGTCACTTCGTATTTCCCTATCTTGTAGTCATGTAAAGTGACCTCGTGGCGTGGTGTTTCATAGGCATGCTCGGTTTCATCGGGATTAAATCCCATTGAAAAAGTGCCTCCTTCTATGTTGTATTCCAAAATTCTCGTTGAGATTTAGAAAAGATTAACGTTAAAAATCAATTGCTTATGTTTCTGTGCCGA
>CAJTLE010000310.1 GCA_910577085.1 uncultured Allobaculum sp. | reverse complement strand
AAAAACCCCATAAACGGCCAGCGATAAGGAAACCATTATCCAAGTGCCAATAATCATTCCAACAATCATTAGTATTTTTTTCATATTATTTATCAAGATTATTCTTTGCATTTTGCAAGTCAATAATATTGTATCGGGATTGCGTCTTCACTATGGAAACATCACTCTCCACGTTTGATAAACAGAATTTTTTACAACTACTATCAAGAAAGACTAATAGAAAATCATCAAAAGTCACAGAATTACTTTTTTAATTTCGTTACAGTATATTTTGCATATATAAATTTTGTAATGAAATAAATATCTGATACGAAACACCCGGTAAGTTGCAGCTTACCGGATGCCCAAAAGAATCTCTACTTGGCTATGTCATTCATTAATGATGAAAAATTATTGCTCTATATATTTCCCTCACTATGCATTCAATTCTAAAAAATATCGTTAATTTTCAAAAAAAATAATACTAATTAAATATAAATTTAAAGAGAATTCCTTTTTTGCAAACAGCGAATGCCTATGAATTTTAAAACTTTATTCAGCAT
>CAJTLE010000309.1 GCA_910577085.1 uncultured Allobaculum sp. | reverse complement strand
CCGATGGAAATGTTAACAACTATGATTTCGCCGAAGGATACCAAATAACTGCGACTCCGGAACAGGATGCATCCATGCGGAATGATTTTACAAAGATTGCGAACACTGAATACAATCTATTCAACAACAATTGTGCTACCGCAGTCCAAAAGGTTATGATAAACGCAGGTATACCTGTTTCTAAACCTACTGTAGAACCAACTACAATACCGATACCCACTCCTGGAGGTCTTGTAGATGTTTTCAACGGTTATCAAATGAAATGTGATATTAAAATATTGCCAAGTTCTGCATTTAATTCAATAATGAACTGGAATCCTACCGGGAGATATATTCATAAATAGGTGGACTTATAAACCAATAATGCCTCTTAATAAGAAAGATATAGTAATGAAGTATAAGAAACTAGCTGCATATGGATTTCTATATTTGGCATTCTTGTGCATTTTTTTTGATTTTGCTTATAGCGCATGGATTGCAGTAAGGCCTCTCAGCTATATCATAGTTATATTTAGATCATTTATTCTATGGACTATATATATTGCGGTAAATCATTTAC
>CAJTLE010000308.1 GCA_910577085.1 uncultured Allobaculum sp. | reverse complement strand
ATAATGCCGACGGCACTCCCAACGCCATGAACACGGCATGGGGCGGCCAATGGGATTCAAACGAGATCATGATCTCTATGGGTTCACACGCCACTACCGACAACCTGAACCGATGCGGTGACTTCACCATAGCATTCGCAACGGCACAGACGATGACTGCCGCCGACTATGTAGGCATCACGAGTGCCCGTCACGATCATGATAAAATCACGATGCCGGGATGTGAGAACGAAACGGTATAAAAAAAGCCTTGAAATCCAGATTGCGTCTGATTTTCAAGGCTTTTACTTTATTGTCGGGGTGAAAGGATTCGAACCTTCGACCCCCTGGTCCCAAACCAGGTGCGCTAACCGGACTGCGCTACACCCCGCCTGAATATGCCGCTATAAGCGACGCGACAAATAGACGCTGCAAAGTTAATCATTTTTTCGTAATTTTGCCTTCGTAAATAAATATTTCTTCGCAATGAAAGGAAAAATGCCCTATATTCTGCTTGTGCTCTTGATCATAGTCGGTATAACGAGCTGGGGCGCCGGAATAGCTCTGGCGTCGCAGACCC
>CAJTLE010000307.1 GCA_910577085.1 uncultured Allobaculum sp. | reverse complement strand
TCTGACGCGGCTGAACTAATTAAGCAGCCAGAGCAAGGTCGTTAGACTCTGCATTTATTTTTTTAATCGGCTTTTTAGAAGGCCAGCCGATTAACCTTCACATGCAGCCAGCACCGCAGACTTCCAGTCGAAACCATGGCGCCCCCATATGTATTTACCAGTAGAGACAAAAAATCCCGCCGTGATGTTCAGGCAGGAATCATTTTATTTGCTGCTGGCGATGCAAGTGGCACGCCCGTAGGGATTCGAACCCCAAACCTTCTGATCCGTAGTCAGACGCTCTATCCAATTGAGCTACGGGCGCTTTGACTTGCGTCGTTTACCGCGTAAGCGGTGAGAGAAATATAGATTTTTCTTCGGGAAAGTCAAGATGTTTGTAAGATGATTTGAGAAAAAAATTCATTTTTCTCTTTTCGGGAAAATAAATTTTCAGAAAAGGAACCGTTGACTGCGGGATGGAGAAAGAGGGGAAAGTCGTTGCGTCATGGAATGGCCTGTGGCACACTAAATGGAGGAAATGAGCGAGTTCAAGGTGATCAGGTCGCCGATGGAGGCATTGAAGAA
>CAJTLE010000306.1 GCA_910577085.1 uncultured Allobaculum sp. | reverse complement strand
GATCAAAGTGCTCTCAATAATGCAACTGATCAACTTAATATAAGCTGGAACGGTGAAAATATGGGGCTGGATCAGTCAATTTTTACAACAGACTATACCGTATTGACTGATGGAACCAAATTACCAACTGGAAATAAACAAACAATTAATGATCTCAAGCATTTGATTTATGATGATTTTATTTCAATGATGTTTGATGATGCAGATTCAGCTTGGGGTCACGCTACTAATTTTGCTGGAATTGATAACTTTGCAGCTGAAAAGCAAGCTGTTGGTTTTTCTTTAGATAAGTTCTACAATACACACTATGATTTAGTTGAAGCAAATCAAAAAGTTGAAGAAAATAGTTATACATTGCCTTCAATTAATGCACTAACACAAAAATTAGCTGATGCCAAAGACGATTTATCAATCAAGCAAACTGATCAAGCATCAAAGCAAAAGGCTAATGATGATGCTCAAAATGCTTTATCTTCGGCTAATCAAGTACTCGTAGCAGCTCAAAATGATGTTAAAGATAAGACAGCTACTGCTCAAAATGCTAATGACAACTTAACTGCAGCTCA
>CAJTLE010000305.1 GCA_910577085.1 uncultured Allobaculum sp. | reverse complement strand
CGTCTTTGCTGGTTTCAATATCGCCAAACAACGGAAGTTGTGTTTGAGCAACGGGTGAGCCTTTGTAACAAGTTGATATGAGTTTCTTCAATCCAAGGCGGTTGAAGTTCATTGCGAAGTATTTGAAGAAGTTGCTTTCATAGGGGTCGTCGCAGTTTAGAAAGACCGTCTTACCTTTGCAGTAATCTCGGTAATACTTCATCTCTTTTTCTATATCAACAAGTTGGGTATAGAACTCATCTTTCTTTGCTTTGATGGCATTAGAAAGGTCTTTGTTTCCAGCCATATATAACCTCATACCAGTTCATAGTTAGTCAAAATGCTATTCATCTCATTATAGGTGAGTCCTTCGCAAGACAGGAACACTGCTCGGCGAAGCAGCAGAAAGACCAAAGCAGACGTTACAATCTCGCCCCATTTTCGCCCCAAAATGGCTTATACCGCTCTGGTTTTGCCCCAAGTTGTGAGAAGAGGTCAGAGGAAATATCCTCTGACCTCGTGTTTCTTGGTCGCGGGGGCTGGATTTGAACCAACGACCTCCGGGTTATGAGCCCGGCGAGCTACCAGACTGCTCCACCCCGCATCA
>CAJTLE010000304.1 GCA_910577085.1 uncultured Allobaculum sp. | reverse complement strand
CAACAAAGGTAAGCGGGGCCGGCCAAGGAAGAAACCTGTAATAGAGACAGCAGAAGACTAAAATGCCCGCTGGAGGGATTCCAGTGGGCATTAGGGTTATCTATTCTAAAACCGTGCAAAACTCAGATTACTTATGGATGTTTCCGTTTTTACTTACAGCGCTATTAGTCCTGCAAATCTGGAAGTTAACGCTTGGATCCAGATTCTCTGGCCAGACCGCCAATCTGCCCAGAGAATCCTTGTTAAATAGCCATTATTGAGTTGAGCGTTTATTGCAAGACGCTTTCCACATGCTGTTTCCATTTTGCAAGTGGTATCCATAATTGATCACGCTCCACGCATTCCTTTTTTACATTTTGTAGACTCTCATAAATTCGAAACCTCTTTAGGTTTCGTGAATTTTATATTTGCCATTTTTCATTTCTCCTACATTCAGAAGCGAAAAATGGTATTTTTTATTTGAATAAATACAATGTCATTAAGTTAAGGTGATGTCCTTTAGCCTCGGAACCAACTTGGGCGTGAAATATGAAAGATAAGCAGTTAGCCATAAGAACTAAAAAACAAAAGAGCATGACGAAAAAGTGTAATTTC
>CAJTLE010000303.1 GCA_910577085.1 uncultured Allobaculum sp. | reverse complement strand
GTGTCATCCGTCAAAAAGATGACATCCCCTTTTTTTCGACTCAAAAACCCACCCAAAGTACAACAGAGCCCGATAAAATCGGCTTTTTATTGATTCCTATTCAGAAACAGCCATGTTTCTCGATCACAAACACATCCTAAAGGTCGTGAGCAACAATTTTAAAATGGGCGGATATCCCCAGGTCTGGCTGGACCATATGGCTATCCGCAATCTTGGTCCATTCTATTCGCTATTGAAGAGACATCTAACGGGTGTCTTCTTTTTTTTGCTTTTCTGGAGCAGTCATCCCTCTTTGTCCAGTTGTTTTGGATCTTGATTTGGGATTGCCGATTATCGTCAGCCAAAGAAGTCTTGCAAAAAATGGGAAGAAAAGGAATTACAAATAGTCGATGATCCTTAGTTATCCTCCTATTCAAACTGATTTTAAAGCTTGGACAACTACAAAAAAATAAATTTTCCAGATCGGCGAACAGTTCACTGGATTCCGCGTATATGAGAGTGAACCGAGAAAGGACGATGCATTTCATGAACGGATTTTAACAGTTGGTTATATTGGGCTTTTAAGGAAAAAACAGGCCATAATGAAATAGATATGTCA
>CAJTLE010000302.1 GCA_910577085.1 uncultured Allobaculum sp. | reverse complement strand
ATCGAATCCCTTATGTTGTATTTCGGTCAAACCCGATAATATTTTTTATAGATGTTGGGGTACGGTTTATTATGTTAAATTTATATAGTTGGAAACAAATCCATCTTCGTAACCAGTTGTGATATTTTCTGATTTTTACGTATGTGACAGGGTTTTGATTCTCTTTAATTACGAAAGAGCCATGTCTTTTTTATTCCTCTATTTCTGAATATTTTTACTTACGACATTTATATTAACAATGATTCGGTAAAATTTGAGGTTGTTCATCCTAGGCTAAGCCGCTAACTGAGTCAACCGATGATTTATTTTCTGAATTATTTTGATATGCGGAGATTAAGTACATGACAAAAATTTGAAAACATCGAATTTTGGGGTATAAGTCGGACGCATAAGTATGGTCGAAATCTCTTCCAATCCATATTTGACAAGCGACTTTGCCTTTCTTCCATGTTTCAGAATCCTTATCGGTTTAATATTTATATCTTTATGTTCACCAACGAGATACGCCCATACAAGAGCCATGCAGACCATCGCGACAAGTCTTGCGATGCGGTCCATATCACGCATATGGGTATCCTCGATGTTGAAGCCGGAAGATTTCA
>CAJTLE010000301.1 GCA_910577085.1 uncultured Allobaculum sp. | reverse complement strand
AAAACACGAAAAATGGTTTTGTGAAAAACGCCATGAATTATTCGGGTTTTTGGGACAGAAATACCACGCTTCGTAATTAATATTTGGGACAGCAGCAACTGGCTGGATTCTAGCAGAAGAAGCAGGGGACAAGGTATTTTAAAGTAAATTAGAACTATAACAAACGTATTCTGGATAAACAGAAAGCAGAGAACCGAACAGGAAGTTCTCTGCTTTTTAAATTGCGATATCGATAGCATTATATTGAAAGGCGAGATAAACGTGGAAAAGAATGAGGCGCCAATAAAGCATCCCGCTATAAGCGGAAAATCAGATCTGCTCAGAGAATCTCTTATTGAATGGTAATTGTAAGACGCTTTCCTAATGCTGTCGCAATTTTGCTGATCGTATCAATCCGTGTATTATCTCCCCGTTCAATACGAGCAATTGTAGACTGAGGCACTTTAGATAATTGAGCCAGTTCTCTTTGACTTAAACCAGCGTTTTGCCTTGCCAGATATACGGCAAGCGAACTTTCTAAAATTGCTTTCTCTTTTAAAAACCCTTCTTTGAACTCGGCATCTTGCAATTCAGTATTCAAATAATCGTCAAATTTAATTGTTGC
>CAJTLE010000300.1 GCA_910577085.1 uncultured Allobaculum sp. | reverse complement strand
AAAATTTAAAGAATTAATCATAAATCAATGTGTAGCAAGACCAGCCCCTCAGGCCCCCCTGCACATATGTGATTTCGACTTTAGGGTACTGGCAAGGGGGCCTGAGGGGCTGAATTTTCAAAGTAGACATAAATGTTGTCAGAACGCCTGTTAAACTCAGCTCAATGAAAGTTCAGCTCTCAATCTGATGCTTTCACTTCTATCAGGAAAAGAGGTGATTCGCCATGCCGAAGTCTACGATTTTCAGAAGTGTTCAGTCCAAAGGCTTTGAAGAACTCAGGCCCATTTACGATCAATGCAGCACAGTTTTTCAGGAAATTCTTAAAGACGAAACTCTCCGGAAAAAAATGGAAAAAGTCCCTTTGGAGGAGGTGGATGAAGATGGAAAAAAGAAGAAACGCCTGATGGGACATCTGTTTCATGATTTTGGCCATATTCTTGGAAATCCACTGTCTGGAAAGGTCTGCAACAGCGCCTGGTATATGAGAATTATCATTTTTAACCTGGTCAGCCTGCTGCGCTCACGGGCTGATCAGGTCAAAATCTATAAGCTTCTTCAAAAGTATCAGTTCAAAATCTGTTCGGACCTTCGAAAGGAGCTGGCAGAAA
>CAJTLE010000299.1 GCA_910577085.1 uncultured Allobaculum sp. | reverse complement strand
ATCATGGTTATCTTCAAATACTGGATCATCAATAGGAATAGCCCCATCGCCGAAGACGGCAGTTTTGAGCTTAGCAATCTCTCCATTAACAGTCCCAATATCTCGTTTAATATCAGCTACTTTATCAGGTAGAACTTCTAACTTAGTAACACGTTCATCTAAGTTTTTTACTTCTGTTTCTAAGGTATCCACTTTTTGAGCCTGTCGCATACAGTACTCAAGTCCCTGCGCCATAGCTTCACGAACATCAACGCCAAACTTCTTATGACGTATGGCGTCACCGATCTCTTCTGGTGTTAGTTTCTTACCATCTATATGAGTGGTATCAAAATAATTAGCCATCACTCTCTCCTTTCTTCTCTAATTTATCGAGTCGTTCTCCCAAGAATTTCAGTTGTTCAACTGTCGCATACTTAACTGGCAGTTCTTCATCTAAAAACTTCTTGATCTTGGCATAGTCTGTTAAGTGCTTATCTAACTCATCTTTAAGTAATTGGGCATTAAAATCGCTCTGTTCTGAAACATGTTGAACTTTTTGGCTAGTCTGGCTATTGCTACTTTCAGCACTCATCGCACCTGACGACAAGTTAGCAATAGTTAAGGATTGTTGAGCTAG
>CAJTLE010000298.1 GCA_910577085.1 uncultured Allobaculum sp. | reverse complement strand
TTAATAAAAAGTTAATATTTATTCAAATAAAAAATACCATTTTTCGCTTCTGAATGTAGGAGAAATGAAAAATGGCAAATATAAAATTCACGAAACCTAAAGAGGTTTCGAATTTATGAGAGTCTACCCAAATACTGAAAGGAGTTGGTGTATTGAAATACTTTCGATAAGTCCCCAGAATCGCCAGCACCATCAGCCATAAATACAGATTGGTTGGCAGACTTTGCAAGATGGCATCACTGGTAAAGTTCTGTCCATGATACAGCCAGACATAGCCAAGACCGCAGACAATCGCGGCGCTCATCAGCCATGGCGCATAGCGGGCTGGCAGTTGTTGAATGTTTTCATTGGAGAAAAACAAATAGCCGATCATAAACGAGACAAAGTAAATTCCAAACCGGTACATCGTCAAAACCGGCAGATTCAAAACAAAACTCGACGCATAAATGACCAGGGCCAGCGCAAGCAAAACCCAGAAATTGGCTTTGGAACAAAGAGCGCGCAGTTTATTTTTAGGATCAACCTGAACAATTCATCAAAACCGACAAATGGCCGGAAACACCTTTAAAGAACGTGTTTCCGGCCATCTTATTTTCCACCAAACAGGTGAGTGTAA
>CAJTLE010000297.1:196-625 GCA_910577085.1 uncultured Allobaculum sp. | reverse complement strand
CCTTAGATAATCCCAAAAGTAGAACTACATTTTTTGAAAGAATTTCTGCTTTTCAACTGCTAAGTCAACCCGAATGGAATGGATAAAATTCTTGAAAAAATAAGCCAAACCTGATCTTGGATCCGTCCTTCAGAATGCCATGAAGAACATGCGCTAGAACCTGTTCGAACAGCTCATCTTTTATAGAAACGGTTCGTAGAACGGCTAAAATTCCCTGTTTTTCTAAAAATTTGAGAAGCAGATATGAGTCACCAAAAATGGTATGAATTTCCGGATTTGGAAAGAAATTGGAGCATTTAGCTAGCTTTTTATCCGACTCAACAGATGAAAAATTATCGGAAAGTACGTGGTATTCAACAAGACCACGTGTTGGAGAGAGAAAAATCCCTGATTTTTTGTCTTCAACCAGATAAATGACCTTTCCGAGAC
>CAJTLE010000297.1:0-187 GCA_910577085.1 uncultured Allobaculum sp. | reverse complement strand
GGCAGAGTCTTTGACAACTTTTTGGACTTTGATAAACGCCATATGATGCATCACCCTTTAAATATAGTTCTAAGTAGAACTACATTTTAGTATAGTTCAAAGAAAGCCAATGTCTAAATTTAGTTATACTTAAAGCACGGTATTTATTAATAAAAGAGTGTAGTTCTACTTTTAGCGGGATCTAAGG
>CAJTLE010000296.1 GCA_910577085.1 uncultured Allobaculum sp. | reverse complement strand
TAATTTCCCTATAGGAGTATTTATCAGCCCATTTCGTTTCTGAAAGCTTCTGCCGAATCCAGACAGTCAGAATCAGTGTCAAAAACTGGATAAAGATCCGGCCGTTCATGGCCTCTTCACTATGAACGCGCAGCCGCTTCATATCCATCTGGTTCTTCAGATCATCAAACGACTTCTCAACACTGTCTTTTTCGCGATAAACCGTCAGCGCTTCTGCTGTATCTTTGATAAAGTTGCTTGCCATCACAAACCAGCCAACCCGGTTTTTCATATGGTTGTCAATTTCCTCTTCGTTATACTCAACCTTGCGGCCTCTTACTTTCGTCTCCTTGACAATGAAATATTGTTCGGCAAATTTCTCATCTTCGACTGTTTCTCCGGCGCAAAGGGCTCGGTAAGTCCGGTGAAGCTTGCGGTTGAATGTCTTTCTTTCACCAGCTGCCTTGTCACTGTCAAAGTAGACATGAAGATACAGGCGATGCCCGTTCCATTTTTGCAGCTCAGTAACCCCATACACATCGTCGTCAGAGACACTAATCACATTATGATGGTTTTCAATCGTATCCCGGTATTTTTCTACCGCGTCACGCGCCAGCTTGCTTGAAAAAGGAACACCGACTGCGAAGCGAAAGCGGCCTTTATAG
>CAJTLE010000295.1 GCA_910577085.1 uncultured Allobaculum sp. | reverse complement strand
TAGAGGAAACCCAGACTGATCCGGCTATTCCGGCTGAACACAGTCAGCCAGATTCCAATCCCGATGTAAGCCAGCCGACTGTTGATCCATCTTTGCCAACGCAGGCGGCTCCTGAACAGCCATCTGCTGAATCTTATTCTCCAGTACGAAGCTGTGGAAACCTCGGTCCATCACGAAAATGGATTCCTCTTCAATCTTTGCGATGAGATTCAAAGCTCCTTTGCGCTCATTTTTACCTTTGAGCTTCTGGACTTCACAGTCAGTGAAGAGCTTGTTATCCACGTTGTAAAGAGCGACAAGGTGGGCACCAGCACGCCTGCGGTTCTTAGACTTTGTTTTCGCAAAGTATTCTTCGTTCTTGCAGAATGGTTCGAGATGAAGAACGGATCCATCGATGGCATAAACGGGATGGAGAAAGTTTTTTTCGTTGAAAGCTCCACGCTTTACAAGCTCCATGTTGATATAGTCGAACATCTCTCTGAACAGATCAGCGTCTATTTTATTTCTGGCCTCGCTCAGAGTTGAATTGGCAAACTGGCAGTCTGGATCATAGCCGCAAAAAGAGGCAATCTGGATTGGAAGATTTGACGCCTGCAGCGAAAAGATAAAATCAATCAGTCTTACCGGAGATAACTTTTTGGATTTTCGGA
>CAJTLE010000294.1 GCA_910577085.1 uncultured Allobaculum sp. | reverse complement strand
GTTTATGGCCGCAAAACCAGGCGATCGTCAGGGATTTGCAACGGAACTGTTCAAAAATCCAATGACCGTCAATGAACGCTGGTTTGGCGTGGATGATCCAACCCCTGAACAGGTCAAAGCGATGAATCCGATTCACCATATCGATCCAAAGTATTGCGGACCCATGTTTATCTGGCATACTGGAGAAGATCAATATGTTCCGGTAGAACAGGCTCTGGATCTGGCCAGTGCTTTATGCAAAGCCAAAGTTCCTTTTGAACTGGTCATTTACGAAAAAGGAGAGCATGGTCTGGCCAATGCAGACCGGACAACTGCCCGCAAGGACAGCCATTTCAACAGCCATGTTGGCAGATGGTTTGATCAGTGCGCCGAGTGGCTGGCTCCGTACATCGACTATCCAGAAAATCTCTATGGTCTGAAAGCCAAAGGAACACCGACTTCAGGCGTACGCGACTGACGGATACGTGACTGAACGATCAGGTGGATGAGAGATAAATTCTGTCAGTCCACAACAGGACAGATAGAAGATGTAAAGCTGCCTGGAATTCTGATTCAGGTAAGAACAGAGAGAATAAAACTGTCCATTTCAATGCTTCCCACGTTTTAACAAAATCTTGCTGGAAGCGTTGACATTCAAGAAAATGGGTTTATAAAA
>CAJTLE010000293.1 GCA_910577085.1 uncultured Allobaculum sp. | reverse complement strand
TGATCAGGTTCTTTTTTCAGACCTGTCATGCACTGGCGAATGTGGAAAAGCCCTGTGTTGTAAAGATTGTTGGAAAGAGAAGTCATCGTTGAACACCATTCATACAGCTCATGGTTCTGATCAATCTAGACTTTACGCACAGCGTAGGTGTCTGCGTCCTTTTTTCCGGTATTCATAATCAGTTAATCACCTCCTTTTCATCAATTTACACTTAAACTATAACATATTATAATAATATTTTAAACAATTGGTTATAAGGAGGCTGACATGCGATTTAACAAAGAAAAAGGCTGGTTTTTCAACCAGCACAGCTGCTTTCATCTTCAATATCATCTGGTGCTCGTAACGAAATACCGTCATCCGGTACTGACAGATGAAGTCAAAGATTTTGTTTATTCGTATTTGAAAGAAAAGATGGAACTGATCGGGATGAACATTCTGGAAATGAACGGAGAACCTGATCATGTTCATATTCTGTTTGAAGCTGTGCCAAATATGGATCTGGCCAAAATGGTCAACGCCTTAAAAACAGGATCATCCAGAATGACCAGAAAGCACTTTGCGGATGAACTTGCTCCATACTATTGGAAGCCGGTCTTTTGGAGTATGTCCTATTTTATCTGCACAGTCAGTGACCGCAATGCCGAAACGGTCAAAC
>CAJTLE010000292.1 GCA_910577085.1 uncultured Allobaculum sp. | reverse complement strand
CAAGCAGGTAAAAAATATTTATGAATCTATGAAGATAGAAATTCCTGCAACACTCAATATCGATGATCTTAAAAAGTCACTTTCTTTCAAGTGGTAGATGTAGAGTTACTTTTGGTCTCATCTTAGGATAATTTAAAAATGGATAATTGTTGATTAACAACTACTTTTAAATCATTTTTATCAAGAACAATGATGTACAGATTATCTCGAAGCGCAATTTTTCGAATAAGACCATATCCATTTTTCCAGTCAGTCCCGCCTGTCACACCCTTCCAAGCTACTAAAATTCCCGCATTCTGTTTTGAAACTTTTAACAATGAGTAGAATTTTCCAATGTAAGTGACATCAACAGCAGCTTTATAGTTCTTACATTCAATCAAAATTCCACGTTCTAAACGCGGATTAATTACAGGGTTTAAAGCCATTTTTGCGGAATCTTTCCAAGAAAATAGAAGATCGATTTCATTAGTGGAAGTTCTTTCGTTTTTTTTAAAATCTAAAAAATTTTGATACCCTTCTCGAAAAATCTCCCAGACTAGTGTTTCGTTTCATTGACTTTTATATTAATTGGCCTCGATTTGCCATGATATAAACAAGATTGAATTCCTATCCTAAGATAGTTGCTATAAAAATGCAGACGCCTTTTCCTATTAGTCATGTT
>CAJTLE010000291.1 GCA_910577085.1 uncultured Allobaculum sp. | reverse complement strand
CCTCCTTCGCTCATAACGATTAAACGCAGTACAGGAATATCTACCTGTTGTCCATCGACTACGCCTCTCGGCCTCGTCTTAGGTCCCGACTTACCCTGGGCGGACGAGCCTGCCCCAGGAAACCTTAGTCTTTCGGCGGATAGGATTCTCACCTATCTTTCGCTACTCATACCGGCATTCTCACTTCTAAGCGCTCCATCAGTCCTCTCGATCTGACTTCGCCGCACTTAGAACGCTCTCCTACCACGTGCTCTTTAAAACACATCCACAGTTTCGGTACTATGCTTAGCCCCGGTAAATTTTCGGCGCAGCGCCACTCGACTAGTGAGCTATTACGCACTCTTTGAATGATGGCTGCTTCTGAGCCAACGTCCTAGTTGTCTACGCAACTCCACATCCTTTTCCACTTAGCATAGATTTGGGGACCTTAACTGGTGATCTGGGCTGTTTCCCTTTCGACTACGGATCTTATCACTCGCAGTCTGACTCCCGTGTATAGATATCTGGAATTCGTAGTTTATCTGGATTCAGTAACCCCTGACGGGCCCCTAGTCCAAACAGAGCTCTACCTCCATTATCCTCTACCACGAGGCTAGCCCTAAAGCTATTTCGGAGAGAACCAGCTATCTCCAAGTTCGTTTGGAATTTCACCGCTACCCACA
>CAJTLE010000290.1 GCA_910577085.1 uncultured Allobaculum sp. | reverse complement strand
AGTTTTAGCTTTCTTGATGGTAGGGGGATCCGTTACTAAGACTTCTCCAGTAAAATGGTCAAATACTGCTTCTTCTTTAAGATTCTTTTCGTAGAGATCAGCACTGGTATTGACCGTTTCAAGAAGTTCTTCGCGATCCATTCCCATTGCCAGCAGGGATTGAACGTTGGTTCTAAGCTTTCGAGCTTCTTTGGATTGCGATACATTATTTGGAATGAATTCCTTGTTGCAGTCTGTGGGATGCCAGATAGCTTTCTTTTTAAACATGTGATAAATCGATACTAAAATCTTTCGGGCTATGGCGACTATTGCTTGTTTTGGTGTCATCCGCTGCTTCAGGCTTTCAAACTTAATCTTGTAATAAGGAACCTTCTTCGATTTGACCGCTGCCCAGGCCACTTGAATAAGTGTTGGTTTTAGATTAGCTCCACCTTTGGTTACGTGTTTTGAAAACACTTTGCCAGCAGATTCATTGCTTCCTGGAGCCAAACCAGCCCATTTAGCGAACTGAGATGCAGTCTGGAAATGGCTCATGTCTACTCCAATCTCAGCCAGAATCGTTCGAGCGCTTACCCGACTAATTCCAGGCACAGTTAAAAGCAGATCAAAATATGATCTGAACTCACTGTTGATTAAGTTCTGCATCGTCTGATCTAAATCTAG
>CAJTLE010000289.1 GCA_910577085.1 uncultured Allobaculum sp. | reverse complement strand
ATGATATTAAACAGTTAATATTTGATGTATTATATTGATAATAATTGTCTTATATTGTATCAATATATTATGAAAAGATCTTCAGAATCAAAGTATTTAAAAACTGCTGAATACGCCAGGCAGATCGGATGTACGCAAAGAACGGTTCATCGCAATTTCCACAAAGGCCTTATTCCCGGGTTTCAGGATAAGAAAACAAAAACAATCTATATTGAAAATCCAGACTATTCCAGCTCTTCAACAGAGCAGTTTTTAAACCGGGCCATTCTTTATGCCCGTGTTTCTTCTTCCGATAATAGAAAGTCTTTAGACGGCCAGCTTGAACGGATGAGAAGCTACTGTTTTGCAAAAGGGTATACCATTGTTGATGAAATTAAAGAAATTCGCTCTGGTCTTAATGATCAGAGACCAAAACTGGACCAGATCTTAAAAAGGGAGGATTACGACCTGCTGGTCTGTGAACACAAGGACCGGCTGACCCGATTCGGTTTTCATTATCTGGAAACACTTTTAGAGCGGTGTGGAATTCAGATTGTTGTGATCAACCAGATGGATACAAAAGATCAGGAACTTATGGATGACTTTGTTTCGATTGTCACTTCCTTCTGTAATCGTATTTATGGCCGGAAACGAAAAAAGAAAACAGAGAAAATTATCGAGGAAATCC
>CAJTLE010000288.1 GCA_910577085.1 uncultured Allobaculum sp. | reverse complement strand
CCCAAACCAGGTGCACTACCAAGCTGTGCTACGTCCCGACTTATAAAATGGCGCGCCATGCAGGAGTCGAACCCACAACCTTCTGATCCGTAGTCAGACGCTCTATCCAATTGAGCTAATGGCGCATTTCGCTTAACGCAAGGACAATTATAACAAACCTTTATCAAAAGGCAACTGATTTCATAAATTCACGAATTGTGGCATGAATATCGGAATTGTATTGTCTGAACAAATTAAGTAAGGCAAAAATCAGGTCTGAGAGAGGGAAAGTGGATATAATAGTTAGTATAAACTAACTATATAAGAGGAGGCGCACCATGAAAAAACTGGTTCTGATCCGTCATGGCGAAAGTGAATGGAATAAGGAAAACAAGTTCACCGGTTGGACGGATGTCGATCTTTCCGAAAAAGGTCATCAGGAAGCCATTCAGGCAGGCAAGCTGCTGAAAGAAGATGGCTACAAATTTGATAAAGCCTATACGTCCTATCTCAAACGGGCCATTCATACTCTCAACCATGTTCTCGATGAACTGGATGAAAACTATATTCCCCTTCGTTAAATGAGGTTGTTTTATCCCTGATAGGATAAAACGGTTACATCCCTGTCTGCGAACAGTGTTCGGCATTAGCCGGCGGGAGAAGGGTTAAGATACAAGATCCTTATCTAAGCCCCG
>CAJTLE010000287.1 GCA_910577085.1 uncultured Allobaculum sp. | reverse complement strand
GATCTTTTTTCATAAAACTGCTGGACCGTTTTTCTTGGAGTCCATTTGGTGACTTCAGGATGATTTTCATACATCCAGACGAGGTTATGGGCGGCGTTGATATCTGCATTGAACTGTCCGTGCAGCTTACAACGCGCATTTTCATAATGAGATTTGTCTCTTTGGATTTTGCTTCCGCAGATATGGCAGTATTGGGAACTGTAAGCCTGGTTGACATACGAAGTTTTAATTGACTTCAATCCAGCTTTGTATTCCACTCTTTCCTGCAAGAGGCCATAAATCCAGCCTGACAGCCTGCGGTTTAGTTTTGACCAGGTGCTTGCCTGTCCCCTGATGTCCAGGTTTTCCATGATGATGTGCCCAATATCCGAGTCTGCTTTGAGAACTAAGGCAATCTCTTCATTTGTGATTGTCTTTAAATGATCCTGGATTCTCTGGGACTGCCTGCGAAAGCGTTTGTTTCCTCTTCGGTTGTTTTCCTCAATCCGCTTGGCTTTGCGTCTAAGGGCATAGATCTGGTCTTCCAGTTTCTTTTTCTCGTCTTCTGAGCATTTTGATTGTGGATCGTTAAGCAAAAACTGGATCTGGTCTGCTTCTTTTAAGGCATTTTTCCTGCGGTCTCGAATCCGGTTGCGCTGGATTCCCCGCTGGCTGAGAAAATCAGAAGCAGAGTAGCTGAACTTTTTGAAGGTTGTATGGTCAAGCGTTTGAG
>CAJTLE010000286.1 GCA_910577085.1 uncultured Allobaculum sp. | reverse complement strand
CTTTTTGAAGTACAATAAGTTACAATTTGTACCATCGTAGACTAAGAAAGTACATGTTTTTCGAGCGATTGAAAATCAGGAAATGACCGGTCTGGCTTTTTATGAAGAAGATCAGTTTATCGGCTTTGCTTTAGTCGTTCTCTATTCTGCATTCGTTTATCTGTACTATCTGGCCATTGATCCAGATAAACGCTCCAGCGGATATGGAGCCAAAGCCCTCAAAGCTCTTGAAGACGAATATCCAGACTCGGCCATTGTCTTTGAAATGGAAGCAGAAGATCCAGACCGGCCAAACGCAAAGCAAGAATACGTTTCTATCTGCGAAATGGATTTGATTTTTCCGGCTGGTATCTTCATTACAATCAAATATTAACTGTTTAATATCATGACAATTTTGCGGTGATGACCAACCGGATCCCTCTTAACCATACGGCTTTCCAAAACGTTGTGAACGGCTGGAAACAGGGCGGATTTCCGGTAGAGTTCAACCAGATTAAGGTTCAGAACATTGGATTTTAAACGCCCAATCCGCAAACCGACAAGCTATCTTCCATCTTCCAGCAAAAAACAGAAACAGCGCAGATTCGAAGCAATGCCATTCGGTTAAGCGGATAAAACCATGATTTGATTCACAAAAACTGAATACGGCCAGTGCCAGGTCCAGAAAATGCTCGAACCAGCTGAATAATCGACTTAAATTAAGGTCTGTCAGGT
>CAJTLE010000285.1 GCA_910577085.1 uncultured Allobaculum sp. | reverse complement strand
GAATTCCGGGAATATCTGGGAGTCGCAAAAGAACGCGGGGCCCGGACGCTGCTGGTCACGTCCACCAGCCAGGAATCCCTGGCACACATAGCAGACGAGGTCATTCTCGTGCCTTCCCTGCTTCACATGAACCACGGACACTTCATCTCCCCGCAGTTTCCGCTGCTGGTGATGATCGACATCCTGTATGCGGCATTCATGCGGCAGAACCGGGACTTCAAGAATAACCTGCACCGGCAGACACTGGATGCGCTGCACAAAAATCATCGGGATAGTTCATGACTGTCCGAAGTGATAACCCCCCTCGGGTTCCTGCTGCACCCGCTTCTGGCGGCTGACGGTGCGTATTGGAAAGGAAACACTGCAATCTGATGACAAAACGAATACTTTGCTTCGGAGACTCCAACACCTGGGGGTTCTCCCCGGCTGACGGACAGCGGATGGATCACCGCTGGACGCGGCTGCTCAACACCGCCGGCACTCTGGATGCAGAGATCCTGGAAGAGGGCCTCAACAGCCGGAACGCGGTCTGCCGGGATCATCACATGCCTGAAAAATGCGGCTATGATGCCTGGAAGATGATGCTGCTGTCCCACAAGCCGCTGGATGCGGTGGTCCTGATGCTGGGCACCAACGACCTGAAATCCACCTACCACTGCTCTGCGCGCTACATTGCCAACGGGCTTCGGGAATATGTCCGGGAGTGGATGAACCCCA
>CAJTLE010000284.1 GCA_910577085.1 uncultured Allobaculum sp. | reverse complement strand
GACTTTTAAAGCAGAGCCACAGAGCTTAAGACTAGAACGATATCCTAAAGGTGTGATGACATAAACAACGGAGTTCGTATCGTCCGAAGACAATATTCACCAAGGCTACTCACAGACAACAGCCGAAGCTGTCCTGTCAAACAACAGGGGTGTATTTCAACCCCCATGGCTTGCCATGGGGTCAGTGAGTGTGCTTTTCGAACGCCTTTTCCGCAATATCTTTCTGACCCATATTCAACTTCCTTTCTTGACACTGCCATCCAGATGGAAATCGTTTAATCTGCTTTTTTATATTTGGCTTTAGGAATCGGAATATTTCTTGATTCCATTTTGTCGAGCTGGACTTACATTCTTACTGGAAAAACAGGACCAGAGGATTTCAATCCATGCCGTGAGCTTCACCATTCCTTTTTGGCAGTACATTGTTATGTCTTCTCATTACCAAGTCATCAATTAACCAAGACTTTGTCAGGGCGTCATTAAGGCAGCGAGAAATGGCCAGGATCATCAAGATCTTCATGGCCATTTCTCGTGGGATAGATGATCACCTTCTTTCTATCGCCCTGACACTCTCATATACGCAAGAAGGTCAGGTTTGTTTAAAAGCAATGCCATTCGGTTAAGCGGATAAAACCATGATTTGATTCACAAAAACTGAATACGGCCAGTGCCAGGTCCAGAAAATGCTCGAACCAGCTGAATAATCGACTTAAATTAAGGTCTGTCAG
>CAJTLE010000283.1 GCA_910577085.1 uncultured Allobaculum sp. | reverse complement strand
TTATCTCTTTAGGACAACTTTTTGACCATTAAATGTTTTTGTTTTTTAAGTATGCACAAAAAAAGCCAAATCATCTTAAACTGACGATTTGGCTATCTAAAATGTCGTTAACCGAATGGCATTGAGTTTATTCAGAAATAGAGCAGATCCGGTAGTAGAGCATATTCGGAAAAAGGGAAGAGCTCTACACAGTCTCTCGGATGAAATTTAAATTCCCCAACTAAAAATGCAGGAACACCATGATGGTCAATCAGGCGTTCCTGCATCTTTTGTTTCAGGGCGGTGAATCAGGGGATGGAAATCCTCAGCTTCCATGATCATACAGATTGAAATGCAGATCAAAGCCGAGGATATACAGTACGTTTTCCTCTTTGAGGGTGATCAGCCGGTCTTTGGAGTTGTTAAAGCGAAAGACCATGACGTTGGTCACTTCAGCCCGTTTTTCGGGATCCATGCCATTGAAAATGGTTGGGGCCATTTCCGCTGCCGGCAATTCTTCATAGCCGCCATTGTAGCGGTTACGGTGTTTGGTAAACGACCAGGGATTTTTGGAGATAGATTCCAGAAATTCGAAGAGCGATTCAAGAATGGCGGCATCATTGCCTTTCATTTTATGAAGACCTTTGAAGCCATACTTTTCATAGAGCCAGAACTGATAAAAATAAGTTTCATATGATAGGCAAGGATACCCCATCCAAATTGCTATGCAGTTTGGGTGGGGAGGAATTGCCG
>CAJTLE010000282.1 GCA_910577085.1 uncultured Allobaculum sp. | reverse complement strand
CCTGTTCGTTTCGAATTGTAACTCTATGACATAGAACCGGTTAGGAATAAACTCTATTCGGTTTGTCCACTAATTATTCTAACTTCAGTAACCAAAAAAATTAGCAAATCTTGTTCATCCACCTCCGCTTATTATAGATATAAATAATCAATAAAGATGTTATATTAAGCTTATAAGAGTGATCTAAATTAACCGATCTAAAAACATGAAGATTCTCGGTTACAAATCGTTGAAAAGTTCAGGATCTCAACATCGTCTACCAACACTCGATTGAACTTTGAGCCACTTCACTGGTTATCCAGAACCGGAAAACTCATTTCTTAGTTTGGTTACTTTGGCAGGTATAGCTTGGATCGTCGTTAGCAGAAACAGGTTCTGATTAGCTTTAAAATCAGTTTTATTCTCGAATATCATGTTTATTCTTCAATGGACAGTCATTTTTATAAATTATATTGTTAAATCACCAAATCAAAAAGGACAATTGCCGATCATTTTCGATCTCCTACCTTCGTGTTTCAATATCTGCTTTTAACCTTATAAGACCCACAAGAAATTAAAGAACGGTTCATTGAAATATCAAAGGTAAATGAATAAAAAATATAGTCATCCCATCTATTGAGAAGATGATATTAAACAGTTAATATTTGATGTATTATATTGATAATAATTGTCTTATATTGTATCAATATATTATGAAAAGATCTTCAGAATCAAAGTATTTAAAAACTGCTGAATACGCCAGGCAGA
>CAJTLE010000281.1 GCA_910577085.1 uncultured Allobaculum sp. | reverse complement strand
TGGCAACCCCGAGGTATTTGCAGGCTTGTGACGTCTTCATTCTCATGTATTTATAATAACACATCTATATTCATTATAGACTGTTTTTTCCTTAAAAACCCAATATAACCAACTGTTAAAATCCGTCTTATTGATCTCTGCCATCTGAAAACGAAAGCTCTGCGCTGCCGGAAGATTGCTTGCGGAGGTAAAAATCAGAATCCGGCTGGCTTTGCGCATTGCGGCCGCTGCTTTGGACAGGCTTTCCGGGACGATCAGCGACTGGGTCATCAAAATGCTCTGGCTATAGTCTTTTTGCAGGGAGCTGACAATGGTGGACAGATCATCCTGCTCCGTAAAGGGGTAGCTGAAATTTAAAGAATCTGAATTTTCACTCCACTCGGCAGCATCCGCATTCATCTGTAAAAGAAGTGAACGCAAGCCGGAGAATCCGCATCGGGAACAGAAGCGGTATAAAGCCGCTCGGGAGACATAACACTCCCTCATAATGGTTTCCGCATCCAGGCTTGCAGCCCGATGGGCATTTTCAATTAAGTATTGGGCAATCGTCTGCTCCGTCGTCGAAAAATCCGGGCGCGTCTGCATCCAGGCAAAAACATTCATCGGCTTGTTTCCTTTCTTCACTTCTATCCTAATTTCCCCACTATATACACAGGAAGCGCTAATCAAAATGAAGACATAGCCACACATAAAGCTAAAACTTGTTTTTCCTCTTGAAAAATCAGGATATGTATAATAGTATCTTTACAAATTAT
>CAJTLE010000280.1 GCA_910577085.1 uncultured Allobaculum sp. | reverse complement strand
TGGTGGTTCAAAGAAAGGTGGCAAACGCGCTTTCTACCATTTGAACGGCTGCTTTGATGTTCTGAATCAGACGTTTTGCGAGGCCGTGATCCAGCCAGGTTCTGAAAAGAATGAGGACGCTGCTCTTCTTGAGATTGCAGGACGCGATAAGCAGTCAAAGACAATCTATATAGCAGACCGCGGCTATGAGAATCTGATGTTGTTTCATCGTCTGAACAAGATGGGAAAGCATTTTGTCATCCGCATCAAGGACGAGGAGTCAGCGATCAGTCTTCTAAAACACTATCCAACCCCCGCCAGTGAAGAATACGATATTCCATTTGACATAACTCTTACCTGTAAGAACAACCGGGAGACCAAAGATCACTGGGATACTTACAAGTACATTTCCAGCTATAAAACCTGCCCGGAATTCAGTGACGGAACTACCCATATTCCACTTCCACTGAGAGTAATCAGATTCTGGGCCGCCAATAAAGATGGGAAAGTCTCGCTGATCACTGTATGTACCAATCTTCCTGAGGAAGAATTCAGCACAGAAGACATCATGGAAATCTATCGGCTTCGCTGGGTTATAGAAGTCAATTTCAGGATACTCAAGCGAACCCTCGATCTTGAATGGCTTCATAGTCGACGATTTGAACTGATCATCAGTGAAATCTACGCCAAGATGACGCTTTTAAATTTTTGTTCCCGTATTGAAAAGGTCGTTCAGAACAGTGACCAGTTCAAAGAACGGGCTAAGGCACGGATAT
>CAJTLE010000279.1 GCA_910577085.1 uncultured Allobaculum sp. | reverse complement strand
TCGCTATCGGTCACAGGAGAGTATTTAGGCTTGGAGGGTGGTCCCCCCAGCTTCGCACCGGGTTTCACGTGTCCGGCGCTACTCGGGAATCACATGCAAGGTTTGCGCAATTTCGCATACAGGGCTTTCACCTTGTGTCGCCGACTTTCCCAAGTCGTTTTGCTATCACGCAAATTTGTAACCTTGTCTAGGCACTGAGGTACCTAGAAAATGTGACCCCACAACACCGCATGTGGCAACGCCCTCAGGCTTACACACACATGGGTTTGGGCTAGTGCGCGTTCGCTCGCCACTACTAGCGCAATCTCGTTTGATTTCTCTTCCTTTGGGTACTTAGATGTTTCAGTTCCCCAAGTTATCCTCACTAACCCTATTTTATTCAAGTTAGTGATACGTGAGCATGACCTCACGTGGGTTTCCCCATTCGGGCATTAAGGGATCAAGCGGTTGTTTGCACCTACCCCTTACTTATCGCAGCTTGCCACGCCCTTCATCGACTTTTCGCGCCAAGGCATCCGCCGTGCGCCCTTTATATCTTTTTTCACGTATCTGTTTATCTAACAGACCTATAAGATATATAAAGGTATTTGTGAGATAAAGAAGATGTTACTCTTCATATCCGCCTCTATTTAAGTAATTAGCACTTAAGTCCTATTGGATTTTGTCTAATGCAACTTATCTTTGCATGTGATTGTTATCACATACCGAGTTATGCGATCTTTTCTCTCTCATAGATTAGTATTTTCTATGGATTGATAAGGATTCATA
>CAJTLE010000278.1 GCA_910577085.1 uncultured Allobaculum sp. | reverse complement strand
ATGTTTGATAGTTGTTGCGTTCGCAACGCTTCTGATAGCTCCTTCTTATATTAAATTGGAGGAGATTAACTATGAGAAGAGCCAAATCTTCGACAAAAACACATAGGCCAGTAACTGTTTCTCAGAAACCTGTCCTTACCCATGCTTGTGGCATCGATGTTCACAGCAAGTTTCTTGTCGCTTGCGCAAAAATAGTCAATGCGGATGGGACAATAACGAAATACGAAAAATCCTTCCCAATCTTTAACGAGGATCTTGAACAGTTCAAAGATTGGTTAATTGACCTGGATTGTACCAATGTATGCATGGAATCGACAAGTGTATACTGGCACCCGGTCTTTAACGCTCTTGAACGAGCCATGCAAGAAGTAAGTGTGTGCAATCCTAAATGGCTGTCCCTGGTAAAGAATGAGAAGGATGATAGAAAAGATGCAGAACGAATCTGTGACCTCTATAGAAATGGAATGACCCGAAACAGTTATATTCCAGAACAAAATATCAGGAATCTGCGAGAAATGAGCCGAATGAGGAAGAATTATGTCCAGAATCGGACCGCTGAACACAACGTACTTCTAGCCTGCTTCGCCTCACACGGTTTAAAACTCGATACAGTTTTCTCTGATATCAGAGGCAGTTCTGCGACAAAGATTACCAATCTGATTATATCAAATGAAGACTGCACAGATGATCAGATTATGGCTTGCGTACACAGAAAATGTAAGTCTTCAAGGGAAGATATTCTCAAGGCTTGCCGGGGGATAAAACTAG
>CAJTLE010000277.1 GCA_910577085.1 uncultured Allobaculum sp. | reverse complement strand
CCTGATTATCGGCGTGGATGATATCATAGGAGCTGGGATATACAGCCAGTACCTTCAGAAACGTCATCCCTGTTCCGAGCACTTTGGCGAGTTCCGGACAGTGAATATCTGCCATACCAATCAGGCGCGTGGATTCTTGGGTTTCCATTTTCTTAACCTGGTGGTAACGATGAGTTTCAGATTTTACTTCACTGTAATCCCTTTTTTCGTGGATAAATGAAGGACTCACTGTTTTGAAATCGCGCTCATAAGCGACGATCTGGGCAATGGACTGGGCGTCAAGCGGATCAGACTTGCTTCGTTCGTGCAGTTTACACCAGCTGCTTACGTAAGACGGCTTAAGAACCAGGATCTGTTCCTTTTCGCCAGCCAGGGAGGACAGGTAAGTATAGAAGCCGCGGTAGTAAATACCGGTATCTTCCATAGCGTAGACGATACGGGTGCACTGCTCGTCTGTGTAACTTAAGATGGTCCAATGAAATTCTTCAACGGAAGTTTTAGTGAAATCTACCTTGATTCTTTTTCGACGCATCTGGTCCTTTTTGGATCCATCAGGATAGACCAGAAGAAGAGCAGCATCGGCTTTTCCTTTTGAAATATCAATGCCGACAAATGCGGTGTAAGGGGACTTAGCTTTTTTCATATATGGTAACCTCTCGTAATCAGTTTTGAATTGCACCTCTCTATCAAGACAAACGCAGCCTCGCAAATGGGCAGACACTGATGAAATCAGGCTGAAACTAACTTATTCGAGTATTCGGAGAAGTCTTGAAC
>CAJTLE010000276.1 GCA_910577085.1 uncultured Allobaculum sp. | reverse complement strand
CACTCACCTGTTTGGTGGAAAATAAGATGGCCGGAAACACGTTCTTTAAAGGTGTTTCCGGCCATTTGTCGGTTTTGATGAATTGTTCAGGTTAAAAAAAGCTCCTACCAAAACATATTCATACAGATGCGCTGTTCTTTCTTTGTGTGCAGTAGCATCTGTTGCAATTGGGGGTGTAGGAGCGAACGATATCTTCTTGGTCGTTATCGGGTGTGCATTGATGGAAGTGATTAGCTTTGCGGTGGATGCCACTAAAAAGAAGAACAGTTCATGAATGTTGCCTATCCTACGCAGACTAACTTAAATCAATCAACTGCCTAAGCAAAGAACAAAATACAGTCATTCTGGTGTCACGATTTTGAAGACTTACAGGCCTGCATTGCTCTGTATACTTTGCAGGCCGATTATTTTTGATAATCAAAAATTTCATGATGAAAAATTGGTTCTAGAAAATCACATGAAAACCAAACCTCATCAGGCCATAGAATGGATCTGCTCTATCCGAATCTAATACAAAGTCTGTAGCAAATCCAGAATTCTCACTCAAGAAGATGTCTGAAGCGGCATCTTCTTTTCTTATGTGCCCCACATTGGGCACAAGAAAAAGGCCTCCCGCCATCAGAAAACTGATGACAAGAAGCCTAAACAAACTAAACTTAATAACCTAAATTCCCCACTTTATACACAGGTGGCCTCTGAGTTCGGACTCAAAGGCCGAATAACTCTATAATCTGGTTTTGCAGATTCGTTGTCTGAAAAGCCAGGTCTTTTCTTTTTCCTTCTACGC
>CAJTLE010000275.1 GCA_910577085.1 uncultured Allobaculum sp. | reverse complement strand
AGCTAATATTGTATAGGAATGATGAACGATTTACACTCACCTGTTTGGTGAAAAGCAAAATGGCCGGAAACACGTTCTTTAAAGGTGTTTCCGGCCATTTGTCGTTTTTGATGAATTGTTCAGGTTTGTTTTTCTTTATTTTTCTCCACTTTCGTTGAACTCACATCGAATTCAAACATGCCGTCATCACTTTAAAAGTGGTGGCGGCTTTTTTCTGGTACGGGCAGGCAGCTTTTAAAAACATCCAAAAGAGCAGTGAGAAGAACAGACAGAAAAACAGGCAAAAGAAAACCCGTCCTTGGGGCCTTCAGGACGGGCGCTGTCGATGACAGTGATAAAAGGAGGAAAAAGAGATGAAAGGTAAAAGATTCGAAATGAAGATTGCCTTACGCTGATCCAGGCTTGTGGGGAGGCTGGATCAGGAAGGAGAACCCGGAAAGCCAGAAAGTTTTATGCAAGAGAGTAAGAGAGAGGGTATGGCTTTCCAGAAGGAACTTGCCTGTTATTGGCTGCCGGACAGGCAGGTTCAGTTTTTTTATCAGAATCGACAATCTGAACAGAGGAGGAATTGTTCAGGGAAGTTAGTAATCGTTTGAAAAGGAGTTGATCTGTCGGGCAGATCATGGGGGTTATCTGCTGTTATTCATATATAACTATTAAGTGTAAATAAACGTTTTTATGATTATCTACGAGTCACTTATGTTATCATTTAGGCATGAAAAGTCCAGTAGCAGTCACTCCCGATATGGTGACTGATGAAAGGTACACAACCGGCAGTATCGGGAAACTGCTCGGGAAGAATTACAGAACCATAGCGATTTAT
>CAJTLE010000274.1 GCA_910577085.1 uncultured Allobaculum sp. | reverse complement strand
TGCCCCCTGCCGTACCCCTGTCCATCCCTAATGATGGGGATAACCCAGTGATCTCCATTTTTGTCCTTAATTCGAGAACAAATCCACATAAAATACATTTGTGAAAAAGCTCATGAATTACTCAGGTTGCTATTAGTTTTTTATCAAAAAGATACTGGAATCGAACAGCAGAAAATGCTCACAAAATTTATGAATAAAAATTGAAGACTTTTTTCATATTTTTTGACATCTGGCAACTTTTTGATCTCTAAAGCCCATTTTGGCGGATTGATGGACAAAGGTTAGTGGCCTTAACCGGTCGGTTAAATGGTAAAGGTGAAAGATGGGTATTTGACGATGATGTTATTCGATCATGATGTTCTACTCAACGAAACAGGCAGCCATCGTCCGCAAATTCTGACCGCAAACAGATGGCTGCCTGTAAACCTGGTAAAAGAAAAAAGCAGTCCGAACGAAATCATTCACAGACTGCCGCCCCTTGTAGCTAGGTCGTTATTTGTAAAATGAAGGGTAAAACAAAATATATTCCAGGACTTCAGATCGATGAGTAAAATTGATAACCCGATATTCAAATCGTATGTCGTCTTCTGAAGCCTGTCGCAACTCTTTTTTCTGAGTTTTGCACGGTTTTAGAATAGATAACCCTAATGCCCACTGGAATCCCTCCAGCGGGCATTTTAGTCTTCTGCTGTCTCTATTACAGGTTTCTTCCTTGGCCGGCCCCGCTTACCTTTGTTGGTTTTCTTCACCCGATAGTCAGGGCCACATCCTTTCGGCACCTCAAAACCGAATGCATCGCAGATATCAAGTTGTACACCTACAAACGGGGTAATAAATCCCTGCTTATGCG
>CAJTLE010000273.1 GCA_910577085.1 uncultured Allobaculum sp. | reverse complement strand
ATAACATAACCGATATGAGATTGGTATATAATCTTTAACGATCGAAACTAATAAGCTTAGTTCTCCCTAACCCACTCTCAAGTGTCAAAACCTCATTTGCCTTAATGTCATTGAGATGTACCACTAGCAAACTACGAAACGTACTTCGGTCCACTATACAGGGCAGTGGGATTGGAAAGAGAGGGAGAGGCGGCTGGACTGAAGTAGCCGCCTCTCCCTCTCTTTCCAGTGGTGAACCAAACCTTCGGCTATCACACAATCGCATGTTAGCGACCGTCACTTTTATTGATGGTATCCTGCTACAGGATGTACCAAAGTGACTTTCTTACCACTTTTTTCGAGGTAAACGAACCGTTCGTGCCAAATATGGATATAGATGGACAGCATAGTAAGATGCTACTGACAAAAGTGCTGTAGGCAAATTGATGTTTGTTATATATGGACAGTCACGTCGTAAATTAACAATTCAGGGAGCTTTTTGTCATATATTGCAAACATTTTAAATCAACCTAAGAACATGTCAAAAAGGAACTGTCATACTCGACAATTCCTAAAGATTGCTAGCGTTAAAAACCACATTTGCATAAGAGTTCTAGTAAGTCGTTAGAGCTCTAACCAATTACATATCGATTACTCCTCCACCTCCTTTTTTCTGTAACCCCTGTATACATTATTCCTAAAAAAGCGCAAAAAGCCCCTATCAAACAAATTAGATATCATTTCTAGCTATTTATACATCTAATATAGCTAGCTGATCTGGCGTCAAAGTTACCCCGAGATGTTGAAGTTTCTTCTTGAGTGAAGTGATCTTTCCTTCTCGTTCTTTCTTTTCAAAGTAATCTGGTCCCAAATCATGATATTT
>CAJTLE010000272.1 GCA_910577085.1 uncultured Allobaculum sp. | reverse complement strand
TTAGAAGTGTATGAAACTGGTTCATTTTTCGAAAACGTCTAAAATGGCCTACAAAAACGAAAAAGACTTCTCGCCATCAGAGAACTGACGGCTAGAAGCCTGAGCTTACTTAACTTAATGACATTGCACGAAAGCACAAAAAAAGGCCACCGGATAAGCGAGAGAGAATATCCAGCAGCTTTGTTGAAGAGTCCAGGAGTGTCAGGAGGGGTTCAAAGGAATCTGGCTGCAGTGAGAAATTTGTTCAGGATTTCTTCCAGATCTTTGATCCTGATCACGGGCCGAAGCCTGTCTCCCGTGTGTACAAAACCGACCGACTGGCGTGTACAGGGACGGGATTGCACTCAAATTATTACGGGCTCTTCGGCTAATTATTTTAACGGATTTTTACGAAATTTCAGTACCGAATGATAAATCTCGTTCACTTTCTGATGAAGATCGCACTTTTTATTTTGTATCCGTTTTCAAACCGGCAAATAAAGACACAATCTCTCTTTTTAAAAGAGAACCGGTTTGCGAAGAAATGATCAAGACCTGGCTAAAAAGCCAAAGCCATTCCTTCTGTTCAAGGCTCTGAACGATAAAACTTCTCACAAGGCCATATCATGTCTCCTGGCTCCTTACCAGAGCTCTTTTGGATTTGTCTGTTGACAAACATGTATCGAATCAGCTATGAGAAATATTTTTCCAAGAAAATTGCAAACAGGAAAACAAACTTGGATTTTTGCGTATATGAAGTCAAAAGGCAATGTCATTAAGTTAAGGTGATGTCCTTTAGCCTCGGAACCAACTTGGGCGTGAAATATGAAAGATAAGCAGTTAGCCATAAGAACTAAAAAACAAAAGAGCATGACGAAAAAGTGTAATTTCT
>CAJTLE010000271.1 GCA_910577085.1 uncultured Allobaculum sp. | reverse complement strand
GTTTCATCGTAATCATACTTAAACCTCTTTCGAATTATATCAATCAAAAAAGCAAGTACAAAACTTCATGAAGACGCAAAAGGGCTGTAAGTTCTTTCATCAGGCGCCACTCTTTGCTTCAAAACGCAGGGCAAAGCTCTGTTTGCCTCCCTTTTTGGGATCAGCAATGGGAAAAATTGTGACAAACTCGCCACTTTCGATGTTTTTTCAGGGCCAACCAGCCAGATTTTCGGGTTTTTTCTGCTTTTTTATGGCGTCTTCTTCCACACATGCTATAATTCGTACCAGCAAGGCGTTCCTGCTTTGCTGGTGCGGATCCCTGATCACGCACCGTCAAATCCCCTTAATATGAAAAGTCAGGCCTCCCCTTAGCCTGACTTTTCGTTTATTCTGGTAAAAGACAAGGCTTTTTTGCCCGGAAAGGATACCAATTCTTACGATGGACTGCATTTTCTGTAAAATCGCCAATGGCGAAATCCCAAGTACTACCCTGTATGAAGACGATGATCTTCGCGTGATTTTCGATATCAACCCGACCAGTGCCGGTCATGCGCTCATTCTGCCTAAAGAACACGCCGCAAGTCTGCTCGAATATCCTGCAGAAAAATTAGGCCACGTTTTTGAAATCGCTCAGAAAGTGGGCAAATCCATGGAAAAAGGACTTCATGCCGATGGCGTGAACATCCTGGCCAACTGTCGTGAAGCCGCTGGTCAGAGTGTGGACCACTTCCATGTGCACGTGATTCCCCGCTATGCCAATCAGCCTGAAAAAGATGCACTGGTCATTGAAACCCATGAAATTCCAAAACCTGATTTCGATGCCCTGGCCAAAGCCATTCAGGAAAATCTCTAATCAAAGTTTCCATTCTGTAAACTGATCATGCAAAAAGTCCGGACCCAT
>CAJTLE010000270.1 GCA_910577085.1 uncultured Allobaculum sp. | reverse complement strand
AGATGGATACAGAAATCGTAGTTCTTAACCAGGGCGAAGAAAGAAACAGCGCCCAGGAATTAACAGATGACTTGATTGCGATCATTACTGTATTTTCAGGACGGCTGTATGGCTCCAGAAGTAACAAGAACAAAAAAATCATTGAGGAAAGTAAACGGCTGTTGAAAGGAGATGGAGCGGATGAGCAAATCGAAGAAAACGATTCAGATGGTTTCAATCAAATTGAATGATGATCAGCAGATGTTCGCCGAGAATTTGTTTACTGCGTACATGGAAACCTATAACCTGCTCTCTCCTATTGCCTGTTCCATCGATTCTTATGGGCGAAGTGCAGAAAAGATCCGGGACGATCTGCGCAGGCAAAAGCAGGTGTTAAAAGACATCACGACTCATGTTGCAAAAGTAACCGGAGTCGCTTTTCCTGATGGAATGCTTCCATCCTGGCTATGGACAATGGCTTTGCATTCTGCAGTAACGAACCGCAAGTCTATGGATGAAGAAATCTTCAGGCGGATTCAGGAAGAGCTGTATGCAGATTACAAGATGACGGCCCATGAAGCGGCAGTTGTCATGTACGTGGCTAAATCCCCCAAAGTCTTCAAGAAGATCCTTCAAAAAAGAATGTTTGAAGTGCCCAAAAAATTTTCAAACAAAGAGATCAATGGCCATCTGCAGCAATGCGATCCTAAGCGGCTCCACAAACTCATTGCCCACGCAGCAAGAAGATACAGACAATACCTTCGGCCAGTTCATACGAATAAAAATACATGGATGAAGATCGATAAGAATGGATATAGCATCCAGCATAAAAATGGAACGACTTTTATTTCTATGCGCAGCTTAGGCAGCCAGAAAGAATTCAAGGTCGAACTGAAAGGAATCTTTTATACAGCCAAAACAGGCAAGACGAGGGGCA
>CAJTLE010000269.1 GCA_910577085.1 uncultured Allobaculum sp. | reverse complement strand
GTCTCAAAAAGGAGTCGATCTCTTCCGCTAAATTCAGTATATAGAATGTCCGACGGAAAAATAATAATTCTCAGCACCCCCAGTTACATGGGGAGTGGCAGAGCCCGATCTATGGGAATTTTGGATGCAAGGTTAAGCAGGAAAATGCGAAGCCGAAGCGAAAGCGAGTCTTAACAGGGCGATGTAAGTAGCCAGGAGCAGACCCGAAACCGGGTGATCTAGCCATGGGCAGGTTGAAGCAGAGGTGAAACTTTGTGGAGGACCGAACCGACCACCGTTGAAAAGTTGGCGGATGACCTGTGGCTGGCGGAGAAATTCCAATCGAACCCGGAGATAGCTGGTTCTCCCCGAAATAGCTTTAGGGCTAGCGTTAACGCAAGCCTGCGGAGGTAGAGCACTGAATTCATGATGGCCCCATCCCGGGGTACTGAATGGAATCAAACTTCGAATGCCGTAAGGAGAGTAGTTGGCAGTCAGAGTGTGGGTGATAAGGTCCATGCTCAAGAGGGAAACAGCCCAGACCGCCGGCTAAGGCCCCAAAATGATGACTCAGTGGAAAAGGATGTGGGGACGCACGGACAACTAGGAGGTTGGCTCAGAAGCAGCCACCCTTTAAAGAGTGCGTAACAGCTCACTAGTCGAGTGGCCCTGCGCCGAAAATGTACCGGGGCTAAGTCATCTGCCGAAGCCGCGGATAGAGATCTAAAGGATTTTTATGGTAGGGGAGCGTTGCATGTTCATGGAAGCAGAATCGTGAGAGTCTGTGGAGGACATGGAAGTGAGAATGCCGGTGTGAGTAGCGAGATGCAGGTGAGAATCCTGCACACCGAAAGCCCAAGGATTCCAGGGGAAGGTTCGTCCGCCCTGGGTCAGTCGGGACCTAATGATAAGCCGACAGGCGAAGCAGATGGAAAGCAGGCGAAGAT
>CAJTLE010000268.1 GCA_910577085.1 uncultured Allobaculum sp. | reverse complement strand
GACCAGGTTGAAGGCGTGGTAAAACACGCTGGAGGACCGAACCCACGTGAGTTAAAAATCGCGGGGATGATTTGTGGGTAGCGGTGAAATTCCAAACGAACTTGGAGATAGCTGGTTCTCTCCGAAATAGCTTTAGGGCTAGCCTCGTGTGAATGATAATGGAGGTAGAGCGCTGTTTGGACTAGGGGCCCGTCAGGGGTTACTGAATCCAGATAAACTCCGAATGCCAGATATCAATGCACGGGAGTCAGACTGCGAGTGATAAGATCCGTAGTCGAAAGGGAAACAGCCCAGATCACCAGTTAAGGTCCCCAAATCTATGCTAAGTGGAAAAGGATGTGGAGTTGCGTAGACAACTAGGATGTTGGCTTAGAAGCAGCCACCATTTAAAGAGTGCGTAATAGCTCACTAGTCGAGTGACGCTGCGCCGAAAATGTACCGGGGCTAAGCATAGTACCGAAACTGTGGATGCATATATTATATGCGTGGTAGGAGAGCGTTCTAAGTGCGGCGAAGTTAGATCGAGAGGACTAATGGAGCGCTTAGAAGTGAGAATGCCGGTATGAGTAGCGAAAGATAGGTGAGAATCCTATCCGCCGAAAGACTAAGGTTTCCTGGGGCAGGCTCGTCCGCCCAGGGTAAGTCGGGACCTAAGGTAAGGCCGAGAGGCGTAGCCGATGGACAACAGGTAGAAATTCCTGTACTGAAATTGTTCGATATGAGCAAAGGAGGGACGCAGGAGGCTAATGACGCATGTTGCTGGAAATACATGTGCAAGCAGTAAGAAAAAAGATGAGTCAAATGCTTGTCTTTAGATTTCAAGCTGTGATGCGGAGCGAAATAAAAGTAGCGAAGGTCATGATGTCACACTGCCAAGAAAAGCTTCTAGCCAGAACAATTTTACCCGTACCGCAAACCGACACAGGTAGTCGAGTGGAGAACACTCA
>CAJTLE010000267.1 GCA_910577085.1 uncultured Allobaculum sp. | reverse complement strand
AAACCCCTTGCGTGCTCCCAGAACCTGTGAAAAGCCAGTCTTGCGAGCGAGGCGACAGAAGGAAGGGACAGCGACCGCTCAAAGGGTGTTTTTGTCAGGTTTACCCACCTGAAGTGCAATAGCCTCAGAAAAACACAGACTTTGCGTAAGAACCTCCACTCACAGCCATCCCTGTTTATTTTTTTAAAGTCGGTGAACAGTAACGTTGAAATTTTCTGCAGACTTGCATTCTTTGACAAAACGTGTAGTATAGTTAGTGACAGAGCCCACCACGCATCAGGCAGAAATGCACTGCGGACCACGGTTGGGACTTTTTTTTTGGAGTAATGATGAAACTCAAACCTTCCCTTACATACGATGAACAAGTCGATCATCTGATCAATGAACATAACTTAACAATCAGCAACAAAGAAAACGCCAAAAAAATCCTGGCGACTGTTAATTACTATCGCCTAAGCGGTTATGGAATCGGATTGACTGTAGATAAAGAAAGAAAGAAATATTTGGATGGAACTTCCATCGAAGACCTCTTTAAGCTTTATTGTTTCGACAGTCAATTTAAGAACTGTTTAATTCATACAATCGAGCAGTTGGAAATTCAGCTACGTACGCAAATCGCCTATCTTTTGGCTACTCAATATGGTCCTGAAGGCTATATGGATATTAATAATTTTCAAAGCAGCTCCTCAAAGAACATTAAAAACATTCATAATTCTATCCTTCAAAAATTGAACTTGGAAATTGATAGGCAAAAGAATGTCCCGTTCGTTAAACACCATCTTACAAAGTATAAAGGCCACTTCCCAATCTGGGTTTCCGTTGAACTATTGACTTTTGGAAATCTAAGCTCTCTGTTCTCTCAATGTCATTAAGTTAAGTAAGCTCAGGCTTCTAGCCGTCAGTTCTCTGATGGCGAGAAGTCTTTTTCGTTTTTGTAGGCCATTTTAGACGTTTTCGAAAAATGAACCAGTTTCATACACTTCTAA
>CAJTLE010000266.1 GCA_910577085.1 uncultured Allobaculum sp. | reverse complement strand
AAATAGCTGCTCACACCATTCCTGACGCACAGAGGCTGCATTACGTCTGCTTTATCGGATACATTGTCATGACGCCAGCGGATGTCATGATCTTCCCTTTCCGTCAGATCAGCAGGTAAAGGGATGCAGCCTCCAGCCCCAGCCGTAAGGAAGCTCTGGCAGGGAATGGTTGTTTTAGTCGTTTCTAGGTTACGGTATGATGTTTCCTATGTCAGCAAGCTGATCAAACAGATTACTGGTCATACATTTAAAGAACTGGTCAATGAAGAGCGGATGAAGCGTTCGCTGGCTCTGATCCAGAATAAAGAAATCCCAATCTATGAAATTACTCAGTCTGCGGGCATTTCTAATCTGACGGCGTTCTATAAACGATTCCAGCAGTACACCGGCAAAACCCCGAAACAATATCGCGACGAACTTTAAGGCTATGAACGACAGATATCCTTATCGTTACATAAGTCGGAAAGCAGCCTAAGCAAAAAGCGGCCGGACAATTTTTGTAAGTTTCTTGACATTTGATCATTCTGTGCGAAAATGGAACCCTATCGCCAAAACGGCGGTAGGGATTTTTTATAGATGAATATCATCGCAGATTCGAAAGGGCAGCCGGATTCAAATCTGAACAGCCAGAGCAAATCCCCAAAGCCAGAAAAAGGCCTATTTGTGAATAAATAAAAATATTTCACAAATATACTTGATCTCATCCGATTCGGATGATATAGTATATGAGCGTTAAGGGAACGGCCAACAGGTCAAACCAAAACGTAAATCATCTTTAGATATCGAACAAAATATCGGGTGTGAAATTATTAAAAATATTTCGCAAAACATGTTGACTTCTGATATGACAGATGATAAGATAAACAAGCCTTGTGAGGGAAATCGATTCACTCACAAACAGATGGCTCTTTGAAAACTCTGATTACAGACAATTCAATATTCGAAATTAACACGTCGATTCTTGAACAACACTTAATACTTCAATAATCAATTCACGAAATAAAACGCAAT
>CAJTLE010000265.1 GCA_910577085.1 uncultured Allobaculum sp. | reverse complement strand
AACAATTTACACTCACCTGTTTGGTGAAAAGCAAAATGGCCGGAAACACGTTCTTTAAAGGTGTTTCCGGCCATTTATCGGTTTTGATGAATTGTTCAGGAGCAACTTTAAATAAAGAACCTATACTGATTAATTTTCCAAATAAAATACAGCCAGACTTCACAACTCCGTCACACAAACGCCGTTTTTGAATCTTGTCTTCACATTATTCGAATGATATTATCTCAAAGTACAGTGACCTGCTTTAATGAGCATGGTAAAAAAACACTTACATGTGGTTTCTATCTGCGTGAAGTCTTTATACTTTGTTCAGAAATCAGGCGATCAAACTGAATTTCATGAAAATGAATTCCTTTTGATCTCTTTGACTTGGAAATCCAAGTCCATTTAAGCCAGGTTACTTGTACCAGATCATGCTCGCGGGCCATATTTATTCGAAGACGATTCGAATTTCAGTATGGTGTTCAGACCATGATAAAGCTCAGGAATTACTTCGAGGAAGACAATTTACTTTTTCAACTTATCAGAACAGCAATGTTCTGGTGGAAACTGTTAATTGATGCAAATTTGATGAGGTTGAATTCAACTTCACAGATGCAGACGACGCCCCTTGTACTCGTATACCTTTCTTCCCGAATGTAACTTCTGGGCCCATCTGCTGAAGATGTAGATAAAACGATGAATATGAAAATGCTCCAGTCCGCCATGGATGGAGAAGTCCCTTGTAAATGCATTACCCATAGACATCGTTTGTTTTGCTTCTTCATGATCCGATCTACTTAAATGGCAGACAGACTGCCAAGATTTCAAATCATACAATATGTTTTACCAGCAGAAAGAAGAGGTGGATGCGTACACTCATACTCAGAACATTCGGTTTTCGTTTATCAATCTAGTGTTTCGTTTCATTGACTTTTATATTAATTGGCCTCGATTTGCCATGATATAAACAAGATTGAATTCCTATCCTAAGATAGTTGCTATAAAAATGCAGACGCCTTTTCCTATTAGTCATGTT
>CAJTLE010000264.1 GCA_910577085.1 uncultured Allobaculum sp. | reverse complement strand
ATCATGGGGGCGACCACCTGGTTTCATATCCGTTCTCGGCGCTACCGCTGTGACAACCCGGAGTGTCAGACCTCTACTTTTACTGTACTTTCAGAAGGGTTCCGGGTTTTTCAGCACCGGTCGGATCAGCTAAACATTACCGTACTGGCTATTTCAACTTTCTGCTCAGATAAGGCTGCCGAAATTATCTGCAGAGAATCAGGCATCGCAATCTCTCATGACTCAATCCGCAGATTGCTGGATAAAATCCATATTGAAGATGATCCGGATGTTAAAAAAATTGGTGTAGATGATGTCTGTGTATACAAGGGACGAACTTATCTTACGGCTATTTATGACGCTGAGGACCACCATCTTCTGGCTCTGCTGGAAGGAAGAGATGGAGAAGAACTGAAGAAATGGCTTCAGAGTCACAAGAAAGTCAGGATGGTTGCCAGAGACCGGGCAAGTGCGTATGCCTCTGCCATCTCTGCTATCCTTCCCGACTGCGTCCAGGTTGCCGACCGTTTTCACCTGTTCCAGAATCTTCTTGGATACTTAAAGGACATTTTCAAAGAAGAACTGCCTTCCAGATTCTATGTTGAAAACGAGATCGTTACAGATAAACAGCCAGCTAAGGTTTTTATTCCATTCGATCCGACTGATACGGCTGAGTTTAAGGCTCTGGACTACGACGATACTCCTCCTGTAGACGAGAATGGAAATCCTGTTGAGTTTGTAGATAAAGGCGCTTCTCGAAATGTGGTGCAATACAGAAAACAAGAAGTTTCACGGAAAGAGAAGCACGAGAAAGTAATTCGCTTGAGAAGTGAATGGGAACGGAGAAAGACAGAAAACAGAAGTGAAAACAAGAAATTGAAAGAGGAACTGGCTGAAAAATATGGAATCCATCCCGCAACAGTCAATAAGTATTTAAAGACAATGCCATTCGGTTAACGACATTTTAGATAGCCAAATCGTCAGTTTAAGATGATTTGGCTTTTTTTGTGCATACTTAAAAAACAAAAACATTTAATGGTCAAAAAGTTGTCCTAAAGAGAT
>CAJTLE010000263.1 GCA_910577085.1 uncultured Allobaculum sp. | reverse complement strand
CGCCTGATTGGTATGGCAGATATTCACTGTCCGGAACTCGCCAAAGTGCTCGGAACAGGGATGACGTTTCTGAAGGTACTGGCTGTATATCCCAGCTCCTATGATATCATCCACGCCGATAATCAGGAACTGCTTGAACTGGTTCAGAAGGCAAGTAAAAACCACTTTGGCCAAGAAAAGGTAGACGAGCTGATTGCAGCCTGCAAGGATTCACTCAGTCAGTCTGAACCGACTGAGTCTGATCGCAGAATCATCAGAGACCTCGTAGAGCATCTCATGGCTTTGCGGGCATCTCTGGCTGCCTCTAAGGCCAGACTCCATGAACTTGGTCAAAAGCTGCCCGGGTATCAGGCTCTGCTCTCCATGCCCGGATTTGGGAAAGTAACAGCTGTTACTGTATTGGCTGAAGTAATGGATATTGGACGTTTTAAAAGTGCTGACGCCTTGATTGCTTATGCAGGGCTGGACCCGGTGAATAAGCGTTCTGGATCTTCTGTCCATACAGAAGGGCAAATCTCCCGAAATGGTTCCAGGTACCTGCGGCACGCTGTCGTCATCGCTGCCGAATTTGCCAGGAGGCATAACCCTGTCCTTGCCCGGCTGTTTGAGCGCCTTAAAGCAGGACAGAAGAAACGGCACTTCCTTGCACTGGTCGCCGTCGCCAATAAACTTTTGCGGTATATCTATTCCATTTTGAAAAATGAAAAAGAGTATTTCGTAATCAATTTCAAAGATCTATTAAAGCTGACGGAAGAGACCCGAATAACGTTCTTCCAAAACATTACCACTGAGATTCCAGAGCAGAATTTGAGGGCTGTTTATCACTATGAAGATGAATTTGGAGATATTCATCCGTTTGTTTATACGGTGAGGTACAGCTCCCAAACCACAATGGAATCCGTCTGAATCACGACTGTTTCCTGACAGTAAGCATGTGAAATCGCTTTCAGAAATTTTGCTTCTGTAAAGTTCTTTTTAGTGCGCCCATTTTTACCAAAAAACATAAACGTAATCCAGATATTGCCTTCTCTATCAAGGCAAATGTACCTGCATATGGCAAAACTGATTTCTTTCTGATTACTCT
>CAJTLE010000262.1 GCA_910577085.1 uncultured Allobaculum sp. | reverse complement strand
GAAATTACACTTTTTCGTCATGCTCTTTTGTTTTTTAGTTCTTATGGCTAACTGCTTATCTTTCATATTTCACGCCCAAGTTGGTTCCGAGGCTAAAGGACATCACCTTAACTTAATGACATTGGGTTGGATATGAAAAAAAGCTGGAGGATATCTTCCAGCTTTCGTGCAGTCTTGATTCATTTTTTGTCTGATTGAATCAGACGTTTCTATTTGGTTTACTTGCTGTTGGCTTCGTTTACAGCTTCCATGATCTGGCTGAGGTTGATGGTGCAGCCGGATTTAACATCTTCGTTTTCTGCATATCCATCAGAGTTCAGCTTAACGGAATCAATGCCGTTATCAACCATGTACTGTTCGAGGTATTCGATCTGTTCGTTCCATTCTTTACCGATGCCGGAAGCAGATTTCATGCCATAGTCAGCGCCTTTTTCTTTTTTGGAAGAGCCATCTTCAGTAGTCTGGTCGATCTGGATAGCAGTTACTTTGCCATCTTTTTTAGTGACAGTTGCAGAAATTTCTGTACCATCAGATTCTACATAAGCCGTGTTGCTTGTTTCACCAGCGCCGGAAGCAGCACTGGATGCATCAGAAGAGCTGGAAGAGCATCCTGCAAATAATAAACCGGCAACAGCCATGGCTGCAAAAATACGTTTGTTCATTGATAAACCTCCCTGAAACTAATTCATTTACCATCAGATCTTATCTGATTCATACAGGGATTGGAATCAGATTGACCATTTGGGCACTGCTTAACTGACAAATGACATGACCCAAAACAAATGCATTCGCTTACATAAATGGGCAAACGATACAATGGTTACGTTTTCATTGTTACATTTTCAAAAATCATTGGTTTGCGTGACATCTAAAGCAGAAATGGAAACAAGACAACATTTGCAAAGAACACATGATGAAAATAGTTCTGAAAGCAAGAAAAGTATAGTTGTGAGCAGTTTTTCTGATCTTTCGGGTCTCTGTAAAAAGTGGTGGGATTTGCTGATATAGCTGAATTTGAGATATCGAAAAAGAAAGATTGAAAATGAAAAGATCTCCCGTATGATGGAAGAGTCTTTCCCGAGACGAACTATCCATAC
>CAJTLE010000261.1 GCA_910577085.1 uncultured Allobaculum sp. | reverse complement strand
AGGCCTCGGGGAGCCGCCGACAGGGCTTTGATCCGAGGGTGTCCGAATGGGGTAACCCGCCGGCTGTTGTGGGCCGGCACCGCAGAGTTTTGTGCGGGGGGTACGCAGGGAAGTGAAACATCTCAGTACCTGCAGGAAAGGATACTCCGTGAGTAGTGGCGAGCGAAAGCGGATGATGGCTAAACCGGTGCCGTGTGATACCCGTCGGGGGTTGCGGTATCGGTGTCGTGGGAGCGGCCGTGCCGGTGCCGACGCGCCGGCCGCCAGTTGGAGAAAACCGTGTGTGAGGCGAACCGGGTTGGATACCGGGCCGTAGAGGGTGATGGCCCCGTAGCCGAACGCGCATGGTCTGGTGGTGTCGTGTCCCGAGTAGCGCGGGCCTCGTGGAATCCCGTGTGAATCCGCCCAGACCGTTGGGTAAGCCTGAGTATACCTGTCTGACCGATAGTGTACCAGTACCGTGAGGGAAAGGTGAAAAGCACCCCGGGAGGGGAGTGAAAGAGTTCCTGAAACCGTGCGCCTACGAACCGTCGGAGCCCCCGTGTGGGGTGACGGCGTGCCTATCGAAAAATGAGTCTGCGAGTCAGTGGCATGTGGCGAGCCTAAGCCGTTGAGGTGGAGGCGTAGCGAAAGCGAGTCTTAAAAGGCGTTCCAGTCGCGTGTCCTGGACCCGAAGCGGGATGATCTAGCCCTGGGCAGGTTGAAGCGCGGGTAAGACCGCGTGGAGGACCGCACCCACTTAGGTTGAAAACTGAGGGGATGACCTGGGGTTAGGGGTGAAAGGCCAATCAAATTCCGTGATAGCTGGTTCTCTCCGAAATGCATTTAGGTGCAGCGTTGGTTGATTGCGCGCAGGGGGTAGAGCGACTGGATGCTTGCGGGCCCGTACCGGGTACCAATAGCAACCAAACTCCGAATACCTGTCGTGTGTATGCCAGCAGTGAGTCGGCGGGGGATAAGCTCCGTCGTCGAGGGGGAGACAGCCCTGACCGTCGTCTAAGGTCCCCAAGCGCGTGCTAAGTGGGAAAGGATGTGGAGTCGCATAGACAGCCAGGAGGTTGGCTCAGAAGCAGCCATCCTTGAAAGAGTGCGTAACAGCTCA
>CAJTLE010000260.1 GCA_910577085.1 uncultured Allobaculum sp. | reverse complement strand
TTCTAGCTATTTATGCATCTAATATAGCTAGCTGATCTGGTGTCAAAGTTACCCCGAAATGTTGAAGTTTCTTCTTGAGTGAAGTGATCTTTCCTTCTCGTTCTTTCTTTTCAAAGTAATCTGGTCCCAAATCATGATATTTCTCGCCCTTCTTTAGAAGATGCCAAATGGTCTTCAACATGGCATGGGCTACCGCAACTATTGCTTTCTTATTCGTTCGACGCTTAGAAATCCGCTTATACATCTCTCCAAAGTAAGAATCCTTTTTCTTAACAGCAGAATGAGCACAGACAATCAAGGTGCTTCGCAATACCTTGTTGCCTTTGTTTGTTCTGCCTGTTTTTCGTTTTCCTGCGCTTTCATGGTTTCCTGGACATAACCCAGCCCAGGAACATAACTGGCCATCCGTCGGGAATTGATTCATGTCAGTTCCGATAATAGAAATAATCGTTTGGGCACTTGTATCCGATATCCCTGGAATTTCTTTGATCAGTTCACAGGCATCCTTCTCTTCCTTGTTCAGCTGATCATCAATATCATCGGTAAGTTCTTGGATATGAGTTTCTAACTCCTGGATATGAGTTATATGAGTTCGCAGAACATTGATCATTTTAATCTGCATGGGAGTAAGACAGCCCTGCATATCTCTGATCAAAGCTTCTTTTGTTGCCTTAAGTCTTTTGGATATCTTCTTTTCTTCAATAAGACGATCATAAGCTTTTGCGTCAAACTCTTTTCCAGACAATACGAAATCCATCAACGCTTTACCACTCATGCCGTTAATATCTGAAATGGTTCCAGAAAGCTTGATGTTGCCTCCTTCAAGCATTTTCTGCAGTCGGTTTTTTTCAGCTCCGAGATCAGCGATTAAAGACTTTCTATAAGCACATAATTCCCGGAGTTCACGCTGTCGCTTCGTAGGAATAAAGCTGGGCTTAAGCAGGCCATGCATAAGCAGATCAGAGATCCATTCGGCATCTTTAACATCTGTTTTTTTTCCAGGAACATTTCTCATGTGCTGGGCATTGACTACCATTGGATTCAGATCATGTGATTCGAAAATGTTATAAACAGGTTTCCAGTATGAAGCTGTACTCTCCATAGCTACAGC
>CAJTLE010000259.1 GCA_910577085.1 uncultured Allobaculum sp. | reverse complement strand
ATAAATCTATAGAACTAGTTTTCGCTATATTTTAGACATGTAAAAAGAGTGCAAAAAAAGAGATGTCACTCAAGACATCTCTTAGGGCCTGAACACAGGGTTCCAACAAAGTTTGCGTCAGAACCGATATTCCTTTTACTTATCGGGACTTTTATTTATCTGAGGATTTTGGCAGATGATGGGCGTTGGCATATTTTCTCCAAATAGTTGTCCGCATATCCTACGTTCACATGGTGGGAGGAGATGAAATGACTTTCAGTCTCAAACAGGGATCAGGAATTATCTTCCGTACCTGAATTCCGTACTTAAATTCATGCGTTTTTGTTGTACTTAATCGATTAGAAGAGGCTAACGAATCCGGGCATACTAAAGCCATAAAGAAACAGGAAGTACAAGAAACACAAAAACACAAGAGACAAAGGAGAAAAACTTATGAACATCTTATTAGTATGCGGAGGCGGCGCTTCCAGCAGTTTCGTAGCCCAGAATGTACAGAAAGCCTGCAATACCAATGGCATTGATGCAGAAGTTTCGGCTATTGGCGAAACCGAACTGGAAGACTACATTGAAGGCAATGACATTGCTATGTTTGGTCCGCATCTGAAATACCTCGAAGAAAGCCTTGCAGAAACATGTGACTATTACGAAGTACCGTACAAATTCGTCCAGGAAACGCACTACGCTAAAATGGATGGCCAGGCAATTCTCAACGACATCCTCGAAGAACTTGCGTAAAGAAAATAATGACTGCAGATCTGCCCCTGATCATATTGCAGAGAATGTTGGCTGAGATCAGAATAATTCGATCCTCCATTTTGTAAGCTTCAGCCGTACAATACCAGTACACAAAAAAATCCCGATAAGTATTGGAGTTATCCTTTACTTATCGGGATTATCTTTTGTCTGGCGACTTCCTATTTTCGCTTTTACACTATCGTCGGCGTTCAATGGCTTAACTTCTGTGTTCGAGATGGGAACAGGTGTGACCCATTGGCTGTCGTCACCATACTGGTTCGTCTTGCGACTTAACCACTCTTATCATGGATCTTTCAAAAACAAACACCAGCTTCGACATAACTTCCGTTTCAAACAGTTATGACTTCATTTCGTTCATGAAGAGTGAAGATTGCTTGTGGCT
>CAJTLE010000258.1 GCA_910577085.1 uncultured Allobaculum sp. | reverse complement strand
CTGACAGTGATGTTCTGATCTGTTCCTTCCATCACACGAAACTGAAAGAAGCGGAAAAGATTATAGGCAAGGCATTTCAAAAGGAATTCAAACGCATTTGCCTCAAATGAGCGATGTGAAAGAGTGTTTGCCATAAAGTCGCTTTTCAGCTCCTTGGTGTAGTTTTCACTGTTGCCTCTCTGGCAGTAGAAGTTGATGATCTGCTCAGGAGTCATGGCTTCAAGATTGGTGATTACCGCAAAAATATGAGGAATCAATAGAAGCTGTGCCTGACCTTTCTTATCCTCTTCTTCGGTGAAATAGAGCTTAAAGCAGACTCTTCTGCTTTTTGAAGAATTGGACATCTGATAGCGGAGTTCTCCGTAAAAAGGCCTGGCAGAAGTATAAGTGCTGTCTTCTTCATGACTGGAACTGTCATAGACATCCTGGCACAGGCCTTCAAGTCTGCCCGTTCCTTTGGCTCTGATGGCATAACCAACCGGATTGGAACGTTCTTCAAACAGGTTCATCAGGTCGCCCGAGAAAAAAGCAGCGTCCCCGCGGAACTTGATATCCCGCATTCTTCCATCTGCAGTGTAGTCAGGCAGTCTTTTCAGGACTTCGGCCATGATCGGCTCGGCTTCATCGGCAGAGTAAGTAGAACCAGGGCGCAGCCATGCCCCGACAAGAGCTCTCGTATTGTATTCGTTGATGACAAACGGATGGGATCCAACCTGACTGTAGTGATGAATCCATGCAGAACCTTCCTGCTTTCCATAGGTATCGGTTTTGGTCGAATCGGCATCAAGAAGAATATCGTCCTGGCTGCCACTTATAAATCTGCAGGCCTGATCCATGAAAGCCCGCCAGAAAGCATTATTGGTGTCCTCGCAGACACGGCTGAAAAAACGGCTGACAGAGCTTTGGGAAGAAATCCCCTGAAAGTATTGACAGAGAATTGGGTCTTTGGCAAGAACCTCCTGATCAGCCTGAGACGAGTAACCAAGGAGATACTTGAAAATCTGCTGGCTCATCAAAGAGAAGTTGGAATTTCTCTGATGGCAGGATTGTCTCTCGTCCGAAAAAGGAAGATCTGCATAAGGCTGAAGAAGTGAATTAGAATTGATGAAATCGAGAGGGAGAATCGCACCGGTATCGGAAGAAAGATCCCCTCCATTAAAAGAAATGTTGCATTCAGGAATAAAACCGGCCATACTGTTGTTCAGGGTGTGTGTCATTGTT
>CAJTLE010000257.1 GCA_910577085.1 uncultured Allobaculum sp. | reverse complement strand
GGATATGTGTTAGCCATTACGGCAATAAACGTAAGACGAGTGCTGAAATACGCACAGGAAGATGCCAAAAAGGCATTGGATCTTCTTATATCCGAACTGATTCAAGCCTTATATGTGAATTTTGGCCCTATTTCACATACTGAGTTCAATCTAGCTTTTATTGGTGTTCGTCACTGACGGACGCCGAATTTACCGTCAGAAAAAAGAGTCTTTTGTCTGACGCATCTATTTATTGGCTTTTTCCAATCCTGTTTTCTTGTACTTTGCCCACTGTTTTTCAGGCCGTCTGGCTGGCTTTCATCTCTCTGGCCGCTTCTTGTTCGTCAATCAGGAATTTATCCTGCAGGACTTTGAGATCCTCTTCAGTCAGGCCAAGAATTTTGGTCAGGTACCCTTCCCAGCTGCCCGCCATTTCAATGACTTTGTTCTGGGCGGCATCATAGTAACTCTTGTGGGCATACAGATAGCTGTCGATGTCATCATCAAGGGTCACTTCAAAGTTTTCGGCAACCTTCTGAACCAGTTTTTCATCTTTGCCAGCTTCTTTGGCCATATAGAGATTGGTCTGCAGATAATCGTTCAGACGATCTTCAGGGCTGACACCAAGTGCTGTTTCGACAAGCATTGCTGCCATGCCGGTTCTGTCTTTGCCCTGCGTGCAGTGAAACAGGATGCCGCCGTCATTGTTTTTGAGAATATCAAAAAATTCTTTCCAGGCTGCAATGGCATCTTTGTCACTCATGCTGGAAGCATACATGCTGCACATCAGCTGTCGGGAATCCGTAGTGGCTTCTTTGGCCAGTTTTACCTGACCGCCTGCATCCTCGGAAAGATCGACTTCCCGATAGACTGGATCATGAATATAAATGCTTTCAGGAATGGAACGATCAGGAAAGAAAGTCGTCTCCCATGTCGTGCGCAAATCCACGTCATTCTTAATTCCCATACCATGTAAAGTCAGAAGATCCTGACGATTGGCATAGCCTAAATGACCGGAACGGATAAGCATCCCCGGTTTAATGACCTTGTTATGGCAGGTTTTGATGCCGGCTAAATCACGGCAGTTATGAATGGAATCAAAAGGCAGATAGACCGATACTTCGTTCATGGCAGATTCTCACTTTCTGGTTATTCGTTTTCTTTGTTCATATGTTAGGCAAGGATACCCCATCCAAATTGCTATGCAGTTTGGGTGGGGAGGAATTGCCGAATTGCTGTTTCTTTGATGTATCCGTCTGCTCTTTCCAGAAGAGTCAGTTTCCTCATTGATG
>CAJTLE010000256.1 GCA_910577085.1 uncultured Allobaculum sp. | reverse complement strand
TCTTTCCACCTTTAGAAACATACTGTCCTCTGGATGTTCTTCTGCCGCTGAACACATGTGGGGTTTCATCACCATATACCGGCAGAATGTCTCCATCCAGAAATGAAGATTTGGATGTATAGCTTTCTTCTGTTTCAAGATACAGAATTCCTTCTCTCTGACACCGGTATTCAAGCTGGCGGCGCAGTTGGTCCACCGGCATTGAGCAGAACTTCTGGTTATTTCTGGTTCCAATGTTGATGTTCTGTTTCTGGTTTTTGTTGTGCCCGACAATCAGCGTATCAATCTTATTTTCCTTGAGATACTCCATAATTCGCACTGCTGTTTTGGACACCAGATCTTTTGTCTGGTTTTCGTAATGAACAATGCACTGGTGATATCGTTTTGAAGGCGCAAACCGCTTTTTGCTTCTGCCGCACTGTCCCGACTGAAACTGGCTGGCCCGGTACTGTTCATGACGTTTTGCATTCTGTACAGCTCCGCCCTTCACAATGAGGCCTTTTGAGCCTGAATTTGTGACAATGGATGCGAAGTTGTTAAGCCCTGGATCCAGTGCTGCGGCGCGCACGGTCTTTTCCGGAAGTGGTTTTGCATCTGTTTCAAAAGTCAGATGGATGACAAAAATTCCATGAGAGGGACAGATTTCCAGCTGTTTAAGTTTCTGGTCTGTCTCTCCGGCTTTGAGCCGGATACCCGTTAAAGGAAGTTTAAACGCGTTTTCTTTTGAATCGTATACGCAGTCCTGACTGGTCACTATGGCAGTGCATTGCCCTCCCCTTTTCTTGTAGCCGGGAAGCCGGGGAGCGCCCAGAAAAGCGGACGGGTTTGCCTTGTACTCTTTAGATGCCTCAAAAAAGCTTTTCATATCCTGGCATGCTCTTTTGAGGACTGCCTGTGCAGATTGTCTTGGAAGCCCTTTAGCCAGATAATCTGGATCCTGAACTGTTTTAAACAAAGCGTCTAAAAACGTGAAAGAAAGCATCCATGTGTCGGCTTCGGGCATCTTAAAGAGACGGAGTTTCGGCTCCTGCTTTCCATTTTTATCTTCCAGAGCTTCGTATTTTGCCATCTGTTTCTGCCAGGTTCTTTCCCTGATCAGGTTCATGTCTGGCAGAGCTTTTTCAATCCTGCCAATCACTTCCTTTTCCAGCGGCTGGCGCTGATCAGGTTCTTTTTTCAGACCTGTCATGCACTGGCGAATGTGGAAAAGCCCTGTGTTGTAAAGATTGTTGGAAAGAGAAGTCATCGTTGAACACCATTCATACAGCTCATGGTTCTGATCAATCT
>CAJTLE010000255.1 GCA_910577085.1 uncultured Allobaculum sp. | reverse complement strand
AGGCAAATGAGGTTTTGACACTTGAGAGTGGGTTAGGGAGAACTAAGCTTATTAGTTTCGATCGTTAAAGATTATATACCAATCTCATATCGGTTATGTTATTGTAATCATAACTAGGAGGCGTAAATGTCGATCGTTTATCAGACTAATAAGAAAACAGGGATCACTTACGCGTATGAATCTACTTCATTCTGGGTTCCCGAACTGAAACAGCCGCGCACGAAACGAAAATATCTTGGAAAAGTTGATGAGAATGGGAATATCATTCCATCTTCTGGCCGAAGAAGAAAAAAACGTCCAGCGCTGACAGACGTTGAAAAAATGGAGCTTGAAGATTTGAAAAAGATAGTCACCCTTCAGGAGCAGCAGCTGGCTCAGCTTGAGAGCGAAAATGAAAAACTAAGGGAGATCATCCGCAAGAGTGTTCAATCACTGTCCGAAGTCCTATAAAAAAAGGTCCTGCAGCGGCAACTACAGAACCTTCCGAATTGATCAATAAAATTGATACAAACATCCGTTTTTAAACTGTATCAGTTTTCCAACCTTTTTTCAATTCAGATCGATACTATTTGAAAAACATGGGTAGAAAACCTTTATATACCGTTAATTTAAGTCCGGAAGACCGTAAGAAGCTGGTGAAGATCAGAAAGAATCCGGATTCCTGTCGAACTCTGAGACTGAGAGCGGAAATTCTTCTTGAAGCTGACAATTCGACTCAGCCAGTTCTCAATCGGACTCAGATTATTAAGCGAACAGGAGCAGCCAGGGAGACTGTTTATCAAACCATTCGGAAGTATTGTCTTTATGGCCTGAAAGAAGCAATGAATCTGAAAAGATCCGTTAATTCAGACCGTGCTAACCAGAAAGTTGATGGCCGCACAGAAGCTGCAGTTATCGCTATAGCCTGCGGCGAACCACCTGCCGGTGCAGTTCGCTGGACAGTCAGTCTGATTCATAAGGAAGGCAATAAGCGTCTTGATTCTAATCTCAGTCGAGCTACATATCACCGTATTCTATTAAAAAGCGAACTCCGTCCCCATAAAAACAAGTACTGGAGCATTCCCCCTCAGCAGGACGCTGAGTTTGTAGCCTGCATGGAAGATGTTTTAGACGAATATGAGCAGCCTTATGATTCTGAGTATCCTCTGATCTGTATGGATGAAAAGCCAAAAGAAATCCATGGAGATGCCAGAGAGCCGCTGCCTGTGAAGCCAGGCAAAGATAGAGTTGTGGACTCGGAGTATGTGCGAAACGGTCATGCCGCGGTATTCGTTTTTATAAATCCGCATACTGGATGGATTGAAGCCCATGCGAGTGAGCGGCGAACCAAAA
>CAJTLE010000254.1 GCA_910577085.1 uncultured Allobaculum sp. | reverse complement strand
TAGAAGTGTATGAAACTGGTTCATTTTTCGAAAACGTCTAAAATGGCCTACAAAAACGAAAAAGACTTCTCGCCATCAGAGAACTGACGGCTAGAAGCCTGAGCTTACTTAACTTAATGACATTGAAACAGGGTGAAATGAAAAGATGAATCTATTGTACTGAGGTTTATTTTAGAAAAAGCGAACGAGCATTAAATAGAATGCAGATTCGTTCAATCCTGCTTTCTTTTGTTGGATTTATGTTTCCATTGCCTGTCAACTGCAGGATAGGCAGTGGAGATGAAAGGAGGTTTCCAATGAAGTTACAGACCGTTTTAAAAGCCATTCGCAATGCTGATCAGGACTACAACCTGATCGAGCCAAAAGATAAATTAGCCGTTGCTCTTTCCGGGGGCAAAGATTCGATGCTGATGTTTCTTGCGCTTTCGATGTATCAGAAATTTGAAGGAAAAGACTTTGAACTGTGCGCGATTCATGTCTCCATCGCCGATCATCCCGAGCAGGACCAGCTCATGCAGGAGTTTGCCGACAAGTACCACCTGGATCTGCACATTGAAAAGACAAAAATCTATGACATCCTCAATATGGAAAAGAATATGAAAGACGGCCGGATTCAGTGTTCCCTGTGTTCCAACCTGAAAAAGGGTGTTCTGATGGAAACAGCCAAAAATCTTGGCTGCAACAAAGTCGTCTTCGGCCATCATGGGGATGATGCCATGGAAACTTTATTGATGAACATGATTCATGGTGCCAGAGTTTCTACCTTTTCCCCCAAGCAGTACATGTCCCGCATGGATATGACGATGATCCGCCCGTTTGTCTACTTAACAGAAGAGCAGATCATTGAAGTCTGCCGCATCAACCAGATTCCAAGTGTCAAACCTGTCTGCCCCAATGATGGTCACTCCGAAAGACAGACCATGAAGGAAATGCTCGAAAGCATCTACCGCAAATACCCGGATGCGCACAAAAACTTCATGAAAGCTCTGACCAACCGCGAAGCCGATGCCCTGTGGGATCCAAGAAATGTCAAAGAATCCAGGCAGGCTGATGCAGATGACAATACAAAGGCCAGTACCGGAAGCAGCAATATCGAAAACAACAATTAGAAAACCAGCTGCCAGACCACCAGCAGTACAGAACTTCTTGAACCTGAATCCATTTTCTGGATTCAGGCTTTTTTATGGGCATCAAAAAAGAGGCTGCCGGGATTTTAGGTTCTTACGCAAAGTGTGTGGTAGAACCTCATTTTGATTTATTGAAGATGTCATATTGGCATCTTCTTTTTTTGTTAAATAAATTGTACTGTGAAACATCCAGACTACTCATTGGAACTCAGACA
>CAJTLE010000253.1 GCA_910577085.1 uncultured Allobaculum sp. | reverse complement strand
TCAGCGTAGAAGGAAAAAGAAAAGACCTGGCTTTTCAGACAACGAATCTGCAAAACCAGATTATAGAGTTATTCGGCCTTTGAGTCCGAACTCAGAGGCCACCTGTGTATAAAGTGGGGAATTTAGGTTGTAAACCTTGAGCGTTGTCAGCCCCTGCAGATTTTCCAGAAAAGAATCGGAAAGACCTGCGTACTGGCCCCAGTATTTATCGAGCAGTTTCTTGGCAAATTTCTGGACCATCACAATGGAAGCCGGAATCAGCGGTACACAGATCAGCAGAATGAATGCGGAACGCAGATCCCAGAAAGCCAGAAGCACAAACAGGGTGACTGGAGCAGCCAGTGCATAGAAAAACTGGGGGAGATAGTTTGCAAAATAGCTTTCCAGCTGCTCAATTCCGTCATTGGAAAGCTGAGTGACTTCCGCGCTGGAAAAATGGTGGACATAGGAAGGACCGATCTCAGCCACTTTTGCGAGCAGACGCTCACGCATCGTCTGCTTGACACAATGGCTGCTGGCCACCGCATTGGCCTGCGCTCTTCGGGTAAAGAAAGAACGAAGCCAACTCAGAACAATAAGTCCAATACAGGCACCCACTAAAGTGGTTGTCGAAAAGGGATTTCCTGTTAAAAAGCCGGCACAGATTCCAGACAGAATCAGAGTTGTGCCAACGGAACAGATCAGTCCAAACCATTGGTCAATGACGTTGGCGCGGATGAATTTCATCGCCTCGGGAACGGACTGAATCAAACGTTTATTAAACAATTCTCATACCTCCTCATGAAAAAAGCCTGCAGAGCAGGCGTATTCATAGTCTTTCTACTAAAAAATTAGTTTTCGCTAACCCATTATGACAGAATCGTTGAGTTTGTCAAAGTTAACTTTCTGTCGGATTTTTGTTAAAGAAATAAATTCTTTTAAATAAAGTGAATTCTGGAAAACAGAAGGTGAAATGAAGGGGATCGGGAAAGAATAACAGTAAAAAAGTATCTGAAAAAGTATCTGAAATGGATAAGATTCTATTCGCTTACAATCCAGAAGAATGAACAGGAGAAATCCTGAATAACTGGCTGCCAAGTCGCGCATCCTTCTCTTTACCATCCAGTGTTTCTGGCCTGAATCATGCAGGATGTGTACCCATATTTTGAAAGTGATCTATTCTTAAAGGCAGAGTACCCCGACTGATTGGCTCAATAATATAGAGTTTGAAATGGGTTTTGATGTTTTTTTTTCTGTAACCAAACAATGTCATTAAGTTAAGGTGATGTCCTTTAGCCTCGGAACCAACTTGGGCGTGAAATATGAAAGATAAGCAGTTAGCCATAAGAACTAAAAAACAAAAGAGCATGACGAAAAAGTGTAATTTCTA
>CAJTLE010000252.1 GCA_910577085.1 uncultured Allobaculum sp. | reverse complement strand
GGGTAAAAAAGGGGATAAAAAATCCCCATCCTACTTACCCCGTCCCCACCACCCGAGGGGCGGGCCGGGTATGGGGAGGGTGGTGGGGACGGGGTACACATTCACGAACGTGTTGGTTCAATAAAAACAAAGCTGGATAGAATATTGGAAATCAGACAGGCAATAGCTGATTTCTTTCCATTTAAATCCAAAGGAAACGGATCGACCTTTTCATCCTGGGAAAGAAGGTCGATCCGTTTTGTGCTTCTGTAGATTTGAATCAGTTTGTCTTGATGATCTGAACCGAAAGGCATCCTGGTCCGCCATGAACCAGAAACATCGGACAGAGTTCGTTGATTTCAATTCTGGCTTCCGGCCAGATGTTCGCAAACCATGCCGAGGCTTTTTGAGCCAGAGGCAGATCATCACCATGACTGAGATAGAGCGTATAGCCGCTGCCGGTTCCTGGATTCAGTTTCTTTTCGATTTCTTCCTGGATTTTTCGAAAGGCTTTTCCTGTAGTCCGTGCAGTTCCAATTACGGAAAGGGATTCTCCGTTCTCGTTTAATACGGCAACCGGGACCAGCTTTAAGACTTTTCCGACCAGAGCTGTGGCTGAACCGGCTCTTCCACCACGTTTAAGAAAGTCGAAGTCACGAACCATGATGGAAGACTGATGAGATTCGAGCATATGATCCAGCTGGTTCATAATCGTTTTGGCATCGGCTCCTTCATCCCGCATTTTAACGGCCGTTTCGACCATCGCTTTCTGCGGGCCGCAAAGGGTCTGGGTGTTGTAGACATGAACCCGGTCTGGATCATCGCACTGATCTTTCATCATGCAGGCAGATGTATAGGTTCCCGAAAGACCATGTGCAATACAAAGATCGAGCACTTCATCTTCCGGATTTTTTAGCAATTCATTATATAAATCCAGCTTACGGGCCGGACGCGGCTGACTGGAAGCTGGAATCGCTCCACTTCGGATTTGATTGGCAAGCTCGGAGGTAGTGATTTCTTCAAGATCCGCAAAACTTTGGTTGTTGATGACCACTTCCAGAGGGATAACATGAAAGCCTTTCTCCAGAGCGAGATCAGGATGAATTAAGGTAGAGGTATCGCTGATAAGATGAAGCATAAGATCTCCTTTATTTGATAGTTGATATCCATGCATAACCGGGTAGCTCAGGTGACAGTACCTTCTGGCTTTTTAACCGATCAGGCCAATGAGGAATACCCGGATATCTTCAGAGTAAATAAGATAGCAATGTCATTAAGTTAAGGTGATGTCCTTTAGCCTCGGAACCAACTTGGGCGTGAAATATGAAAGATAAGCAGTTAGCCATAAGAACTAAAAAACAAAAGAGCATGACGAAAAAGTGTAATTTCT
>CAJTLE010000251.1 GCA_910577085.1 uncultured Allobaculum sp. | reverse complement strand
GATCCGGTATGGCGGGATACCTCAGATATGAGTCAGCCCGCAATCTTCCCACAAACCGGAAACCCATTGCAACCGTTTCATTCACAAACTCGTACTTGGAAAAGAAGGCATCGGCCACCAGTATGTCGGTCAGAGACAGCAACTCGGAGGCCTTTGACCTGACAAGGAAAATATACCAGTCAAGCATTGACATTTGTTTCTCGGATTCAAGAGTCCTGAAGTTCGGTGACTGGACAGCACCGAGCATCACGCATGTATGTTTACTCAGACTTATTGCCCCAATTGCCATTATCTCCAGACCGCGTTTTACCCGTTGCGCCACCCCGGACCAGAAACGCCCCATGCCATATGTCAGTCTGCCGGATTTGGAGATAAACGACGGATCAATTGCAATGGCTACATCATCACCGCAACCGAAATTTTCTCTTGCGATACCTATGTTGACTTTCATCCAGTCTACGGATGTCTTGAAATTGGAAGCAAAGGTCTTGGCTGTACGACCGCCATAGCGCGACAGCCGGGTAAAATTGACTTTGCCCGGAATCAACGCCACAGTGCGTATTGTTAAAATCAGCCAGTTGAGGAACCTTTTGCTCATCTTGGTTGTAGTATTTTCAAATACCGACTTACACCGAAAGGTGAAGTCTTTGAGAATCGCCAATACGTTCATGGTATAAGATTTTTATAATGAACGCTTTGGCGATTCATTTGTATTTGACAATTCAAGATATTAACTTAAGTTTCAACTACTTCGGTAATTTTTACCGAATCATTGTATTTATTGTTGCAGGCAGATAAATAAAGCAAGCGGGGTGTCCGAGTCAGGGCACCCCGCTTGCTTTATTAAGTCGACAGTGGTTATCGGCCTCCGCCGAGCGACTGGTAGAGATTGATCACCGCCTGAGCCTTGGCGAGCTCGCAGTTGAGCTGCGACATCTGAGCCGAAAGAAGGCTTGACTGTGAGGTCAGAATTTCAAGATAGGTGGAACTTGCTGCTGCGAAAAGTTCTTTGGTGTAGTAGACTGCCTTTTCGAGGTTCTGCACCTGCTCTGACAGAAGCACAGCCTTCTCGTTGTTTTTGTCGTAGGTGGTCAGAGCGTCTGACACCTCGGCAGTGGCGCTGAGAAGCGTGTACTGGAATGTGTTGAGCGATTGCTTCTGACGGGCCTTGGCCGCTTCGAGTCGGGCGATGTTCTGTCCGCGTGAGAAGATGGGAGCCACCAGTGTTCCGGCAAGAGAGGCAAACCAGTCGCCGGGGTTCTTGATGAATGAGCCGAACGAGTTTGTGAAGCCGTAGTTGGCAGTTATTGACAGACCGGGATAGAATGCGGCACGGGCTATATTGGTAGTGTAGTAAGCCTGTGCGAGCGCTTCTTCGGCTGCGC
>CAJTLE010000250.1 GCA_910577085.1 uncultured Allobaculum sp. | reverse complement strand
CGGGGCTTAGATAAGGATCTTGTATCTTAACCCTTCTCCCGCCGGCTAATGCCGAACACTGTTCGCAGACAGGGATGTAACCGTTTTATCCTATCAGGGATAAAACAACCTCATTTAACGAAGGGGACAAGCATCATACAAAGCGGCATGGTGATCAAAGACAAGAGTGTTGTAATGCTGACAACGCCAGATCCAAACTCATAATCCTGATCGAACTGCTGGGAAAGCATCGGTAAAAGTCCACCAGTTGGTGTCGCTGCCGCCACCAGTAAAACCATCCTGACTGTTAAATCCCGTATTATCGATGGGAATCAAAACCAGCATCGCCAGAGTGATCAAAGGGACAACGACCAGCCGCAGAATGCTGATTTTCCAGACTTCTTTTTTAACAAAGAAAGCCGCCAGATCGGTCTGCGCCAAGTAAATTCCCAACAGCAGTATCGCCAGACCCGTATTCAGATTTCCCAGATTATGAATGGTTTCGGTGATGACCACGGGCAGATGAACTCCACACACAAAGAAAATCAGTCCGACAATTACCGCAAGGATACAGGGATTGAGAATGACTTTTTTCAAAGACACATCTTTCCAGCTTCCGGTTAACAGATAAACTCCATACGTCCAGACCAGAACGGTCAAAACAACATTGAAAAGCGACATGAAAAATACCGCTTCATTTCCCAGTAAACTTCGTACCAGCGGGATTCCCATGAAACCAACATTGGAAAACACGACGGTAAACTGCCGCAGGGGGTGGCGTTTAAAAAACAACTTGCCAACAATGGCCGAAATGAGCATCACCGCTCCCGAGAGCACCAGTATCCATACGCCAAGAACCAGTTTTCCTGGTTCAAATGGAACCAGCAGCGATTCCAGAATCAGCATCGGGGTCGAAATATACAAAACCAGAAACGAAACATACTCCGATCCCTTCTGATCAATCTTCCCGATACGAAAAAAGCAGATACCCAACTGCCATCAACAGGAACATAATCATGACCTGCTGGCTTAAAATAACAACCGCCGAATTCACCTTTCATCCTCCCTCTCACTCTTCTTACTCCGTTTGTATTTTCTCTATATTTTTTGGGAAAGGAAATACTGACTTTTTCCATATCCAGACCTGAACAATTCATCAAAACCGATAAATGGCCGGAAACACCTTTAAAGAACGTGTTTCCGGCCATTTTGCTTTTCACCAAACAGGTGAGTGTAAATTGTTCATCATTCCTGTACAATGTTATTCGGACAAACAACTAAGAAAGGATTTTGAACAATGACACACACCCTGAACAACAGTATGGCCGGTTTTATTCCTGAATGCAACATTTCTTTTAATGGAGGGGATCTTTCTTCCGATACCGGTGCGATTCTCCCTCTCGATTTCATCAATTCTAAT
>CAJTLE010000249.1 GCA_910577085.1 uncultured Allobaculum sp. | reverse complement strand
AGAATCAGTGTCAAAAACTGGATAAAGATCCGGCCGTTCATGGCCTCTTCACTATGAACACGCAGCCGCTTCATATCCATCTGGTTCTTCAGATCATCAAATGACTTCTCAACGCTATCTTTTTCGCGATAGATCGTCAGTGCTTCTGTTGTATCTTTGATAAAGTTGCTTGCCATCACAAACCAGCCAACCCGGTTTTTCATATGGTTGTTAATTTCCTCTTCGTTGTACTCAACCTTGCGGCCTCTTACTTTCGTCTCCTTGACAATGAAGTACTGTTCGGCAAATTTCTCATCTTCGACTGTTTCTCCTGCGCAAAGGGCTCTGTAAGTCCGATGAAGCTTGCGATTGAATGCCTTTCTTTCACCAGCTGCCTTGTCACTGTCAAAGTAGACATGAAGATACAGGCGATGTCCGTTCCATTTTTGCAGCTCAGTAACTCCATATACATCATCGTCAGAGATACTAATCACATTGTGATGATTTTCAATTGTATTTCGGTATTTTTCTACCACATCACGTGCCAGCTTGCTTGAAAAAGGAACCCCGACTGCGACGCGAAAGCGGCCTTTATAGAGCGCATCAACATTTGCGGCAGAGAAAAAGCCTTTATCCATAATCAAAGAGAGCATTTTTGGAGTGATAAGCTTTTGGTTGTCCAGAACAGCTTTCAGAGCCTTGACATCCTTGATTTTTCCATCAAGTGGCATAAAGTAAACAGGAAGCTTACTCTTCTGACCGGTGATCATAAGAAGATTGATTTGCGGGAGAGGCTCATGGTCACGGTTATAGCCATATTTGACTAAGGAAATCAGTTCGGAATAGGAAGACACGCTCGTAATATCAAGGGCAAAATACTCATTTGTCTGATTGTGAGCTATCCATGCCCTGAAAAATTCCTGCTGTTCTGAAAGAGTCAGACTGCTCAACAGATCACTTACCCTCTGACTGATGATTCCATCAGGAAGGAAAGTCTCATTATGGGCGGACCAGCGGTCAATCAGGTACAGTGGACTGCCCGTGGTGGCGAGAAACTGGCAGCAGGTCATGATATGAGGCCAGCGAACAGGAAAAACTTTCTGAAGACAATCGAGCAGCCCGGTCTGGTCTGCCGCTTTGTCAACAATCGAATAACTTCCGGTTTTCGATACAGTGATGGGTGTTTCAGTTTTTACCTGTCGCAGGCCTGTTCCATTTTTGGCTCTTGGTCTGTTCGAAACAATTTCACCGGTCTGCTCATCAATATGGCCGATGCATTTGCGATGAGAATCTGGTTTCTTTTTCTCCTTATTCCAGAATGACTCCACTTCATAGACATAAATTCTTCCGTTTTTACCTTTAACCCTGACCTGAGATGACATAAGAACCCCTCCTGAAACATATGTATAATTTGTAAAGATA
>CAJTLE010000248.1 GCA_910577085.1 uncultured Allobaculum sp. | reverse complement strand
CAAATCGCAGCATTCTGCCGTAAGCCAGCGGGTAGAGCCTTCCAGGATTTATCCGCACTTACGGTTCAACGGAAAACCTGTTTTTTCGAGGGATATGATGGCTCCAATTTACTGCCAAAAGGCTTTTTGAAGTACAATAAATTACAATTTGTACCATCGTAGACTAAGACAGTACATGTTTTTCGAGCGATGTTCAATCGCTTAACTTTCACATTCTGTAAAGGATTGCAAAAGACTTCATTGGTTAAAAAGATCCAAATCAAGCACAATAGAAATGCCTTAGATAACCATTCGCAATTTGCCCAACGAAAAAACCGAATGTCAAATCAGGTCATGGACGATGGATAAGCAGACAATTCTGCCTTTATCTGGAAAGGAATTCTCTTTATGGAACCAGTAAAAATTATTTTCTTTGATATTGATGGAACATTACTTCGCATGGGACATACCGAACCAACGGAAAAAATCCGCTATGTACTCGAAGAGCTTCACCGCAAAGGAATTCCTTACTATGCCAGTTCCGGAAGGCCCCCTTATATTCTTCCTCATTTCAACTTTGATGGCTGGTGCTGTTTTAACGGCGGGCTCTGCCAGAAAAAAGATGGGACCATTCTGTTTTCCAAAACACTGGATCCAAAGCAGGTTCGAATCATGGTCGACAATGCCACAAAGATGGGCAAAAAAATCCTTCTTGCCGGAGCCGATGACATGGGCAAGAATGGGGTTGATCCTGTCCTGGAAGAGTATATGGCAATCGCCAAAGCAAAGGTTCCTGTCGATCCTGAATTTGAAAAGCGGCTGAATGAACCCGTTTATCAGGCTATGATTGGAATTCGCCGCGATCAGCTGGATGAACTGTTGGCTGGAACAACCGATTTAGCCGGCATGGCCTGGTATCCGACCGCACTGGATATCGTCGGCAAGCACACAAATAAAGGGGAAGCAATCCTGACGGTTCTCGAAAAGCTGGGAATTGATCGCAAAAACAGTCTTGCCTTCGGAGATGGCCACAATGATGTGGACATGCTCAAAGCAGCCGGCACTGGAGTTGCGATGGATAATGCTCTGGAGGAGGTCAAAGAGATTGCAGACGAAGTCTGCCCTTCTGTTGATGAAGATGGCATCTACGAATATCTTGTCGCCAATCAAATCATCAATCCAATGCCGGAGAAATAACCCTGGTCTTAAAAATCCAGAAGCACTTTGCTCTCACTGAATAACACTTTCCAGTCAGCACAAAGCACACCGGATTTCAATCACAATTAGTGTTCACTAACTCCATATGCAATGAAAAAACCCAAAGAATATTGGATTTCTCCTTTATCCTTCGGGTTTCATTTTGTCTGGCGACTTCCTATTTTCGCTTTTACACTATCGTCGGCGTTCAATGGCTTAACTTCTGTGTTCGAGATGGGAACAGGTGTGAC
>CAJTLE010000247.1 GCA_910577085.1 uncultured Allobaculum sp. | reverse complement strand
GAAATTACACTTTTTCGTCATGCTCTTTTGTTTTTTAGTTCTTATGGCTAACTGCTTATCTTTCATATTTCACGCCCAAGTTGGTTCCGAGGCTAAAGGACATCACCTTAACTTAATGACATTGACCGTCACGCCAGAAAAACATGGCAAGCTAGCGCAAAAAGATAAATCTTTTCCTGTCGGATACAAATCTGAATTGAATCAACACTCTCCGGACAGAAAAACGGATCGATATTGAAGCGTAATCTGGTCTTTCTCCTGCAAAAGAGTGGAGAACTACCTGAAAATGGCTGGGAAACGATTGAGCCAGAAGGCTGCTGGAGTCTTTGGATTCAGCTGGAAAATGACATGGAGACATGGAAATGGAGTCAATTCTAAGTCAAGGACAAAAAGCGAATATCTTTGATGCATGCCAGCAGAGGGGATGACAGACAAGTTGCAGTAACAGTAAGGTCCCTGGCAGACTGTTTGGTCCTTCGCAGTTGTTGTAAAATTTGCAACAACTGATTTTTTTTCTAATCCTTCCTCTGTGAAGCTGTTTCTGACAAGTCTAGAAACAGCTGACTTGCCTCTATCGATCGGATGTATCACTCGAACAATAAAACGCATCTTCTGACGAGCAGGTGAGAAAAACATAACGAACTGGATAAGACTGGATGGTATTGCGAAGGGCAGAAAATCCACCGGTAAAAAGGCCCAGGGATTATTTCCCAGGCCTTTTTACTGCTGATTTGCTTTGTCGATCGTATCCTGCACCATTTGGCGGATCAGATCCGAAGTTTTCAGTCCGAGCTTTTTGGCAGCTGCTTTGTACTCGTCAACAAAATCAGCCCGATAAGATCCAGCTACAGACTTCATGTTCTTCTTATTCCATTCCTGACGATACTTCACGCTATCAAGAGGCTGGCCGTCTTTTGTTTGCCTAGGCATTATTTTGCCCCCTTTTTATGCACGATCCAGAGTCCTGCAGTCGATACAGCTAATGCAAGAAGATCTATGATTCTGGCAGTTGTGTGCTTGGCTGTTGCCGCGCGAAATACCTAAGGAGGGACTCGACATCTTAAGTGTTTTTCCACTTCATCATATTTATCGAATCAGGTCACTTTTTTATAAAACAAAAGGAGCCTGGTTTTTTTATGCATGAAAGGCGATTTGGCTTGGAAACGCTGGAGATCTTGGTCTCTGTTGGAAAAATGATATGGAAATGAAGTGAACTGAAACGTACCGCAAGTCAAGAACAACAAAAAGAAGAGAGGGGGCGTGAAAAAGAAGCGGGATGGGGAAGGCGAAGACTAGAGAACTGCGTATGGGCTGGGAAAAAGAAAATTCCCATAGATCGGGCTCTGCCACTCCCCATGTAACTGGGGGTGCTGAGAATTTTTATTTTTCCGTCGGACATTCTATATACTGAATTTAGCGGAAGAGATCGACCTTTTTTTGAGATG
>CAJTLE010000246.1 GCA_910577085.1 uncultured Allobaculum sp. | reverse complement strand
TAGAAATTACACTTTTTCGTCATGCTCTTTTGTTTTTTAGTTCTTATGGCTAACTGCTTATCTTTCATATTTCACGCCCAAGTTGGTTCCGAGGCTAAAGGACATCACCTTAACTTAATGACATTGTGCAAAAACAAAGAAAAAACAAGCTACAGGACGCGAAATACAGTTAGATTACAGTGTTCATACAACGATCAGATCTGTGATTTATTCCCACCATACGGTTCGTTTCCAGCAAAATGAAAGAGAATGTAATCGATCACCCGAAGCAGATAATTTTGATGAAGAAATTGATGGAATAAGAGGAGCTAGATGGAATAAGAGGAGCTATAAGAAACGGACGAAGAATGTGGACGGATACTGGTCGGACTCTGCAAACGCGTCATTCAGGCATTAAAAAAGCTTCCCATATCCGGAAAGATACAGGAAGCTTCAAGACAATGCGGGCGGGCATTGTCATTTCATCATGATCATAATTGTTCTGTCTGAAGCGCAGACAGAACCGGTTGTCTAATTGTCTAGAAGAATAGACTTAGATGTTGGATGGGTTAGCCATTGTCTGGTTGTAGTCAACGAGAACTTCGAACCAGCTCTGAGGATGTTTGCAGACTGGGCAGATTTTTGGTGCAGTTTTTGCTTTTGTAATGTATCCGCAGTTGAGGCAGATCCAGTTTACTTCTTCTGGCTGAGCGAACATCAGATCGTTTTTGATCAGGTTCATCAGGTCTGCATATCTGTCTCTGTGGTGTAATTCGATTTCACCAACGAGTTCCATCTTCTTGGAGATTTCTTTGAAGCCTTCGTCAGCAGCCGTTTTGGCGAATTCTTTGTACATTTCAGTTGTTTCGTAATCTTCGCCATCCCATGCCATCTGTAAGCATTCCATAGTGGATGGAGTTTCATTATTGTGCAGATATTTGAACCACAGTTTTGCATGTGCTTTTTCGTTCATAGCAGTTTCTGCAAACACGCTGGCTACGTGGCAATAGCCTTCTTTTTTAGCCTGAGATGCGAACCACTGATATTTCGTGTAAGCCTGGGATTCACCAGCAAGAGCGGCCTGCAGGTTCTTCTCGGTCTGAGATCCTTTTAATTCCATAACGTTAGTTACCTCCGTTTACCCTTATGAGTATATCACCACTCAAAGATTTCAAACATGGGCAACTGACTCAATCGAGCAAAAAATGAAAAGCAATCCTCCAAATTTACAATATTGTCCTCTAAAGGTTGTTTAGTCTTTCTACTTCAATGACCGAAAAGTTTTAAGCGCCAAAATTCTTTAATAACAAGTAAAACAAATCCTTATAAGGTTGTTTTCCGAATCAATCCGATATCTACTTTGAAAATTCAGCCCCTCAGGCCCCCTTGCCAGTACCCTAAAGTCGAAATCACATATGTGCAGGGGGGCCTGAGGGGCTGGTCTTGCTACACATTGATTTATGATTAATTCTTTAAATTT
>CAJTLE010000245.1 GCA_910577085.1 uncultured Allobaculum sp. | reverse complement strand
CTTAAATCATACTCTTAGTGATAGATGCTTTATCTATCGCGGTCTATTGATATTTTGATGTAGACTCCCGCTCTTAAAAAGTCCAAAATCGTATGTAGAGTTACTTTTGGTCTCATCTTAGGATAAAGTTGACACCGAGATAAACGGAATTCCATACAAATGAGGATCAAACGTACCAATGGTACAGAGAATATTGTGGTTTTGGCTGATTTTCTGGATTTCATACTCGAACTCTACGAAATTAGCGATAGACAGCGAGATAATATTGATATTTTCAAGCTCCAGATTGCTTTCCAGATAGTTCTGAATCTGGAGAGCCCCACCTTTTCCCGTTACGCAATGCGTGATTATTACATCTTTAAGCATGGAACGTTTGTAGCTTTTCATAATTTCCGGAAAGTACTTCTCATAACTACTCTGGACATTTTCCATTAAAGAGGACAAGTCCTGATAAACAGATGCTTTTCTTGCACTTTCAAGGGCAAGGAGTGTAATCGGTATTGGAAGAAATTTGATTTCAATGCCTGTTTCTTCACTGATCATTTTTGCCATTTCCCGGATAGACCCCATATCGTAGATCATCAGAATTCCGCGGTTGCGATGAATGGCAAGAATGGCTTGCTTCAGTTTTTCATAAGCCTTTTCCATAGACATATTCAAGGGAAGGTCAAAGGCAAAGACATTATCCTGCTGACCGATTTCTCTGACTGTCTGTGCTGCTGATGAGGCAATTCCGTTGCCATGAAAAGCCAGCAGGACTACAGGAGCGTCAGTCTGTGAGACTTGTCCATTCTCGATCAGAAACATGACGAGATAAGCAGTTTCGTCAACCGGAAGAGAGAGATCAAACTCCGCTTCCAGTCGATGGATAAATTCCCGGCATAGCTTGTATTCCTGGTCATGTTTTCTGGCTTTTTCCAGAACCGTAAAATCAATTTTCCGTCGGTCCGGTTCAAGAAACAGGGCTGAATTTAGATGGAGACAGAGGCCGGTAATCACGGATTCAGAAAAAACGCGGTTGAGTGATTCGGACAGGTTGTCGATAAACTCAGCGACCAGGCCGATCAGTTTCTTTCCAACAATTGCTTCAAGGTTATGGAAAGAATTGACTTTCGACAGCAGAGAAGACTGATATTCTTGAAAGATGGGTTGAATCTGTGCTTCTAAAAGTATGTCTGATTCTTCTGATTCAAATCCACTTCTGATAAAGTGCTCATGCTTTTCCTGAAAACGGTTGTGAATTGAGCACGGATTTCCAGATCTGGCAACCCAGGTTTTGACTCCTGATTCAGAAATCTGATGCAGTTCATGAAAGGGAATGAGTTCTGAGAGTGCTTTGGCATTTTCCTTATATTTAATAAGTAGACTCTCATAAATTCGAAACCTCTTTAGGTTTCGTGAATTTTATATTTGCCATTTTTCATTTCTCCTACATTCAGAAGCGAAAAATGGTATTTTTTATTTGAATAAATATTAACTTTTTATT
>CAJTLE010000244.1 GCA_910577085.1 uncultured Allobaculum sp. | reverse complement strand
GTCTCAAAAAGGAGTCGATCTCTTCCGCTAAATTCAGTATATAGAATGTCCGACGGAAAAATAATAATTCTCAGCACCCCCAGTTACATGGGGAGTGGCAGAGCCCGATCTATGGGAATTTTGGTTACAGTACTCATAATTAAACTCCTCTTGTCTACCGTGCAGATTCAACCTTACCTGTCAAACTCAGCTTTTTGACTATACATTAACAAGAACAGACACAGGTCTTGCAGATCAAAGGAATTTATGAGGCAAGCACTCTGCTTTCTCCTGCTTCCAAATCCAAAACCAATTCAGGCTTGGAGGCATGAAAAAGCAGTGTGATTTCTGATCTTTTCTTTTCATTTGGGAAGAGTGATCTTCCAGGTTTAACGATGGCACCCTGATCGTCCGGGTTTCTTTTTCCATCGCACGCAGCTGTGTTCTCAAGGCCTGAATAAGCGGGCTGACAACATAAATATTATTTTAAACACTAGCTATTATTTTCAACAGTATATGCACACCTTTGGTCTTCATTTTCTTGTTTCCGTTTCAAAAATGTATGGATTTTATGCGTTTTGACCAAGAGAATCACCTTAAAGTTCCGTTGCAGAAAACGACCGTGTCTCTTTACTTTTTCATTCTCTCTTCAAATCTGCTTTTTTGCATGAATGGTGGTCAGCGCTTCATCTATGCATAATCTGTAATCTGCCTAATATTTTAAAATAATGGACAGGATGAAGAAGACCGTTCAAAGCCAATGCCGCTTTGACATTCTGTTTCCTCTTCTTTCTACGATATACCAGAGTGACGGAAAAGGGCATCATTTGTAAGATAAGAATTTCTGCTTTTTCCAAACTTGCCAGCTGCCTAACCAATCCTGCCCATTTTTGAATCGTCCCATCTTTTCTACAACCGTATTTCCTTTCTTTTCCTCGTGTTTCAAAAAAGAGAATGTAATCGATCAATCGAAGCAATTTGTGTTGGAAACTGTCATCTACCGTATTGATGTAGATGACTTAATGAAAAGAGATTTGTTAATAAAAACCTGGACATAGAGATTTGGGCAGAAAAAAACGGCCAGAGCATTCCTTGCTTCTGGCCGGACAAAATAAAAAACCGGGTTATGGTACCCGGTGAAGAATTCAAGATGGTGCCGATACGCGGAATTGAACCACGAGCTCATCCTTACCATGGACGTGTATTACCATTATACTATATCGGCGACTGCTTGATTACTATATGATATTTTCCGAGCCATTGCAACCCTTTTTTTCAATTCTTTTTAATCCAGATCATTTGATCACTGGATCTGTGAATTGAGGGGCTTGAAGCAGGTCCATGCCTGTTTCGAATCGCTTCGGGAAAATCCGTTGCTTATTATTCTGAGTTTTGCACGGTTTTAGAATAGATAACCCTAATGCCCACTGGAATCCCTCCAGCGGGCATTTTAGTCTTCTGCTGTCTCTATTACAGGTTTCTTCCTTGGCCGGCCACGCTTACCTTTGTTG
>CAJTLE010000243.1 GCA_910577085.1 uncultured Allobaculum sp. | reverse complement strand
TAGAAGTGTATGAAACTGGTTCATTTTTCGAAAACGTCTAAAATGGCCTACAAAAACGAAAAAGACTTCTCGCCATCAGAGAACTGACGGCTAGAAGCCTGAGCTTACTTAACTTAATGACATTGGGCTTTCTGTTGTCTGGATTCTGCTTTGGCTGGCAGGATCTGGTCACCCTGGTTCCTGTTGAACCAGCCATCTGGAAAACGGGTGTTTCTCCTTCAAATCTATTTGCCTCCGCAACGATGACCGAACCATTTTTCAGCCCAACCATTTCGGGCACCGGCTATCTTCCGGGAACGATTCAATGGATGTTCTGCTGGAAGTGGTGCCTGATCATACTGGGGCTGCAGATTCTGCTGATCTTTCTGGACTGCCTGACGGTTTATTCAATCGCTTTTCTCTTTCGGCCGAATGCCAGCCTGTTTCTATGTGCGATCTGGATCCTTTTGCTTTGCCTGCAAAGATTTCATTTTGGCTGGCTGAACCTTCTTCCGCCATTCTGGCCTTCGGTGGTGGATTTGTTGTATGGCGGGTTTGGAGTCGGGTGGGGCGTGTGGCTTGCGGCTGCGGTAATTTATGCAGTTCTGCTTGCTGCCCTTGATTTCGGTTTGATTGGAAGAAAGGATGTTCAATAAGATGGCACTGGAAAAAGAAAAGGCACTGCTGCGAGTTGAGGATGTTTCTAAACGGATTAAAAAGAAGGAGATCCTGGACCATGTAAATCTACAGGTTTTTCCAGGGGAGGCTGTTGGTCTTGTCGGACCCAATGGCTCCGGAAAGTCATCCTTGATGAAGTGCATTTCTACCGCCTATAAAAAGGACGAAGGTTCCATTTATATTTCTGGATATGAAGTGGAAAAGGATCATTCCAAAGCCATGCAGGGAGTGGGAATGTGCATTGAAAATCCTGCCCTGTATCCGGGAATGAATGGAATGGATCATTTCAAGCTTTATGCGGGATATAAGAATGTTTCTCTTGCAAACGCAGAAACAAAAGAGATTTTTGATTACTGTAATTTAGGACCGGCCCTGAAACGGCGAACCGGGACGTATTCAATCGGAATGAAGCAGCGGCTGGCCATTGGGCTGGCTCTTTTAGGAAACCCGAGGCTTTTGCTTTTGGACGAACCGACAAACGGACTGGATCCGGAAAGCACCTTCAAGCTTCGAAATCTGCTGGAAAAACAGAAGCAAAAGGGTGTTTCCATGCTGGTGACCAGTCATGTGCTGGGTGATCTGGAAAAAATCTGTGACCGATTTCTGTTTATCAGGGATGGAAAAATCATCCGTTCGGTCTCAAAAAATGAAATCAAGGATCATTTTCATACTTACGCTTTTGAAGCATCGAAACCAAAGGAAGCCAGCAGAATTCTTCACCCCTTTCTCCAAAAAGACGCCATGGCCTTCGGCCACATGCCGCAATGAAAATGGGTGAATCGAACTCAATAAAGGACTCAGTTCATAAGATATATCCATTACAATTAATCTGTAAGAGGAGTTAATAAGTGCGTT
>CAJTLE010000242.1 GCA_910577085.1 uncultured Allobaculum sp. | reverse complement strand
GGGTTATACGCCAAAATGTGTGTCCTTTTGACTAGTTGCTGTCTTGCCATGGCGTGCTCCTGTGGAAGTCGTTCCATTCGATGCCGGTGCCGTATCGCTGCGGCATGCCGGTCTGGTCGTGCATGGTCCGGGGGGCGTTGCGCCATGCGTTCTCGTACCACTGGTCGAGCCGCTCGTCGGTGACGGCGTGCTTGACGAGCCATTCGCAGTTTTCGGGACTGACGGTGTGCTGATGGCACCACCAGCACACGGCCCTGATCCGGCGTTCCAGATTCAGGCCACGATGCCGTCGCAGCATGGCGCGGATCCGGGAGTTCAGGCTTTCGACGCGGTTGTTGGTCGTGGGCATGTCCCCGAACCTGAGGAAGGTGAACATCTGGTCCTCGACGACGAGCCTGCGCAGCATGCGCCGCGCCTTGGCGAGACGCTCGTGCGCGTCGCGTTCGCGCCCGTCGGCGCTGCGGCGGCGCTCGTCGATGAACGCGTTCCATCTGGCCTCCCACCTCAGCCATTTCACGCCCCATTCGTCGACCGACTTCCTGTCGTGCGCCCGGGACAGTTCGATCGCCAGATTCCGCAGCTGCCTGGACGACTCGTAGCGGGGATGCTTGCCGGTCAGCTGGGTGATGTTCATGCAGATGTGGAACAGGCAGCGCTGCACGGGAGTTTCGGGCCATGTCTCGTGCAGTGCCTTGAGCAGTCCGCCGCCTCCGTCGCACACGACCATGTCGGGCGGTGCCAGACGGGACAGCAGGCGGTTCCACGCGGCCGACGTCTCGTTGCGCGCGACGTGCCATCCTGCCACATGCGAGGTCTCGTCGACTGCGATGAGCACGACCGCGTCGCGACCCAGATGGATGCCGTCGAGATGGAGGACGTCGTGCACGACGCCGTCTCTCGGCACGGGCGGTATCAGGCTCCACATCAGCTCGCACTTGCGTTGCAGCGTACGCGCCGGCAGACGATGCGATTCGAGGGTGTCCTTGGACATGAGCCAGTCCAGCGCCGTGCGCAGATCCTTGGCGCGCGTGTCCGGATTCGCGCTCGTGCTCGCCCCGCAGCCCGCGCAGCGGTACCTGACCTTGCCGCCGGAGGTCTTGCCGTTCTTCTTCATCGTCCTTCCGCAGGACGGGCATTTCGGTCGTTGCATGACACCAGTCAACCAACGCGATCATGAACTGACGCGGACACCATGCAGGAGAACGGCTCGGGAATCATTTCGGACACACGAAATGGCCAGGCGCCATAATGACCGGACACATCATGAACACCCCGACACGCCAATCGGCAGAAGGCTTCAGCTCAGATTAGAGACACATCTTTTGGCGTATAACCCAAATATGACTTCTGTCTGCAAGCTCCAGAGATCTGTCATATATAACCGCCATGCCATGACGTTCGTCTGCAGAATCCAGAGATTCGGGGTTATACGCCAAAATGTGTGTCCTTTTGACTAGTTGCTGTCTTGCCATGGCGTGCTCCTGTGGAAGTCGTTCCATTCGATGCCGGTGCCGTATCGCTGCGGCATGCCGGTCTGGTCGTGCATGGT
>CAJTLE010000241.1 GCA_910577085.1 uncultured Allobaculum sp. | reverse complement strand
GGCTCACTGAAAAAATCGGTGGGATTTGGGGTTCTTGACAGTCTGGTTGTACGAAGCGTCGATGATCTTTAAGAAGAAGTAACCATCATCGTGGTAGCCGAAAGCCTGTCTTCGTACGGTCTTGATCTTGTTATTAATCCCTTCGATTTTGCCTGACGAGATCCCGTAAGTCGCATGGGAAATGATTCCCTCAAAGTGGTTTTCCAGCAGTTTGGCAAACCATTGAAAATGCTTGTTCTTCGTTCCCCGGCAGGTATCGATGATTTTAGTGACCTGATCCGCCATTTTGATTTCACCCTTACAGCTGAACGCTTCTATAAGCTGCTCTTTTACCAGATCGCACGCAAAAAGAAGCGAGTTTGACTGAATGAGTTCCTTATACCGCTTTACATACCCGGTTTTAGCGATTACCGGCTTCAGGCCAAACAGCGTGTTTTCAGCTCGCAGAACAGTTTTGTTTTCTCCACGTTCATCTTTGGCCTGCAGAGTTTTCTGAGAAGCCATCAAAAGATACTTGGAGCCCTTGAGCTTTTTGGCTTCTTCTTCCTGTCCGCTGTCAGCCAGCTCTTTCTGGATGTCTTTCCGAACTTCGCTGATGACCTTCTCATTGAAGTTTTTCACAATATGGAAACGGTCAAAGACAATCGAAATCCACTCGCAGCGTTCTTCAAAGGCTTCCTGAAAGTCGGAATTCATGTCACAGGCAACTGCTTCAACATGTTCCATCCAGTCCATGCCCACGTGGTCAATAAAGTCATAAACAACCTGCTTCTTCTTGCCTCTGGCAATCCACAGAACGTGACCTGTTTCCAGATCGACGATGTGGGTAGCGAACTGGTGGCCGTCATGGAGCTTGAATTCATCAATGGCCAGATATCTCGCATAGGTAACAGGCTTTTTCAATACCGGGCCGGCATCTGTCTGGTCGGTGTAGAGTCTGGCGAGCCGTGCTTTGTCGATCGAAGCAACAGTGTGGGCATTCAAACCGGCCAGTTCGGCTACAGCCTTGACGGTAAAACATCCGGCACTTAAAAGATCCTCAACATACTGCTTGAGGCTTTCAGTGATCAGGTGGTTACCGGCCTTAAATGGAATTTCCCGGGCCTTTGAATGGTGGCAGTGTTCGCAGTAAAGGCGTTCGCGTTTCAGCTCAACACAGGTGTAGGTTCCGCCGAATGGAAGATGGCGGAGGATTGTTTTACGGGTGCCTTTAACATGCATTTTCTGACCGCAGTGATGGCAGACTCTCTCGCTGTCCTGGAGCTTTGAAAGAACACCAGAAAAACAAATAACACTGCGGGTTTCAGACTGATCAGAATGAGTAGATACACCGAGCTGAGTAAAGCCTTTGAGATTTGATGGGAGAAAAAGAAATCCCTGATTGGAAAAAGAATCTTGAATATTGGAAGAATGAACGGTAGAGTACATATGGATCTCCTGTCTGTATGGATAGTTCGTCTCGGGAAAGACTCTTCCATCATACGGGAGATCTTTTCATTTTCAATCTTTCTTTTTCGATATCTCAAATTCAGCTATATCAGCAAATCCCACCACTTTTTACAGAGACCC
>CAJTLE010000240.1 GCA_910577085.1 uncultured Allobaculum sp. | reverse complement strand
CTGGCAACCCCGAGGTATTTGCAGGCTTGTGACGTCTTCATTCTCATGTATTTATAATAACACATCTATATTCATTATAGACTGTTTTTTCCTTAAAAACCCAATATAACCAACTGTTAAAATCCGTATTCATCTCTTCGGTTTTTGCTCCATTGCTTGAAATCAGAAGGCCATCATGTTTATCCATTTCTAACTGTTGGGCAAATCGAAGCATTCCTTTGGTTGGACGCCCGCTGGCAAGAGCCAGTCTGACGCCTTGGTTTTGCAGATCAATCAGGGCTTTACGGGTTGCGGGGGTAATTTCCTTCTTGTTTGTGACCAGTGTGCCGTCAATATCCATGGCCAGCAGTTTGATCGGTTTTCTTTCCATATACAATCCCATTCCTTTCTCTTAGAAGAACCTTTTACAGATCCTTGTTGATGCATGTAGTCGAGAACATTCATCTGCCAGATCTGCCTGACAGAAATGAACTCTCTCTTTTCTTCTATTGTCTCCACTTTTTAAAAATTGAACAGGGTAGAATTTGCCGGATTTCAAGGCAGATCATTCCAGCAAACCGGTGTTGAAGAAGATTCGAAAGTTCATGAAGAACTCTCGAAGAAAACAAAACGGGAGTTAGTGGCCAATGGGAAAAAGCAGATTAGTCGGCAGACGATAAGGCACTGAAAGAAAAACAGGGATAAAATAAGAGAACATGGCACCGGCCGGAAAAGGAGCAAAGTATGCGTATTGTTAAATCCTATAACAAACAGAATGATGTGACTTATGTTTATGAAGTTCTGGAGCACACCTATGATAAGGAAAAGAAATTTACCCGCTCCAAAAGACGGCTGATTGGCAAGATCGACCCTCAGACAGGGGATATTGTTCCAACCGGAACCCGAGGCCGCAAAAATAAAACCGATGAACTGGTGGGACCCGATGGCAAAATCGATTATCAGCTGCGTTATCTTGAAGCCAAAACGGAACTGAAACGGGTCAGTGAGGAAAATAAAAAACTCAAAGCCCAAAATGAATGGCTTCAGAAGCAATATGATCTGTTGACCGATGGCCTCAGATCTCTGCTTGAACAAAGCCGGAAGGATGAAAGCGAAGAGACCTCCACCAAAAATACCCGCCAGGTTCCTGTCTATTCGGTCGACTGATTGAAAAAGTTGACAAGTCAGCCAGAGAAATGGTACAAATAATAAGTTGGAAGTTTTGAGCAGCTGATCGATTGGTCTGCTAAAGCTGGAAGCTCCGACTTGTGAATATCTAAAAATGTTTCACAAAAATACTTGACGTCCTCTTTATGGGATGTTAAAGTATATGAGCGTTAAGGGAATGACCGACAGGTCAAACCAAAACGTAAATCATCTTTAGATATCGAATAAAACATCGATTGTGAGATTCTTAAAAATATTTCACAAAAGATGTTGACTTCTGATATGACAGGTGATAAGATAAATAAGCCTTGTGAGGGAAATTGATTCACTCACAAACAGATGGCTCTTTGAAAACTCTGATTACAGACAATTCAATATTCGAAATTAACACGTCGATTCTTGAACAACACTTAATACTTCAAATAATCAATTCAC
>CAJTLE010000239.1 GCA_910577085.1 uncultured Allobaculum sp. | reverse complement strand
TGATCAAGGTCAAGCACTTTTGTGAAAATATTTTATAAATTCACAATCAGAAGATTTGGAGAAGATCTGCTGTACAGCGGTTTTTCTTTCGTCTTTCTGTTCGTTTTTGGTATTCCCGCTGTTCTTCGAGGTGAAAAACAGCTTTCCCTTTATACCGCAAACTGAATTCCAAGTCAAATCATTCTCACTTCAGGTTAGAGAGCGGATTCATTCTGTTGTCAAGGAATAAATTTTCGCGAACTTTTCTTCATTGCATAAAACTTATGGTCGTGATAAAAGCTCTCCTGCGCTTTTTTTGGTCTGTTTTCACCGCAAGAGTTCCAGTAAAATAAAACTATCGTGTGCAGTTTCTTCAGGGATCAGTCATTCAGTGGCTGTAGGACAGAAATGCAGAGCTTCTTTCCACTATATCTATATGGATGGAACCAATACCTGTTTTCCTGAATCTCTGCCGCTGTCCTATAAATATCAAAAACCGAAAAGGATCCTTCTATGAATATCATCCAACAAATCGAACAGGCTGTTGCTTATCATACCGATGCAAGACGGGCGATTGCTTTAACCATTCTTGCTCATCGCAATGATCTCTATACTTTATCTCTGCAGGATCTGGCTGATCTTTCCTTTACCTCCAAACCAACCGTTGTGCGCTTTACCCAGAGTTTTGGCTATCAGGGCTGGAAGGATTTTCGTAAGGACTATATTGCCTGTCTTCAAAAGGAAAATGACAATCCCGAACGCGTGGATGTCAATTATCCATTCGACGAAAACTCTTCACTCGAAGACGTTGCTTCATCGATTGCTCAAGTTATGAAACAGAGTGTCGAGGATACCAAAGAACTTTTGGATCTGGACATGGTCAACCGGACTGTCAATCTGATTGAACGGGCCAGACGCATCATCATTTATTGTGTTTCTCCTAATGTATATGCGGCTAATCTATTCGCACGTAAGATGATGACCATCCAGCTGCCGGTCTTTATCTGCCAGCCAAGAGAAATGGGGATTACGGTGCGTTCCATGTCTTCCCGAGACCTGGCCATTATTATTTCCTATGCCGGCAACAATCCTCAGAATGAACCGATGAAAATCTGTGACTATCTGATCGAAAACAAAATTCCAACGGTTGTTCTGACTGGAACCAGCAACAATTATCTTCGCCAGCATTTCGGGAATGTACTGACCATTGCTTCGGATGAAAACTACTTCACCAAGATCGCGACCTTTGCGACTGAAGAATCGATTAACTATATTCTCAACGTCATCTTTGCAGCCTGCTTTGCCAGACACTTCAAGGAAAATGATGCCAACAAGATCCATACTTCCAAGTTTCTGGAACTGTTGCGGATTTCCGGAATCGAGGATGCGAAATAATCAGTTTGAAAGAATCGTTCAGCAGGTGCATTTCTTCAATAAACCAGTCAGACCGGAATGCCTTTTAACAGACATTCCGGTCTTTTTGCCAGTATATCTAGTTTTAATAACCAGTTCATTTGATTTTGCTCTCTATCTTATCAATGTCATTAAGTTAAGTAAGCTCAGGCTTCTAGCCGTCAGTTCTCTGATGGCGAGAAGTCTTTTTCGTTTTTGTAGGCCATTTTAGACGTTTTCGAAAAATGAACCAGTTTCATACACTTCT
>CAJTLE010000238.1 GCA_910577085.1 uncultured Allobaculum sp. | reverse complement strand
ATCTGCCTGGCGTATTCAGCAGTTTTTAAATACTTTGATTCTGAAGATCTTTTCATAATATATTGGTACAATATAAGACAATTATTATCAATATATTACATCAAATATTAACTGTTTAATATCATTTCCTGGATCGTTTTATAGCGTTTATAGCCTGTTTTGGCTTTTCGCGGTCCTGCCGTGCTCGATTCAATCCGCTCTTTTAAGATGTCATAATTTTCGCTTTCTGAAATCACAACGACTTCCAGAAAACTGCCCGCAAAGGCCTCCATTTTCTGTCCTACCAGCATACACAAAACATTGCTGAGGGAATTCTCTCCTGTATAAAGCACTTTTTTGAAAATGCCGGTTCCAAGTTCATGTACCGCATTTAACAGATCAATAGACACATACGGCATATTTTTGCTGTAAAGAATGACCAGTTCATCCGTATTTTCAATTTGATCCAGCTTTTCTAGTCCTTTTGTTCCGACGCTTTCATAATCAACGAGAATGTATTTCATGATGACTCTCCTTTGTGTAATTTAAATTAGAATTTAATATTTACATGAATCGAATATCTGTTCATATAATATTGTTTTATAATTACATTATAAACAATATCAGAAAATTTGAACAGATTATTGTGCAGGATGGAGACTCAAAATCAGCCTGAATCTTAGCAATGTGAACATGGTGCTTCTATCTGTAAATAAACTATATAAAGAATTCTATATATCTAATCAGATTAAAAATAAGTTATTTCAGACAATGAGACATTGAGAAGGCTTTGATAGATCAATAGGTGTAAGAGAATTGTAGAATATTAATTACATAGAATTTCGATATTTGAAATTATCTAGAATTTTGCTCTTTGGATTCTGAATTGGCGGCCGAAAATAGTGCACAAACTCCGTTAAAATTTGAAGGGATGGACCATAGAAATTGCACAAAACCCTGACTGGTCGAAGATTTGCTGATCAGAATTGAAAATATGTAAAACATAAATTGATGATTGAATTACATATGAGAAGAATTATGAAGGAGAAATCAAAAATGACGTTGAAAACTGGTTTGGGTTCACTAATCTGCATTAACGAACCCAAATTGAAAGAAACAGGAACCAAGATCAAAACTCGACTTCAAAATCAGATTTTTTCTATTTTTTTTGTCGGACAGGCAAAAAAGAGGGATGATGACGGGAAAAAGGAAAATACAAGGCTGTAAGGATACTTTTGTGTGGTTTGCCAGATCCAGCTGGACTTTGAAAAAGCTGAATGAGAAAAAAACGGCAGGTCTTCAACGGTTTATGCAGAAAACCTGTCGTCTGGATCGAAAACTGAAACAGTAAATGGAAGCAAATGTTGGAATAAGGAATGAAAAGGGCAGAAACCAGGAGTGTTTGATCATCGAATCCTTCAATTTATCTCAGCAGAACACCTCGCACAAATAATATATTTGCTTTATATGAGGCTATTGCACTTCAGGTGGGTAAACCTGACAAAAACACCCTTTGAGCGGTCGCTGTCCCTTCCTTCTGTCGCCTCGCTCGCAAGACTGGCTTTTCACAGGTTCTGGGAGCCCGCAAGGGGTTTAAGCTTGCGTCCCCTTGCGGGCTCTCAGGTTCTGTGAAATGATCAGGCGCGAGTGAGGTGACAGAAGGAAGAGCCCCCTTCAATCTTCTAGAGCCGAGCGAGCGCCCCACCGGCG
>CAJTLE010000237.1 GCA_910577085.1 uncultured Allobaculum sp. | reverse complement strand
GCACTGGATCCGTCCAGTACGACCATGGCTGTTTCAGCTCCCGAAGCCCCATCCAAACGGACTTCAATTCAGGATTGATTGTTGAATCAATGCTGCTTTGTTATCCGTTTGGGTGGGGAGGTTCACTGGAAACAGGATAAAGTTTGAGGCTATTGCACTTCAGGTGGGCAAAACTGAGCAGACTTGTTTCCGAAAACAGAACTTCCAAAACGACTAACTTCCTGTACTTTCGAGCCATGTTGAGAGTCTATGGCTTCTGATACCGGCAAAAGGAAAAACAAAGACTTTTGAGATGAAGATCCCATCCAAGGACGTTCAGAAGCAGAAAAGGAACTGAATCCTTACGAAAAAGCCCTTCTGGAGTTGAAACAGTCGAAAAAGAATAAGAAGAAGCAGAAGAAACAGCCACCCAGGACCAGCAGCGTCCAGGGTGGCTGTTTGATTTATGTGCGCGATGCCACAGGGAAAGAAGAGGATGTATGTATATATTGGGAGAGGTCAGTCTGTTCTGACTTTATTGCGGCCAAGAGGGAGTGGTGTCGCCAATGTGGTGTCTCATGGATGAAATAGACGATAAAACAGGAGGCAAATTTATGGAACTCAGTCCATATAACCCAACTGCAATTTTTTACAATGCATTGAAGTTAAAGAATGCAAAGATTCTGGAAGAAGACGAAACAGGGATCATGATCCAGATTCATGACAGTCAAACAGCTCTGGTCCTGCAATCCAATCTGGAAACAGCAAAAATCTGGTTTGACAAACATCCGCCCTGCTCGTTTGATCTGATTTCTCTTTATGGGGATGCGCTGTGTGATCTGTTTTATAGGATTTATGTGATGCAAAAAAATTGCGGCCAGAATGAGGAAAAAGAATCCGGCGAGTTGGACCGATTAGAACCGAGAGACAAAGCAGACCTTATAAATAAGAGGGATCACTACGCAAATCAGTCTGACTTGATGAGTCAGAAGACAACCATGCTGTTTAGCAAAAGCAAGCTTTTTGTCTGGCCTGAAAATCAAAAAGCAGAATTTGGTGACTTTTCTCTGATCTTCAAAACCGCAGGTCTTTCAGATTATTCATGGATTCGAAGTCATTATGATCTGGTCAGCAATGAAGAATTGAAAGAAGATCTTGAAGATGGCCGGCTTTTCATTGGGTATTGGAATGGGCAGCCCGTAGGATTTGCGGGAATTCATCCGGAGGGAAGTATGGGACTTCTGGAGATCCTGCCAAAATATCGAAAACAAGGTTTTGGCAAGCAGATGGAAGAATATCTGATTCAACAACTGGTCGAACATCATCTGGCCGCCTGTTGTGAAGTCTTCTGTGATAATTTTGTTTCGATTGCTCTGCAAAAGAAAATGGGATTAAAAGAAGTGTCAGAAAACTGTTACTGGATTGAGCTCGAATCTGAGTCATAAACCATAGGATCAAGTTATATTTTCCAGATCCGGATTTAAATAAAACGGCAGACTTCTATATAAAAACTTCGTCTCACAGCCGCTAAATCCTTGAAGTGTGAAGAGCTGTATATCTGCTTGTCTTTTAGAAAAACGGCTTTTCCAAAAAGACGCCATGGCCTTCGGCCACATGCCGCAATGAAAATGGGTGAATCGAACTCAATAAAGGACTCAGTTCATAAGATATATCCATTACAATTAATCTGTAAGAGGAGTTAATAAGTGCGT
>CAJTLE010000236.1 GCA_910577085.1 uncultured Allobaculum sp. | reverse complement strand
ACGTCCATACAGATGCCTGGACAAAAGGCGAAAAGACTGTCAATAGATAACGTTAAAAATAAAACACGTATTTTTCTTTTTTTAGTGCGGCCTTTTTTCCAGATTGATTGAAACTGGCTGCTCTAAAGTTTCTTTCTGAAAGGCAGACCTGCCAAGAAGCATTAAGTTAATAATTCCTTAATAATCAGTTAATAATTTGTTCAAATTCATCCTAAACTTTATGAGGGCCCTCGTAAATACATTTTCCACAACGATACCTGGATGTATTCCACACTGTACTTAACTGAAACGCTTGTTCTGGTTGGATGCATCTTTGCTTCCACCCCACTGATTAAAAAATATGGAAAACGGAATGCTGCTCTGATGGGAGCTCTGGTTGCTTTGTTTGGTCAGATGATTTTCTTCTTTGCTCCCTATAACTTTATTTTGGCAAGGTCATCGATGTTCAGATGCCGCCTATGGCAGCCATTCCGACGACCGCAGGAACCGGATCGGAAGCGACTCAGTTTACGATCATTACGGATACAACAAACAATGTCAAAATGCTGCTCAAAGGCCGGGTACTCATGCCATCGTGCGCAATCATTGATCCGCAGTTTACAATGACTGCTCCTGCAAAAATTACCATGGCAACCGGTCTGGATGCCTTATGTCATGCGGTAGAAGCTTATACTTCACGTAAAGTGCAGACTTTATCGGATACCTTTGCTTTATCTGCGGTAAAACGCATCTTCAGATTCCTGCCGGCTGCTTTCCACGACGGCAAAAATGAAGAGGCCAGAATTCAGATGTCTGTTGCAGCTCTGGAAGCAGGAATTGCCTTTAATAACGCATCGGTAACGATCATTCATGGAATGAGCCGCCCGATCGGTGCTTTGTTCCACGTGGCTCATGGTTTATCCAATGCCATGTTGATGAAAGCTTGCCTGGGGTTTGCCTGTGACGGGGCCTTGGATCGATTTGCCATATTAGGGCGCGAAGTTGGCGTGGCCAGCGGCGAAGATTCAGACTCGATTGCAGCGCAGAAATTCCTCGATGCATTAAATGCGCTGGTTGAAGAACTCGAAACGCCTACCTTAGAGGCTTACGGCATTGATCACGATGAGTTCTTTACGGTGATGGAAAAGATGGCGGATGACGCACTGGAAAGCGGATCCCCGCAGAACACCATCAAACCGGTAACGAAAGAAGATATTCTCAATCTCTACGCCAGTCTCTGGAACGAGTAAAACAATAAATCCAAACCTCTCTAATTCTCCTCTGAAAATTTGAAAAAATGAACCTTCTATTTTGGCTTCTGATTTCGAACCGTGTTTAAAATCAGAAGCGCCTCCTGTACAAAAGACCTGCCAAGACTTATGCATGGATAAGTTTTGGCAGGTCTTTTTAAATGAATGGGATTCTGGAAAGAGAAAAAAAGCAAAAAAATACCAGCCCTGCGGCCGGTTTATATAACTCAGATCCGAAGACCTGAAGGAGTAATCAATTGGAGCAGGTGATGAGAATCGAACTCACGTAGTCAGCTTGGAAGGCTGAAGTTCTACCATTGAACTACACCTGCAAAATAAATGGTGACTCGGCAGGGATTCGAACCCTGGACCCCTTGATTAAAAGTCAAGTGCTCTACCAACTGAGCTACCGAGTCACGATGGTGCCGACTAGAGGACTTGAACCCCCAACCTACTGATTACAA
>CAJTLE010000235.1 GCA_910577085.1 uncultured Allobaculum sp. | reverse complement strand
TTTAGAGCAGCCAGTTTCAATCAATCTGGAAAAAAGGCCGCACTAAAAAAAGAAAAATACGTGTTTTATTTTTAACGTTATCTATTGACAGTCTTTTCGCCTTTTGTCCAGGCATCTGTATGGACGTTTACACATCCCAGAAAGGTCACAAACGATATCCGGCGCTGGGTACGTGTTTTCGTTTTATGAATACCGTAGTCATTCAGAATACGATTGTTGACCCGCTCACAGCTGGTCCGGTTGTTATAAACTGTCTTCCACTCTTTTGTTCCATGCTTCTGCATGGCCCTTTCCCTGGCACTGTTACGCTTCAGGTAGATGGACAGGCCATAGGTGCCCCTGGAGCATTCATCACGATGGGGACACTCCGAAATTTTCTTCATAACATACGGGCAGCGGTACTTATAGGCATTATGGGTTTTGTCAAAGCCGGTACAGTACATCTCTGTATCTGCTCTGCATATTGGTTTACCGGTAGAAGAAATGGTTACGCCGCTTTTTTCGGTTCCTTTTCCTCTTCTTTTATTGAGGTCGATAACGGGATCGATAGACCAGTTTTCGCACAGCTGAAAAGTTGCCTCGTTATCACTGGCGCTGTCCAGGCAGAGATGAGTAATGTTTATGTTCGGATATAGATGCCTGACCTGATTTATGGCTTTAATCGAAATGGTTGAATCGTGGTCTCTGGCAGATTCGATCATAAAGTGGATTGGCAGATCAATGTTTTTATCACGGTTATGAACAACGTTAAAATAGCCTGTATAGCCAAAATAGTAATCTCCCGTATCACTGTCAAAACCAATACTGGCATCAGGATCAGAATAGCGTCGAAGGGTATCGAAATTTTCGGTTCCAAGGTATTCTAATAAGTGATGGCCTCTGTTGCTTGCGTGAACATGTACAGCGGTTCCATCACCCGAAAGAATGAGATTATCCGGATCGATCAGGCCAAATGCGATAGATGGTTCAACCGCAATTTCTTTGAAGAGAGTTTGGAGTATCCTGATAGACCTTTCCGGGCTGATCTCACCCATTTGAGCCTGAATCGCCAGGGAAGTGGTTGCCCCTGGAGGATTCAGGTTCATTTTTTCTCCCTTCCTGGTTGGATTTGGGGTTCCAGACTGATCAATATCAGACTCTGGAGGACTGGCTGTGTTCTTCGGCTTTCGTCCCGGCTTGCCTTTAGCTGCTTTAGGCTTCTTGGGCTTAATATTTTTTCCTGCCGGGAGGATGTTAGGAGAAACATCCCATAGATAAAGTCGGTCCATCAAGGAGTAATAGGTACCAACAGCGGGATTTTTTCCAGTGAAGCCGCAAAGTATCCGGAGTAAAGAATCGTATTCAAGGCGGTCATGCCATAGCTGAATACTGGTTTCTGAGAAGTGATACATAAGAACCAGGGAACGAATAAGCATCCGTGGATCAGCGGCAGGCCGTCCTCTGGGGGAATACAGGTGGGAAATCACTTCTATAGCTGGGTCCAGATCAAGCAGAGTGACCTTTCGCAAAGCTTGTGCGTATAGCGGATCTTTAAGTCTGTCAGTCTGCGAAGAGTGCATGACGGCTCTCTGGCTGTCCAGAGTTCGTAAAAAATCCTGATGAGTATTAGAAACGGTTAACATCTCGATTGCTCCTTCCTTAAAGTCGTTTTTCTGATCGGCAGCAGGCCGCAGAAAGGTGTTAAGTTTTCAATGCCCAATTCAACGCTTAATAAAAAGTTAATATTTATTC
>CAJTLE010000234.1 GCA_910577085.1 uncultured Allobaculum sp. | reverse complement strand
GTATAATTTGTAAAGATACTATTATACATATCCTGATTTTTCAAGAGGAAAAACAAGTTTTAGCTTTATGTGTGGCTATGTCTTCATTTTGATTAGCGCTTCCTGTGTATATAGTGGGGAAATTAGGATTCAACCTATCTGTGCAGATATCATCTGATCTTCTGTCCTAAATTCAGGTTCAGTGTATTGAAAGACGGTGTGGATGAGACATTGAAAGAGATTCTGCAAGAGATTTGCGACCGCTACAGATACGAAGTACAGGCGATGGAAGTCATGCCCGATCATATCCATCTTTTCTTATCCGCTCCCCAGACAGCGGCACCGGCTGATATTGCCCGGACTATTAAAAGCATTTCTGCCATAGAACTGTTCAAAGCTTATCCTGATTTAAAATATTTCTATCAAAGATGCGGAAGGCTGTGGAGCAGCGGCTATTTTATTGCCACCGCAGGCGATGCTTCGGCTGAAACAATAAAGAAATATATCGAAGACCAAAAAAGTCATTAGCCCTCATTTGGAAAGGAGAACGCATATGTCCAGAACAAAGAAATCCAGCACTGCTCAGACTAAAGCTAAATTATCCGATGCGGATAAAAAGCTGATCAAGGAACATCACAAGCATACAGCCAGACACACTCTGAAGCTGGAACTGGAACTTACCGAAGACGAGAAGCGCCATGCTTTTCATATGGCCAATAATGCCAGAATCCTTTCAAACGATCTGACAGGGTGGATCTCAAAACGCCTGAAAGACCTGTTCCGCACAAAAGCCTACCGTACGCATCTTGCGATGTATAAAGAAGTCGTGGAACGAAAGGCTGCAACAGAAGAGGAACAGAAGCAGCAGGATCAGGACCGTGAAGCAGTCAGCCAGCTTCTTGCGGAAGACCAAAAGAAGTGGCGGGTTACGTTCGACGATCTGCGCGGCTATACACAAAGCCGCTATCAGAACTTAAAACTGAACGCTCAAATTGCGCTTACTGTGGCTGAAGACGTCTGGTCCGGTGTTGAAAAAGTTCTGTACTCCGACGGGAAACAGCTACACTTTAAACAACGGGGTGATCTTCCAGTTCTGCGGGGGAAACAGGCAGATCGGGCCATCCTGCTCAAATTAACAGAAAAAGACGGAAAGCCGCGGCTGACTGTCAGCATGAAAGGGGTATGCACAAATGCGAACCTGCTGATCAAAAAAAACGACATTTTCGCGCACCGGGAACTGTATCGAATCCGCTCTTTTATGCAGCATCCTGAAAATGAGATTTTCTATGCCAGAAAGTGGAAGGAGACCCAGATCACACAGGATACTTTCCGCCCCTGCTATGTATCCATTAAATGTGAACAGATCAGAGGAAAACTGCGTGTGTTTGCCATCATCACCATCGAAGGAAAACCAGTCAATAAAATTCGAAAGGATGGTTCTGCACGCCATTCCAATGGCAAAGGCGTAGTCGGAATGGATTTAGGAACTCAGTCAGCGGCTGCCTATTCTGCGGGAAAAGAGGTTCTTTTTATCAATCTTGGAGAACGAAACCAGAACTACTATCAGAAAAAAGAGAAACACATTGCCAGTCTGCAAAGAAAGCTGGACCGCCAGAGAAGAGCGGGCAATCCTGAACACTACAATGAAGACGGCACGATCAAACGCGGTGTCCCAAAAAGACGCCATGGCCTTCGGCCACATGCCGCAATGAAAATGGGTGAATCGAACTCAATAAAGGACTCAGTTCATAAGATATATCCATTACAATTAATCTGTAAGAGGAGTTAATAAGTGCG
>CAJTLE010000233.1 GCA_910577085.1 uncultured Allobaculum sp. | reverse complement strand
TTTGAAAAAATCAAGTACCCCCTCCACCGGAAACAATGTGGATAACCTAATCGAGAAAGATTTGTTTGCATTTCGAAGACAAAACACGAAAAATAGTTTTGTGAAAAAAGCCATGAATTATTCGGGTCAAAGGGTTAAATTCTTTAGTCTATGAAAAGGAATTTTAATGAGATGGGTTCAGGCCTGGCTTCTGAAAATCATCAGTAAAAATAGTTAGAATTTTTATGAAAATTTACTCTGATTCTCACCACTGGGTACTGAATCAGGCGCACTCGGTACGCATCTCTTTTCTGGAATTCTGTGAGCTTTATAATTGAGAAGGACATCGGCATCTGTAGATTTAAAATTCACAGATCAGGATTGTCCAGACTGCTCATAAGATTTAGAAAATGGTAATGTTTGCGCATATTTAAACAATCTTTATAAATATGCAGAGCCAGGCCAGGGATAGGTAAAAATGATTTTCAAAGAAATCTCATCCCATTCTGAAAGGTCCGATCCAGCCTCTAAAGAGCGGCGGGAGGAATCGAGCGGGCGTATCAATTGCATAAAGAAAATAAAAGAGAAGAAGTTGGGGGTACCATAATGTTTATTGCTTATTCAACAAAGAATGGAAAAGTGTATGCCAGAGTGGTTCAGTCAAAATGGAAAAACGGGACAAGCCGGCAGATTGTCCTGAGAAATCTGGGCCTCGTTATTGATAAGGAAAAGGGGATCTACAGAAATCGCAAAGAAGGATTAATCTGTTACAACCTGGAAAAAAATGAAATCCATCCCTGTGAACCCATGACTTTGGAAGGGTAAACCCCAAAAGAGTCGAAACAAAAATACAGATTGATTGGTAAACGAATACAAACCAATTGAACCAGGAAAGTTTCCTGTCCAGAAAGTGGAATGTGACGATCCAGTTTCTGGAGGGGAAGCTTTTTTTGCTTTCAATGAAAAAAGACCCGGAGGATCCGGATCTTAAAAAAGCTGATCAAACTGCATTTATGCAAAGTAGGTTTCAATCCATTTGGCAATGCCATCGTTTTCGTTGGTGTCGGTAACAAAATCAGCCGCTTCTTTGAGTACATCTACACCATTGCCCATCGCAACTTTGGTTCCGGCTGCCCGAAACATCGGTAAGTCATTCTGGGCATCCCCAATGGCCGCAATTTCATCCTTTTCGTAATCTAAGGCTTCAATGGCAGAGCCTTTATTGGTATCTTTGGCGGTGAATTCGTAGTAGAACGGAGAAGTAAACATCGAATCGAGGGTCTCTTTAAACGGTTCGGCAATTTCTTTCCAGTGATCTTTCAGGTATTCTTCATCACCCGCTGTCAGAATTTTGGATGGCTTGAAGTTTACAGATTTTGCCAGGTCATGGCTTTCCTTGAGCAGAAAACCATTGCTGTGGGCTTCGTAATCGATCACGTTGAACTCTCTTCCACCGGTGGTGATCATACAGTCATAGACATTGTTGACCTGCATATAGTCGCCATCTTCAATCATCGGCCGGACATTAAAGGACTTCAGGTGTTCAAGAACGGCCTGGGCTTCTTCGACGGACAGTGCATGTTCAAACAGAACTTTACCCCTTCGTTAAATGAGGTTGTTTTATCCCTGATAGGATAAAACGGTTACATCCCTGTCTGCGAACAGTGTTCGGCATTAGCCGGCGGGAGAAGGGTTAAGATATAAGATCCTTATCTAAGCCCCGCTTTGAGGACCAAAATTCCCCGAAGGGAATCCAAATCCAAATTTTATGGGATACAGCCCAGTATCGCAGTACTGGCATCCCGCATCCCCCTTACCGACGCAGGACC
>CAJTLE010000232.1 GCA_910577085.1 uncultured Allobaculum sp. | reverse complement strand
CACCAACTTGCAGGGCTGATTGCGGGCGGCATTCACCCCCGACTGAATGGCAAAAAAACATCAAAAATCATTTCAAACTCTATATTATTGAGCCAATCAGTCGGGGTACTCTGCCTTTAAGAATAGAGATCGATCCATCCGTGATCCTTACAATCAGTGGCTGGACAGTTTGCCAATAAAGTCACGGACGCGCTGATTTTTGGAGTTAAAGAGCTCTTCAGGCGTTCCCTGATCGACAATGTTACCGCCTTCCACAAACAGAATACGGTCTGCCACTTCGCGGGCAAATCCCAGTTCGTGGGTGACGATGATCATCGTGATGTGCTCTCTGGCCAGTTCTTTGAGCAGTTTAAGCACTTCAGCGGTCAGTTCCGGATCAAGCGCAGATGTTGGCTCATCCAGAAACAGAATGCCAGGCTTTAAAGCCAGCGCACGGGCAATGGAAACCCGCTGCTGCTGTCCGCCGGACAATTCGCATGGATACGCATCGTATTTTTCGCTTAAACCAAACTGATCGAGCAGTTTTTTGGCGGTTGCTTCAATTTCCTGCGGAGTTCCCACTTTGTTAATCAACGCGGGATTGACCACATTTTTGAGCACGGAATAGTGCGGAAACAGATTGAAGTTCTGGAAGACCAGGCCAAAATACTTATGCATCTTTTTCAGTTCATTTTTTTCAATATACTGACTGGCCCCGCCTTTGCCATCAGCTGCCGCGCAGACTGGATGACCAGAATACTTCATCGATCCGCCATCCATCGTCTCCAGCAAAGTGGCACAACGCAGCAGCGTTGATTTTCCGGATCCGGATGGTCCAATGATGGCCACCACTTCCCCTTTGTTTACGGTCAGCGAAATATCTTTGAGAACCTGGTTGTCACCAAAGGCTTTAGACATGTGTTTGATTTCTAACAATGTTTCTTGGCTCATATCCCAGTCCCTCTAAATCTTGTAGTAGCGATAATGCTTTTCAATCTGTTCCATCGCCCAGGAAACAATCAGATTGAACAGGTAGTAGTACAGACCAGCAATCATCAATGGAATGATCGTACTGGATGCTGCCGAGATCTGTTTGGCCACGGTAAACATCTCGGCCAGCGCAATCGCAAAAGCCAGAGAGGTATCTTTGACCAGGGTAATGATCTCATTGGTCACCGCCGGCAGAACCCGTTTGATCACCTGGGGCAGAATGATATGCCAGAACGTCTGCCATTTGGAGTAGCCAAGCACCTGGGCTGCTTCATACTGGCCTTTTGGAATCGATTCGATGCCGCCGCGGTAAATCTCCGCAAAATAGGCCGCATAGTTGAGCGAGAACGCGATGATGACGGCGATAAAACGGTAGTTGTCGGAAATACGCATCCGAAATACGTACCAGGGTCCGAAGTAGACCACGATCAGCTGCAGCATCAATGGCGTTCCACGCATGATGGAAATGTAAATTTTGGTCAGAGTAGAAACGATTTTATTGCTCGACATTCTGCCAAACGCCACCACCATGCCAAGCGGCAAAGCGAAAATCAGCGTCAGTGCGAAAATCTCAAACGAGACAAACAGTCCCTGCCCCAACTGAATCAAAGTTGTCTGTAAATTCATTCGATAGGCAAGGATACCCCGCCCAAATTGCTATGTAGTTTGGACGGGGAGGAATTGCCGCACCTCCGTTTCTTTGATGTATCCATCTGCTCTTTCCAGAAGAGTCAGTTTCCTCATTGATGCAGATTTATGGATTGTTTCTCCAAAAATGGTTTTCAAAACAAAATATCCAGTCACTCTGCGTCCGGTAACAAAACATTTCTGCCCCCGGTACAAAACCTTAT
>CAJTLE010000231.1 GCA_910577085.1 uncultured Allobaculum sp. | reverse complement strand
GTAACTTTGACGCCAGATCAGCTAGCTATATTAGATGCATAAATAGCTAGAAATGATATCTAATTTGTTTGATAGGGGCTTTTTGCGCTTTTTTAGGAATAATGTATACAGGGGTTACAGAAAAAAGCAGCTCGCCGGTTCATTCTACAAAAGGCACGCCATCACCCTTTGACGGGCTCTGACTTCTTGCAGGCATACGGTTTCAGGTTCTCTTTCACTCCGCTTGCGCGGTTCTTTTCACCTTTCCCTCACGGTACTTCTTCACTGTCGCTCACTCTTACTTATTCAGCCTTGGCGGATGGTCCCGCCTGCTTCCGACAGGATTTCACGTGTCCCGTCGTACTCAGGATTCCGCTGACTACTCCGCTTGCTTTCCAGTACAGGGATTTCACCTTCTGTGTCCGTGCTTTCCATCACGTTCCTGTTCACTCGCGTTTTGTGTATTGCGGTCCTACAACCCCATATCGCTATGGTTTGGGCTAATTCCCTTTCGCTCGCCGCTACTCGGGAAATCACTGTTGTTTTCTTTTCCTCCGGCTACTTAGATGTTTCAGTTCACCGGGTTGCTCTTCATATCTAAGATATGAATGACTGGATATGACTCCAGCCGGGTTCCCCCATTCGGATATCCGCGGATCGTCGCTTTCCTGACAGCTCCCCACGGCTTTTCGCAGTCTGATGCGTCCTTCTTCATTCAAGAGTGGCAAGGCATCCTCCGTACGCCCTTCCTTGCTTGATCTAGTTTCAAATATGCTTGTTTTTAACTATGCTTTTTCGAGATTTTTCTAATAAGAACTGTTAACTGTTTTCTGACTTGGTAAATCTTTCATTACTTTCGTAACGTTGTTACTTACAACTTACGTCAGACCTTCTGTTATGTCTTATACTGATGTTCGTTTTTCAAAGATCCAATTTTCTTTGTGATTTTATTTTCGTTACTCACAAAGCTTATTTAGTTTATCATCTGCCATATTCGATGTCAACACTATTTGTGAATTTTTATTAATATTTCACCATCACTGTTTGATCGATATTTAAAGATGATTTTCGTTTCAGGTATCGGCACTTGCGGCCGTTTCCCTCAACGCTCATATAGAATACCATCTGATTCGGATACCGTCAAGCATATTTGTGAATTATTTTATATTTTTAACTTATAGACCGTGTAAGCGATTTCGTAAATAACAGGGCCCAGATCCAAGACCTATTGTCCTTGTCCGGCATGGAAACAAGCCCTGTCCGATACGGGGCAGACCAGGTCAGATATAATGAAGCCATGAAAAATGGATTACTGATTTGTCCCTCCGATGTGGACTCCTATAAAGAAGCGGAATTAAAAGAATTGATGGACAGCGGTCTGGTCCCCTGTGCCATGCAAATGTTCTACAATCCTAACCAGACCCGGACGAAGTCTTTGTTAGGAACAGGAAAAATACAGGAAGTCAAGATGCTTCTGGAAGAAAATCCAGACATTGATACCATCGTCATCGGGGTTCCTTTAAGCCCTTTACAGGCAAGGGAACTGGAAGCAGCTTTTGATAAGCCAGTTCTGGACCCTACCGATCTGATCCTGAATATCTTTTCGCTGCGGGCCCAGACCAAAGAAGCCAAGCTGCAAGTTGAATCCGCCCTGTTAAAAAGAAAACTGAACCGGCTTTCAGGGTTCTACACTGACCTTGACCGACAGGGCGGCGCCGGTCAGAACCGTGGGGCCGGTGAAAAGAAAATCGGCTCACTGAAAAAATCGGTGGGATTTGGGGTTCTTGACAGTCTGGTTGTACGAAGCGTCGATGATCTTTAAGAAGAAGTAACCATCATCGTGGTAGCCGAAAGCCTGTCTTCGTACGGTCTTG
>CAJTLE010000230.1 GCA_910577085.1 uncultured Allobaculum sp. | reverse complement strand
AGAAATTACACTTTTTCGTCATGCTCTTTTGTTTTTTAGTTCTTATGGCTAACTGCTTATCTTTCATATTTCACGCCCAAGTTGGTTCCGAGGCTAAAGGACATCACCTTAACTTAATGACATTGTCCAAAAAGAACAAAAAAAACTGGTCCGAACAAAAGATCATTTTCGATGAGAGTTCTTTAATTCGGTCTGAGACTGTAGATACCGAACCGCTTCCTGAAGAAAAATGGGTCCAAAGTGCGATGAATGATGCACTCTGCGGAACCCACAAAGGAAAGACAGTCGCCGATCTCGCTTATGGTTGAATCACCAGCAACAATCTTAAAGAACTTCGGAAATAGTCGGCCAGATTGATTTTAAATGGAGTGAGAAGCAGCCCAGACCAAATGGATCGTCAATCATTTCTGACGGATTTCTGCTTCAATTTTGCCTATTCAGGCTGACGATGGAAAGCACATCAGCAAATGCATGATCGATTCTGTCTTCTAGATCCTGGAGCAAGAGGAACTCTTACCTTCCTGCGTGAGAGTAAAGTGATCAAAGATATCTGGCGATGAAATGCTAAAACGCCAGAAACAATGTCCTGGCGCAGAGAGAATTGGATTTTCTGTTTGTCTATTGATTGATTGTTTGTTTAGCCGCGTCCTGTTGAGTCGCCCAGTTGTATGAAAGCCTTGGCAAACTGACGGATTTACCTGAGACGCTCAGATCGGCAGACTGTTTAGCTGGAAGATTGTTGGGTGATGCTATTCTTCCAAAGATTTGCAATCTTCGTTGAGCAGGTCCAGATAAATTCCACGCAGAATGTCTGGGACTTCTAACAGATCCATCGCTTGTTCAAATGAAATGTCCATGTTTTTGTGAAGAGAACGAAGAGTGTTTAATTCGAGTCTTCTTGTTTCTTCTACATATCCCTGTTTATAACCTTTTCGAAAGCCTCTTGCCAAGGAATTACCGAGTGGATGGTTTGTAAGGCCCGATTCATCCAATTCCTTCTTCAGTTCTTTTTCCATTTCGATTTCAAAATCATCGGGAAAAATTTGATCGTTTTCCATTTGTCGTATTTCCTCCTTGTCAGGGTTCATTTTCTTTACAGATCCAATTCTCTGAAATGAGCAGGATTGTCTGTGGGCTGCTCACTCTCATATACGCAGGATCTTCAAGTTTGTTTCTAAATGGAAAAGATTTTTTTATTGATCGGAATGAAGAATGCTTGGACCAGAAGTAATTTTCGCGGTCATCAATAAACAATAGTATAAGGCGAGTTTGATTTTCCAGACTCAAATGAATACCCGTAGAACCTGAAACTTCAGACTATGAACATTCGCAGACTGTTAAATTCCAGCAGAACAGGAAAAACGCCAGAAAGATTACTTTCTGATGTTTGACGACAATCGAATTTTCGGTCTGCTATTTGAGTTGTTTTCGGTAATCTGACGGTCTGTTGCTGGAATCTTGAGAAGATCTGTTGCATCCACGAATTTGATGCCCGGACTTTCACTCATAACTTTGGTGCCCTGCAAGTGGATCTGTTAAACAAGTCCCTCCGCAAACCTCAGATTATTTCTTTTCTTCGGATTCTGATTGTTTATGAAGCAGTTCAAGGTATTCGGGGCGCTTATTTTCTGGAATACCTGCCGCCTCCATGGCTTGTTCTACAGAATAGTTAGATTTTGCGCAGATACTATTGAGAACGTTTAAATAAACGCTTCTAGCTTTTTCTTGCGCGAGTGCTTCACCTAAATTACACATCGTATTCATCTCCTCGTATTGTATGAGAGTAATCAGAACCAAGTGAGTCTCCAACAGATGGGGTTTCCTTGGGCTAACCCCCATGGGGGTTAGCCCAAGGAAATTCTCGCCTGACTCCTGGTCGAGTTGCTCTCA
>CAJTLE010000229.1 GCA_910577085.1 uncultured Allobaculum sp. | reverse complement strand
TAGAAGTGTATGAAACTGGTTCATTTTTCGAAAACGTCTAAAATGGCCTACAAAAACGAAAAAGACTTCTCGCCATCAGAGAACTGACGGCTAGAAGCCTGAGCTTACTTAACTTAATGACATTGAACGTCAGAATATGAAAAAACCGGCCATAAGGCCGGTCAGGTTCAATTGGATTCAATAAGAAGAGTCTTTGAAAGGTCGCTCTACCAGAACGAATAGGCTTTGATTACAGAATCGATCGTTGCATCTGGATCGAGAGTAATTGGAGATGCCGATGTCGTTGGATCATAAGCAATCCACTGTCCATTGGCATCGACACCATTGAGCGCATAATATTTTGGCGCTTCATAGGAGCCGGTTGCGATGATCGTTGGATAGCCCTGTGAGACATGGTCAGTGATCTGAGTCTTGTAAAGAGCCAGTGGGATCATTGGCACGCCATAGGTTAAGGCAGCACCAGAGAAGATGGAATCATCTGCTTCACTGACTTCATTGAATTCGTAGCCAGCTTCTTTGGCCCAGCGTGCAATGGCCAGCGGTGTGATCGTTGGATCATCCAGGCAATAGCTGAAGACATCCGCAATGACGGTTGGTGCACCACCGCTGATTGCCATGATGGAATCACGGTAAGGAACATAGCCCCATGCAGGATCGAAGGTTTTCAGATCTGGCATCTGCTGGGTTACATCCCCAAGGGTTACATCCGTTCCAGGATCATTGACGTGGTTTGGGTATTCAAGAACAAAGGCCACCATGCCAGGATCTTTGGCCAGTGCGACGATATTGGCAGGATAGCTCGCAGCATTGTTGAAGAGATCTTCGTACTGCTTGATGGCTTCCTGAACTTTGGCTTCAGTCTGGCCTTCAAATTTGGCAGCGGCTTCGGCATCGCCTTCAACGGCTTTGTTGAGTTCATCAAGGTCAGCGGTGCTGTAGGCGTTGAGAGCAGCAGTTTTGAGGGCTTCAAACGTTTCATCGTCCCAGTCGGCTGGTTTTTCCAGGTTGTTCACCCAGTTGACATAGTCGTTATATTGTTTTTCCTCCGCTTTCTGCAACTGAACGATTGGGTTGGAGGATTCCTTGTGATCCATCCAATAGGCAGCTCCAAAGGAAGCACCGCCTAAAGCAATGGCAACGACCAGACAGGGAATCCAGAAGTTTCTCTTTTGATTGCGCTGTACACGGGACAGCTTTTTGCGATTGTCATCGTCAAGATCTTCTTTCCAGTCAGAACGGAAAAGATCTTTTTCATCAGCGCCTTCTGGCGCCTGGTTTACATGTTTAACCTGTTTCATGCGGTTATTTTAACATGATGCATCATAATTTTTTGCGGCTTTTATGGAACGTTGCAGGATTGATATTTAATCCTGCCAAAAATGGATGACAAAATATTAATTTTTAAACACTTTTTGCAAAAGCAAACGCTTCGGGTGATAAGAGGAACTTCAGGTTATGAGAGGCACTCAGGTTATGAGAGGCACTCAGCTTATGAAGAGCGCTCATCAGCATCATCCGAAGCCATGAGGGTTATCTACTGTTATTCATATATAACTATTAAGTTATAAATAAACGTTTCTATGGTTACCTATGACTTGCTTATGTTATCATTCAAACATAGTCTTACGGAAGTCACGGAAGAGAAGAACACACAGGAAGAAATGGTCGAAGATAGAATATCCCTGCTTGCCAGCTTCTCAAGAAAATTATAGAAAATTATATGGGATGAGAAGTTCAAGAAGAAAAGAATTCGCATTAGAAGCGGCAGAAATTATTGAAAAAGAATAACAGGAAGGAAGTGCCTGCGATGATGCCAGCAAAAACCAGAGATGTTGTGCCGTATCAGCAGGCACTTCTCTTTTGTAACGAAGATCGTACATTAACTACCTCCTGC
>CAJTLE010000228.1 GCA_910577085.1 uncultured Allobaculum sp. | reverse complement strand
GACATCATTTCGTGAAATATTTTTATCCGTAATCTCTTGGCGGTAAAGTTCTTGACCATTATTATCAAGAACAATCAACCATTCATATGGCTTATTACCCGCTTGCGTACTTGCATGCCAGCCACTTAAACTAACCTGACTAGCTGTTACGTGAATATTATCAAAATTACCAGCATTTGTTGGGTAGTCTTGACTATATTGGTCACTAAAGTTCTTATTAGCATCATCACCAGCAAACCGCATAATTACTTTAAGGGTGCCGTTTGCCTTAGCTGAATCCACCTTAAATTCACCGTTAAAGCCACTCTTTTGCGAGTTGTAAATGCTTGGGTAAACTTTAGCTACGTCGGGACGGTCAGTTAGTTCGACCTTCGTTCTGGCAATTTCTTGACCATCATTCAATAAAATAAGATAAGCATTAGGCTTGTTAATTGATTGGTCGCTGACCATCCAGCCTTTCACATTGTAGCCCTTGTCAGTCTTGGTAAAGCTATCAACATAAGTAGCTTGTTGATCTAACGTTACAGGATTAAACCAGTAATCGGTAGTCTTACTTTGACCATTATCCCCATTACCACCATCTAACGTCGAGTAACGACTAACAAGGCTATAGCTATGGCCTGGGATAAGATTTACTGGACCAAAATTAGCATTAAAGCCGGATTGCCCAGCTGTTGCTACTGTAGGATAAGCCCTTGCCACATCGGGACGAGCAACATTAGTGACCTTAATGGACTTAACTTGCGTCTTATTTGTATTATCAAATAAGATCAAGTAGTGATTATTTTCAACTTGAGAATAGTCAGTTGCGTGCCAGCCAGTAACCGTTAATTGACCGTTACTAAGATTAAATGAATCAAGGCTCCCTTGATTACTAGTGTTAGCTGGCGCAAACTTCTGAGGAGCATACCAGTAACTAACATAGTTTCCTTCACCATTAGCAGCATCGCTATAGCGACTGATAATTTGCAGTTCATGGTTTAAGTCAATGCCAGCCAGTGAAAAGGCTGTATTAAAACCAGAATCTTTGGCATTAATTACTTGGGAGTAAGCTTTCGCTACATCGAGACGGATCGTAGGTTCTACTTTTACCCGAGTAATTTCATGACCAGCGGTGCGGTCATATAAAATCACATAGTGATTAGCTTTCCCTAGCGCCTTATTAGTCGCATTCCAGCCAGTAACTTGAAGCTGATTATCTTTAACACCAAAATTATCAAGATAAGCATAATTCCCCTTATCAAGATTAATTGGTTGCGACCAATTATCAACATGATTCCCTTCACCATTAGCGGCATCACTATAGCGACTAACAATGTGAATCTGGTCATCAACGCTCTTAACCTTGCTCCAGTCCAGATTATTCATCGTTGCTTGGTAACCGGAATCCTTAGCGTTGACCACGTCTGGATAAGCCTTAGCAATATCAGGACGCGCCACATTTTCAGTTACCGATGTACGACCTAATTCGGCACTAGTAGTACTATCATAAGCCACTAAATAACGATTATCCTTGCCAGCAGCTTGATTGGTTGCTTGCCATCCACTAACATGCAGGTCATTATTATTAACAACTTGAGCAGCATCAAGGTAGCCATAGTTCCCGTTATCCTTTGCTTGAGCAGCCTTTTCTTGACTAGCTAGCTCTGCATTGGCATCCCCAGTAGTAGGATTAGTAGTTTTAACTACCGGTACATTATCAGTCGGCGTATCAGCTTTTACATTCGTATTCCCCAATACTAATCCCGCTGAAACTGCCGCAACAGCTAACGCCATTGCGCACCAATTTTTACCATCTTTGTATAATTTATAGTGTTTCTTTATTTCCATTGTTATCTCCCATAACTCCCTACAAAAAAGCCACTTAATGTTAATTAACAATAAGCAGCTTTTTTATTACTTAGAACCATTCCGGATTAAATCCAATGGGTTTAACCA
>CAJTLE010000227.1 GCA_910577085.1 uncultured Allobaculum sp. | reverse complement strand
CTAGTGTTTCGTTTCATTGACTTTTGTATTTATTTTTTTGAATGATAACGTCTAAACCTGTGTCTTATCTGGATACAGGTTTTTGTCGTTTATATGGTACTAGCATTACCGAAAAATGGGCGCACTCTACCCATCATTGTAGATAAAATAAAACTAATCATTTTAATTATAATTAGTTATATAAATTTCAATCGTTGCTTGATATTGGATAAAGTCGGCGTAGCTTAACTCTTGCGTCTTTTGTCGTGAACTTCCAGTTGATTGCTTTTGTACTTTCGCGACTCAAATTCCAGCACTTAACCTGGTAATCAAGATTCTCAAAGCTCTCAATCCGCCGATCAATACATTCTTTAGACAGAATGTGAATACCAATTTCAGCGATATTCAGCCAGCTGCCATGCTTTGGGGTATAGTGAATCTCCAGCTTCTGCGCAATTCGAAACGCTTCTGCTGGTGGAAATCTCTCATAAAGAGATCCAATCTTATGAGTGTTTAGATTATCCATAACCAGTCGGATTTTCTCAGCTTCGGGATGGACTTCATCTACAAGCCACTTTATTTCTTCTGCCCAGTCCAGCATTGTTCGCCGTTCTCTGGCATGCGCTTCTATCCATCCAGTGTTGGGATTTATGAAAACAAATACACTCGCATGACCATTTCGGACGTATTCAGAATCCTCAACCCGGTCCTTTCCCGGTTGTACCGGCAATGGGTCTCTGCCGTGACCGTGAATTTCCTTTGGTTTTTCATCCATACAGATCAAAGGGTGTACAGGATCATATGGCTGCTCATATTGGTTAAGAACATCTTCCATATGGGCAACAAATTCGCCATTTTGTTCAGGTGGTATACTCCAGTACTTCGTTTTATGAGGGTGAAGTTCGTTTCTCAGTAATACTCTATGAACAGTGGAACGACTGACCGTTTTATCAAGGCGGCCCTCACACTCTTCCTTAAGCAGACTCAGGGTCCAGCGAACTCTGCCATCAGGTGGATCACTGCACGCCGTGGCAATAATGACCGCCTCTGCTCTTCCATCAACCTTTTGGCGGGCTGTATCCGAGTTTGGTGATCTCTTACTCTTCATTACGGAATCAAGTCCCTCAGAAGCAAAATGGCGGATGACATTTGAAACAGTTGCCTGAGTAGTTCCTGACTGCTCTGCAATCTGTTTCTGGCTCAGTGTTGAACCAGTAGAAGTATCTGCCAGTAAAAGAATGGCAGCCCTCTTTCTGCAAAAAGAAGAAGTATCCGGATTGTTCCGAATAAATTCCAGCTGTTTGCGGTCAGATTCAGTTAATATAACGATGCATAGCGGTTTTCTACCCATATTATGTTAAAAAATCGATCTGAGCTGAAATGCATCCACAAACTTGATACAATCAAATCGTATGTTTGGGTTGTATCAAGTTTATTTGATCAATTCAGGAAGTCCTGCAAGTTCCGAGTGCAGGACTTTTTATTTTACAGCGCCTCAGACAGAGAGTTAACACTTTTACGAATGATATTCTGCAATTTTCGAATTTCAGCTTCGAGTTCGAGAATTCGCTGAGTTTGAAGCTGAATCGTCTTTTTGGCAGCTTCAAGTTCTTGATTCTGTTTATTTTCAGTCTTAGAAGGACCAGATGACTGCTTTCTTCCCCGCTTACCACAACTTGGAATGATATTTCCGTACTCGTCGACTCTGCCAAGATATTTTCGTTTTGAGCGAGGCTGTTTTAACTCAGGAATCCAGACTGAAGTAGCTTCATAAGCATATGTAATCCCTGTTTTCTTGTTGGTCTGATAAACGATCGACATATTTCCTCCTAGTTATGTTTATCGTAACATGACTAATAGGAAAAGGCGTCTGCATTTTTATAGCAACTATCTTAGGATAGGAATTCAATCTTGTTTATATCATGGCAAATCGAGGCCAATTAATATAAAAGTCAATGAAACGAAACACTAG
>CAJTLE010000226.1 GCA_910577085.1 uncultured Allobaculum sp. | reverse complement strand
ACTTAAATCATACTCTTAGTGATAGATGCTTTATCTATCGCGGTCTATTGATATTTTGATGTAGACTCCCGCTCTTAAAAAGTCCAAAATCGTATGTAGAGTTACTTTTGGTCTCATCTTAGGATTAGTTCCCACAATCGGCTGGCAGCCAGTTCCTATTCCAACGGCAATATTGACGACAACCTGAAAGAGTTTCATGAGCACAACGAAGGCTACCAGAGGAATTTCCGAACCATATTGAGAAAGAGCTCCATAGTGAACAAGCGGCAGGTTGTTGACCACTGTGATGATGACAATGGAAAACTGCGAAAGAAAACTGGAGACGCCAAGGCAGATAATCTGTACATCCGTTGGCTGATGAATTTTAAAATTCGAAAGATGAAGCATCATCTGTTTAGGACGCATGAAGTAGATCAACGATAAAACCAGCGACAGAACCTGTCCAAGAACCGTTGCCCAGGCGGCTCCCTGAATTCCAAACTTGAACACAAAGACCGCAAGCCAGTCGCCGATAATATTGAAGACAGCGCCGCACACCATGCAAAACATCGCGTAGCCTGGTGCGCCATGCGCCCGGATGACGGGACTTAATGCGTTTTGAAGCATCGCAAAGGGAATAAACAGGACAATAATATTTCCGTATTGTCTGGCCATGTCGGCTACACCTTCGGAAGAGCCAAGGATCTCCAGCACTTGTTCAGGAAAAAGGAAGTAGATAATGGTGATGACAAGACCAGTCAGAAAAGTCATCCAGATGGTCTGGCCTGTAAACAGACCAATCTGTGGAGTTTTGTCTGTTCCCTGCTTCAGGGAGTAAGCGGCTGCGGCTCCATCTCCAAACAGAAGAGCCAGCCCCAGTCCTAAAACTGTCAGCGGGAAAATAATGCCGGTTGCGGCATTAGCGACATAACCAATGCCGTTGCCGACAAACATCTGGTCGGTAATGTTGTACAGACAAGAGATCAGCAGTGAAGCGATACAAGGAATACTGAATTTCATCATCAGTTTTCCGACAGGTTGTTCGAGAAGAAAATCATTCATTGAAAGCAGCTCCTTTCTAATCAAAAAAAGCATGCTGCATACATCAACGAAATCTGCAGCCAGATTTACGTGATGAACACAACATGCTCGAGGTTTTTCGGTTTTTATTTCTGCCTCTAGAAAATACCAGAATTTTTTGGGATTTTCAAAGGGACCGCCGTGAAAATTCGGTTCTATATACGATAGATAAAGCTATTTTTCGTTATTTGATCAGTTTTGAATGCGCTTTCTCATCCACTTACCGGCCTGGAATCCTGTATGGATTTTGAAGCCGTGGCAGTCTGTTTCATCTGTGCTTTTATCTGACCTTCCAAGTTAAGTTGAATCTTTTGGATCTGGAGTTTCATTCTCCTACCGCATAGGGCAGTCCCAGTTCGAGGCGTTCACGGATTTCACTGAGCTTTGCCAGCATGTCGCTGGTAAACGCAAACACTTCCAGTCCGATCGAGTCGGCGTTGTCCAGTTCAATCAATTCCTGATCAGCTGCGACTTCCTGATCGGGTTTGACTTTGACTTTGGCTGCTAAGGGCATCAGATTGTTTTCAATCAGATAGCCATCTCCTTCATCCATAAAGATCTGGATCTGATTCGGGCTGACATGAATGGTCTGAATGGTTCCTGCATCCAGCGCTTTGATTGAATGTTCACCGGTGCACTCCACACCACGGGTGAATCCTTCTTCCTGGATTTCCTTGAGGATCTCATTGGCTTTGGCCTTTTCATCGAGATCTTCGTTGAACTGATCGAGAAATTCACGAATCTGTTTCAAAATTGACATACTCTGGCCTCCATTCTCTGATATGAATGATTCTGTTCTGGGTTCAATCTGTCTGGCTGCCTGTTTTTTTTCCATATTTATACAATGTCATTAAGTTAAGGTGATGTCCTTTAGCCTCGGAACCAACTTGGGCGTGAAATATGAAAGATAAGCAGTTAGCCATAAGAACTAAAAAACAAAAGAGCATGACGAAAAAGTGTAATTTCTA
>CAJTLE010000225.1 GCA_910577085.1 uncultured Allobaculum sp. | reverse complement strand
ATTAGAATTGATGAAATCGAGAGGGAGAATCGCACCGGTATCGGAAGAAAGATCCCCTCCATTAAAAGAAATGTTGCATTCAGGAATAAAACCGGCCATACTGTTGTTCAGGGTGTGTGTCATTGTTTAAAATCCTTTCTTAGTTGTTTGTCCGAATAACATTGTACAGGAATGATGAACAATTTACACTCACCTGTTTGGTGAAAAGCAAAATGGCCGGAAACACGTTCTTTAAAGGTGTTTCCGGCCATTTGTCGGTTTTGATGAATTGTTCAGGTAATTAAAGTAATATACAGATAAATTGCTCATTAAATATGATGCCCTGGTTAGAAAAAACGCGGGAACTACAGATAAACCGTATATTTGAATTAAAATTGTATATAAAGTACTTATATAAAGTACAAATAATAAAATCAAACGTGCAGAACACCTGAACGAAATTCATCTAAAAAAGATACTTGTATCATCCGATATAAACATGAAGAATAGACTGCATTTCAAGAAAGAGAAAGGAAAAACTGGTTTTTGTAAACCTTATAATTTTATGGAACCTTAATGTGGATATCGAAGTAAAGGGCGGCTAAGAAAAAATCTGGCGAACCGTAAGGTCAGTGCCAGAAAGAAGTTTAAAAAGATTGAGAAGAGGAATCGTTGATGAGATCTGGATAGAGTTCATCGACTGAAATTTTGAGCTCTTCAATCATGATCCGCATCAGCTTGACGGCGTTGGTGCGATCGAGCCGGATGGACTGTGAACATTTCTCAGGATTTTTACGCCCTGCAGATCCATAGGTATCAATCTGAAACCAGTGTGCTGGTCCCTGCTGAAATACGAAATATTCTGCATTTACACTCTGTTGAGGGATGAATCGCTCTTTGGATCCCTTTTTCAGGTTTGAAATTTCGATCTTTGCCATAAGCTTCTCCTTTTCGCGATTCCAGGATAGCACCCCCAGGCGTTCAATACAGCTGTCTTTTTTAAAATGACCAGGTGAATTTTGAAAAAGGAAGCAAAGACATCCCACTTTTTGGATTCAATCTGATTTCTGAGAAGATTTCTATGCCAGAGAATTCTGTGGTCGGACTGACAGGATGCTAAAATGAAAGACAAATGGAGAACGAACTATGTCCAATACATGCAAAGAAGAATATCAGCATCAGCTCGAACGCGCGAACAAAGAAATTGCCGCTTTGAAAAAAGCAAAAACCGGCTGGATGGTTGCTGCAATCATTCTTCTGATTCTGTTTGCGATTACGCTGGCTTTAAAGCTCGCCTAGGACTGGAGACAGTCCTTTTTTGTTGTGTGCTTTTTGGAATAAAACCGCAGAAAAGCGGACAAGAGAAGGGGAAATAAATCCTGAAAGGCATTGAAAAATTGAAAACAAATGTAACCCTGATTAAGATTGGATCCATGTGAGGAAAATGACGTCAATGACCCCACCAAACTGCTTTGCAATTTGGATGGGGCTTGAAATAAGAAGCTTCCATGCACCTGTTTCAAGCCCGATTGACTAGCCTAAGGCTTAACTGACTACGTTATTTGAGAATTGGCCTGTCATAGGCCTAAACAGGCACTTCGGAACGTTCAGCCTAATTCCGGACTCTGCGGATCTGCATTAACCAGCGCTGAGGTCAGGCGCAGTGTGCAGATCAACAAACCTCTTATAACATTGGCGAAGGCTGATGCTTTACACACTTCAAAAGATGCTTTTTGTCCGGAGGAGATTTATTACCCTGGAGGTAAAAACATGGTTTATGTATTAGATATTGATGGTAAACCCTTAATGCCAACCGAAAGGCATGCAAGGTGCGCCGCCTTTTAAAAGAAAGAAAAGCTAAGGTGGTAAAGAAAACTCCCTTTACCATCCAGCTTTTATACAACTCAACAAGATATACCCAGCCTGTCACTCTTGGAGTGGATGCTGGTTCCAAACACATTGGTCTTAGTGCTTCAACCGAGACAAAAGAACTTCTTGCCTGGGATGTCCAGTGCAGAACAGATATTCCTGAGCTGCTCTCCACCAGAAGAGAGGCGCGGCGGGCAAGAA
>CAJTLE010000224.1 GCA_910577085.1 uncultured Allobaculum sp. | reverse complement strand
GCCTGCTCCCGGATGAAGGAAGGAAGAACCAGATTGAATGTTTTCCATTCCGGAAGACCGGTCTTCTTTGCTTCCTTGTTAGTCCGAACCTGAACGCTGAACTCGAGTTTTTCACAATCAAATACACCCTAAATTCCCCACTATATACAGAGATGTAGTGGTCCGAAAGTCCTGATATTACTTTTTATAAAGAAATATCAGGACTTTTCTCTTGACTTATTAAGTGTGTATAATCTATAATATTTACAAGTTATACATATGTTTTGGAGGCCTGCTATGTCATCTCAAGTGAAGGTTAAAGGTAAAAATGGTCGGATTTATGTTTATGAGGTTGAGTCATTTTGGAACAAAGAGAAGAAAAAACCTGATTCTCATCGTAAATGCATCGGCCATATCGATGAACAGACGGGAGAAATCGTTCCGAATCGGCCTAGAGCTAAAAATGGAAACGGACTTCGTCAATCTAAACCAGAGTCACAGATTACTGTAACTGGCAGCGGCAGTTTTTCGATTGTGGATAAGGCCGCTCGTGAAACGGGGTTAATGGACTGCCTTAAAAAAGTCTTCCCAAATCACTGGCCTTACATTATGACCTGCTGTGAATTTCTAGCCTCTACCGGTGATCCGCTCTACTTAATTGACCGCTGGTCTGCTCATAATGAAACCTACCTTCCTAATGGTTTAATCAGCCAAAGAGTCAGTGAGCTTCTGCAATGTCTTACCTTGTCAAAGCAGCAAGAATTTTTCAGAACATGGATAGCTCATAATGAGTCTAAAGAATACTTTGCCCTGGACATCACAAGTGTTTCATCCTATTCCGAATTCATTTCCATGGTGAAGTATGGCTATAACCGCGATCATGAACCTCTTCCCCAGATTAATCTTCTGATGATTACAGGGCAGAAAAGCAAGCTTCCTATCTATTTCATGCCCCTTGATGGCAAGATCAAGGATGTAAAGGCACTGAAGTCCGTTTTGGAGAACCAGAAGATGATTACCTCAAAAATGCTTTCTTTGATCATGGATAAAGGATTTTTCTCGTTATACAACCTGGAGGCTCTCTATAAGGACCATTTTCACTTTGCGTTAGGTGTACCTTTTACCAGTAAGATCGCCAAAGAAGCTGTAGAAAAATACAGAGATACGATTGAAAGCCACTACAATGTGGTGAGTGTTGCAGGTGATGAGGTTTATGGAGTAACAGAGCTGCAGAAATGGGAAGGCCATCGTCTCTATCTCCATATTTATTTTGACAGCGATAAAGCTGCTGGAGAAAAGAAAGCATTCAATCATAAATTGCATACTACTTACCAGGCGCTCTGCAACGATGAAAAGGTAAATGATGAGAAATTCGTTGAAACGTATTTCACCATAAAAGAGACAAAAGTCAGAGGACGCAAGGTTCTCTATAACGATGCGGCCATCGAAAGCCATCTAAAAAACAGAGTGGGCTGGTTTGTCATGGCCAGTAATTTCATCAAGGATAAAACAGAAGCATTGACCATCTACAGAGAGAAAGACTGCGTTGAAAAGTCATTTGATGACCTGAAAAATCAGATGGATATGAAACGATTGAGAGTCCACAGTGAAGAGGCAATGAACGGGCGGATATTCATACAGTTTTTGACATTGATCCTGGTTGTTTGGATTCGTCAGAAGCTTTCAGAAGTGAAATGGTCCAATAAGTATTCCTATCAGGAAATCATGAATGAGATTGGAGAACTTAAGAAAATCAGCGTGGAAGGAAAAAGAAAAAATCTGACTCTGCAGACAACCAGTCTACAGAATCAGATTATGGAACTATTCGGCCTTTAATGGACATGTGTATAAAGGCGGGAATTTAGGATACACACATCTGCTTATCAGAATAGGCGTAATCCAGGCGGAACACTGCACTTTCCGGCAGATGAGGCATTTCTTTGGCCTGGCAGAGGTTTTTCAGGTTGGTGTTGCTGGGATACAAGTCGTTTTCTGTCAGCTCCTTTCGAAGGGCCGAACAGATTTTGAACTGATACTTTTGAAGAAGCTTATAGATTTTGACCTGATCAGCCCGTG
>CAJTLE010000223.1 GCA_910577085.1 uncultured Allobaculum sp. | reverse complement strand
GCGTTTAAATTTCGTGAATTGATTATTTGAAGTATTAAGTGTTGTTCAAGAATCGACGTGTTAATTTCGAATATTGAATTGTCTGTAATCAGAGTTTTCAAAGAGCCATCTATTTGTGAGTGAATCAATTTCCCTCACAAGGCTTGTTTATCTTATCATCAGCAGATTCAGAAGTCAACAACTTTTGTGAAGTTTTTATCAACTTTTTATCAGATGTTTTCTGTAGAATTTGCGATGATTCATGTTTGCGAATCCCTTCGCAAGCACTCGCTTACTCTACCATAAGTGATCAGCAGAATGCAAGCAAGTTTGTGAATTTATTTTCGCATTGAACTATCTCATCTGCTGACTGTTATAATATCCACTTTCCAAAAGAATTATTTAATCCAAATGATTCTTTTATCCCGATATTTTTAATGCTAAGGCGTTTCAGTCTATCTTATCTAATGCCTTTAAGGCATATTAAAGTCGAATTTATATCAGAAATAAGCATAACTCAATTTGAAGGTAAAGTTTGTACAGGGGTACGCCTGTGGATATAATGGTAAAAGAACAGTCAATTGACTTGTTTTTGTGTGAAAGGAGATAAAAGAAAATGAAATCTGTTCAGAAATTAACGCTGGCGGCTCTGTTTCTGGCCCTTGGATTACTGCTTCCATTTTTAACGGGTCAGATTCAATACGTTGGCTCTATGCTGCTGCCCATGCACATTCCAGTGCTGCTTTGCGGGCTGATCTGTGGATGGAAATATGGTCTTACGGTCGGTTTTGCCACTCCACTCGTAAGAAGTGCACTGTTTGGCATGCCCGTCTTATTTCCAATGGCCTTTGCGATGGCATTCGAGCTGGCTGCATATGGAGCAATCAGTGGTCTGATTTATAACTCCAGTTCCAAACAGGATCTGGGCACCGTTTATAAAGCCTTACTCATTGCGATGGTTGGAGGTCGTCTGGTCTATGGTCTGGTCATGACGATTATTACTTCCATGCTTGGTCAGCCTTATTCCTTCCAGATCTTTATGAACGCAGCCATTATGAGTGGGCTGCCAGGAATCGTCCTTCAGCTTTTATTGATCCCGACAATTATGCTCGTACTCAATAAAACTGGTGTTCTTCGTTTTCAGAGTGAGAAAGCCGTTGCCTGAGCCTGATGGATTCCAACTCGTTTCAGCCTTCAAGTCTTGAAGAAGCAGCCAGCCTGATTCAAAAACAGCTGGCTCTTTTTCGGGATCAGAAAGAAAAGACCAATTCAAAAGGAGCCGATGACTCCTCAAATTTGCTGATCATCTGTATAGACGGACGCTGTGCTTCCGGCAAAACTTCACTGGCTTCCTTATTACAAAGCCAGATTGAAAACAGCCAGGTGATTCATCTGGATGACTTTTTCCTGCAGCCTTATCAACGAACACCCAAACGATATGCCACACCGGGAAGAAACGTCGATTCCGAGCGGATCGTCGAAGAAATTCTCGAACCCGCTATGCATGGCAACCCCATTGTGTACCGTCCATTTTCCTGTCGAAGCATGTCTTTGCAGGATCCGGTTTCGATTGGGCAGCCAGAAGTTCTGATTCTTGAAGGATCTTATGCCACCAATTCAGATCTTGATCCTTATGCCGATCTGCGGATTCTGACCACCATTGATCCTGATCTGCAGCTGGAAAGAATTGAGAAACGAAATGGTAAAGAAAAACTTCAGGATTTCAAGAACCGCTGGATCCCATTGGAAGAAAAGTACTTCCAGATTGTGGGTCCTGCCCGTTTTGATCTGGTCCTGGATCTGGGTCATCTGAAATAAAAGATGACTTCAAATCTTTGAGTTGTTGAAAGCAGAGCACAGACTTTCGTTTTTACAGATTCATCAATAGAGTTTCAAAAAATAAAGAGAAGGAGAGCCAAATGGCAAAATCTAAAGTTTATTTTTCGAAAAGCCCTTATCCTGACACTCTTGTTAAACTGTACAAAGCCAATGTCATTAAGTTAAGGTGATGTCCTTTAGCCTCGGAACCAACTTGGGCGTGAAATATGAAAGATAAGCAGTTAGCCATAAGAACTAAAAAACAAAAGAGCATGACGAAAAAGTGTAAT
>CAJTLE010000222.1 GCA_910577085.1 uncultured Allobaculum sp. | reverse complement strand
TCACTTAAATCATACTCTTAGTGATAGATGCTTTATCTATCGCGGTCTATTGATATTTTGATGTAGACTCCCGCTCTTAAAAAGTCCAAAATCGTATGTAGAGTTACTTTTGGTCTCATCTTAGGATAAATAAAAAAGCTCCACTGTTCCCGCAGTGAAGCTTTCGGATGATGCTTCAGAACAGAATTCTGAAACATGAACAATCCTACTTTCGACAAACGGATTGTCGCATGTTTCAGACAGTTTGTCATTTCCTTTTACTAAGAAGGGAGTCCTTTAACATGCCACGACCCGCACTTTACCATGTAAAGCTGACCAGGGAACAAAGAACTGCGCTAACAGAAATTGCCAAAAACCGAAACATTGCAGAGACCTTACGAACCCGCGCTTCAATTCTTTTGGGAATGGACGAAAATGCTTCTCATCCTTTAACAAGAGACCAAGTTATGGAACAAACCGGTGCCAGTCGAACAATGGTGAATTTAACCATTCGTAATTTCTGTCTCGACGGTCTTGAAAAGGTCATGCGAATCAGGCGGCCTGCTGCCTCCGACCAGGCAAACCGAAAGATAGATGGTGCAGCTGAAGCTAAACTAATAGCCAAAGCTTGCTCAGCACCACCTGACGGCAGAACGAGGTGGACACTAAAACTCCTTCAAGAAGAAATGAAGGTGGTTCTCGAATATCCAATCAGCCAGTCTGCAATCAGCAGGACGCTTAGAAAAAATGCGATCAGGCCCCATAAGATGAAGTATTACTGTATTCCATCTGCAGAAGATCCTGGATTTGTGGATAGTCTCGAAGATGTCTTAGATGTCTATAGCAGACCTTACGATTCCCGTTTTCCTGTAGTCTGTATAGATGAGAAACCTAAAGATCTGCATGGTGAAGCCAGAGAGCCAATTCCTGCCCGCCCAAAATCTGAGGGTAAAGATGGCCGCGACCAGATTAAAGATTCAGAATACATTAGAAACGGGCACTGCTGCATATTCGTGATGATTGAACCAGCTACTGGTAGAATCATGGCCAATCCATCAAAAAGAAGAACGGCGAAAGATTTTGCAATGCAGCTTAAATATCTATCGGATATAGCTTATCCTGACGCGGAAAAGATTATATTGGTCATGGATAACCTAAATACTCATACTACCAAATCTTTATATAAAACATTTCCAGCTGCAGAAGCTCACCGACTGAAAAATCGATTTGAGATTCATAAGACGCCAGTCCATGGTAGTTGGGTCAATATTGCAGAACTTGGAATCCAAATTCTATCGACTCAGTGCCTTAACCAACGTTTCCCAACCTTCACAACGCTTGAAACTGCAGTTACCGCTTGGGTTAAGGGATGGGGAAGATGCCAGCCCGTTCAATGGAAGTTCACAACAACTGATGCTCGAACAAAGCTGGCCAGGCTTTATCCCAAAATCATCTCAGAGTCTACCGAGAAGAATCCTAGTTAGAAACATTTATTATATGACTAGTCATATAATAAAGTTCATTCAACGAATAAATGCTCCTGATCATTTAATTGTAGATATGATGATCAGGAGCATTTTTACTAATGTTATTTTTTGAGTTTGTGTGGATGTGAATGCAAAGGACCACTAGTTTATTCATACTGATTTTCTGGCTTTGTCGAATTTGGCAGTCCAGATAGAACCTCCTGCCAGTTAGAAGGAAAACCCATATAGTCAAAGCGAATTACAGGTAGATATTTATTAATTGTGGTTTTTAAATCCCGGAATAGGGATTCCCATTGTTCGTTACTATTGAGCATTCGTTTGATGACTAAGAGGACAGGAAAAATTTTGTTAATGTCATGACGATATACTTTGTTTTCTCCATATAAACGTGGAGTTTGCTTTAAAGGTAAATTATAGAGGCGAGTATAGTGCGCACAAATATTTCTAACTTCTACTAGAGACAAGATCCAACTGTTAAAGTAAGAAGGACTTGTATTATAAAGAGCAGCTATCTTCTTTTTGTCTTCGGTTTTTAATATAGAGAACAGCAATGTCATTAAGTTAAGGTGATGTCCTTTAGCCTCGGAACCAACTTGGGCGTGAAATATGAAAGATAAGCAGTTAGCCATAAGAACTAAAAAACAAAAGAGCATGACGAAAAAGTGTAATTTCTA
>CAJTLE010000221.1 GCA_910577085.1 uncultured Allobaculum sp. | reverse complement strand
AGCTAATATTGTATAGGAATGATGAACGATTTACACTCACCTGTTTGGTGAAAAGCAAAATGGCCGGAAACACGTTCTTTAAAGGTGTTTCCGGCCATTTGTCGTTTTTGATGAATTGTTCAGGTTTATCTACCGCTCAATTAGCACTTGGTTTTTGTAGGTTGAAAAGAAGATGGGAATTCAGGATTATTCGATTTCAGGTTTTATTCTCCTATGCTCTCACTTTCGTTCTTTCTGTTTTCTTTTTTCTGACCCGTTAATCAATGCAGTATTTCTTATAAATCTCATGCGTTTTTTCGAATAGCTGTTCAGCGGCTTCTATATTTTTGATCTGATCTTTTATCGTTTTCTTGTCCGCTTTTCGCTCAGATAAACTTTCCTTCATCCGCTTAATCTGGCTGCCGGATTCGTTCTGCTTCGTTTTTAAACAAGCGTCCAGTTCTTCTTTCAGTTTGGCTTTTCGTGCTTCATCTAAATAGTGGCCATACTTGATTTGAACAAAGACAGCGGCCGCGTTTTCATTCCCGTCCTGATAGGGATTGTCTGAACTGCTTATCATCGAGGAGGCTGCCGTCCCAGCGGTGGCCCCGACGGCGAGTCCGCCACCGGTGATAAGAGCTGCGCCACCAGCCATTCCAAATCCTCCGGCAGCCAAAGATCCTCCGCCAAGCCAGGCTAAAGAGGCACTTGTCAGAGCCGCTCCGCTAAGCCCAGCAAAATTGGCGCCCGCGACAGCGACCGCAATCGGTGCTGCAAATGTACTGGCTGCAACAGCCAGTGCTACGGCGGGCACTGTAATGACAGCGGCTTTTAAGAAAACTTTTGAGTTGTTATTAAGCTTATTGACCAACTCGGTATATTCTTTGCGCATCTGAGCAGCCTTGCCTTTTTCCCAATAGATTTTGCTTGCAAAGAGTCGATCAAATGAGTCGTCCAGTGTCTTTACATTGCACATATTGAAAAGAGAGTTATAGCGATGATGAAGCCAGATCTGTCCATTTTCTTTATGGTCTGTGATCAAGGGAAAGTAAGGTCGAAACTGCATAGCTTTAAAAACCACTTTTGAAAACCAGGGGTCCCAGGGGGAATTGGCTTCTATTTTATGGATCAATTCGTCTTGTGAATACCATTGGATGGTGTTTAAGAGTCCCAGATAAGGAGCTCCAGTTTCTATAAAACTTCTCCATCTGTTCAGCCATTCCATTTTTAATCTTTTCTCTTTTTCAGCATTGAGCGGATTATTCGTCCGTTCAATGTCAGCTAACGTCTTCTGGTATTCCAGATTATAAAGGATCTCGACCTGCTCGGGCGTCAAAGGAAAATCGCATGCGCCCCAAGACTTAAACCTGGCTGATTCGTCCATTTTGTGACTTGTGAGGTAGAAATATTTGGTTTCGTTTTGCAATGCTTTTATCGTGTCTTTCAATATCTTCCCTTCAAGAAGGATCGGAATCACGTTATCGGTATGAATAATGAGTAGGCCAATATTCGGTAGATTTACCTTCATCCACAAAAACTTATTCTGCGTATAGGATTCAACACATACCTTTGTTAAATTCGTTGCGCTGAAAACTGCAGTAGAGATCATCAAAAGAATCTCTGTTTCCTCATAGAAAGCAACCTTTTTCCAATCCAGATCCGAAAGTTTGAATCCACCTAATTTTAGGTTGGCCTTCTTCAGCTGGCTACGTAGAATATTAAACGCACTTAAAACTCTTACGACAAACTCATTGAGCAAGGCAGGAAGAAGCTGACCAGTTTGTAAGTTAGCCATTTCCCAGTGGAGTTCATGTTTTTTCCGATAGACGAGAATCAGATCTTCAACTATCTTTTGTTTTAATTCCTGCACTTTTTTAGGATCCGAATTGATCGAATTGAAAGCAGGCAGCTTGGATAATTCTTCAGCCAGCTGAGTGATTCGGGTGGGAATACCGGTTCCCGCAAAACTGTATCCCCTACCGACAACAGAAACCATATTAATCGCTCGAAAAACATGTACTTTCTTAGTCTAAGATGGTACAAATTATAACTTATTGTACTTCAAAAAGCCTTTCGGCAGTAAATTGGAGTCATCATAGCCCTCGAAAAAACAGGTTTTCCGTTGAACCGTAAGTGCGGATAAATCCTGGAAGGCCCTACCCGCTGGCTTACGG
>CAJTLE010000220.1 GCA_910577085.1 uncultured Allobaculum sp. | reverse complement strand
GGTCGATTCTCAAATAACGTAGTCAGTTAAGACTCAGGCTAGTCAATCAGGCTTGAAACAGATGCATGAAAGCTTCTTATTTCAAGCCCCATCCAAATTGCAAGGCAGTTTGGGTGGGGTCATTGACCGTTGGTCAGCCAGGCAAACGAGAACGCCATGTGCGTTTCAGGCGTCTCATTGGCAGTCGGTAAAGGATGATTGACGATCATCACGCATCCTCCTTTCTATGCGAAAAGAAAACTGGAAGCTTCCAGTTGAAAACAGAGGAGCAAAAAACAAAAGAATCAAAAGTTAAAGAACTAAAAGTCTAAGCAGGATCTGATCCAAAAGACACAGAGGCCAGACAAAGATTTGGATTCTGAATAAGGCTTTGGAGAAAGGCTCAAACTCTGAACAAAAATCAAAAGCTGAAATCCTTAATGAAACGGCCACAGCTTGGTCAGCTCAATCCAGCAGTATTTAAAACGGGAATAGATTTCTGTAAACAGCCGCTTGAGGGAAAAATCCGGATAGCTGGCAACCGCATACCGGGAAAAGAAGTTTTTGGTGATCGCACTGGCTCGACGTGCATGCATGCCGCCAGTCATGACAAGAATGGGCTCATCACCAATCATTTCTTTGGTAAACTTCAGATTTTCCCACGTATTGCGGGCATTGACTTCTTCAAGAATTGGAATGTCAGGATCCATCTGATGAATCAGCTTAGCCATTTCTGTAGCTTCGATGTATTTGTTTTTGACTGCTGATCCGGAAGTGACCAACGTCTGATACTTGCCCGCCTGATACTCTTTGACGGCCAGCTCGCAGCGTCCAAGCATGGCATGACTCGGCCGGCCGTCATCTTTGCAGGCACAGCCTAAAACCAGTCCATACGGATAGACGACTCCTTTTTTCGAACGTTTTGTAGGCGGCAGAAACTTTTCGTAAATAACAAACAGCGTGCCAACAAGCAGGGTTAGAAAGATCCACCAGCCATGGCGGTGTCTTTTTTGATCTCTTCTCATATTTATTTTTCAACCACAACTTTCCAGGCCGGCGAGGTATCTGAAAACAAGCCATACAGCCGGCCGGCTTTGTTTTCCCATTTCTGTAAATAGTCGGGCAACTGACCAAAGCGGTTTGCGATGGGGGTGCCGACCGGTAAAGATTTCAGCCAGGCCTGACCTTTTGGATTGAAGCCGAGTACCTGAATCTGAAAGAAAGAGGAATGAGCTTTCATCTCTTTTTTAGGAATCTGAAGCAGAATCATCATGCAGGTCCGTTGAATTCGGGCTTTGGAATAGGTCTTTGAAACAGCTGCCTCTAAAAAGGAAGCCCAGTCAGAATGCTTCTGGGCACAACGGATCAGGCGGTTTTCAATACCTTCTTCGACCAGAAATAAAGAGGAAAGCCATGCGGGATCACTTTCCAGGAGCAGATAGCGCAAAAGGGGATAGTAGCTCTCCCAGCGCTGACGAGCTTCAAAGAGATGATCTTCTTCCTGTTTAGTTCCTTCAAAGAAATCCTGTCTCGTTTTCGTGGCGGATTTTAAAGCCTGATCGCGCAGGATCGGATGAACCTCCATGCCAAATTCTCTGGCATAGCGCATATATTGAATGGCAAGAATGTCATTGGGTCCAAAAGCCAGATCGTATTGGGCGGCATTGCGCGCCTGCGAAGTGGAAGGATCAACCGATATATTTTCAAGCTGATCGACACCCTGTTCCAGCAGATTCCGGTCTGCGGTTTCACTGCCAAAACATAGCATGGAAACCTGAGCCGCTTTCAGGGCTTCAATGGCATACAGCGCAAAATAGTCAGCGGACTGCATTGTGTAAACACTTGGCAGTCCAATCACCAGATCTGCACCAGCCTCCAAAGCCAGTCTGGTTTTGGTCTCCACACTTTCCAAAGAGGGAAGCCCCCGGCTTGAAAACCAGGTCGATAAAACAACCACCAGCACGTCGGGATGTACGGTTTCGTGGATGGTTTTGAGCAAATAACGATGTCCATTATGCAGCGGATTAAATTCCGCGATGACTCCAGCAGCTAACATAGTTTCAGTCTACCTTGAATTGGTCCCATGTGGCCAGTTCAGAACCAAAATTCCCATAGATCGGGCTCTGCCACTCCCCATGTAACTGGGGGTGCTGAGAATTATTATTTTTCCGTCGGACATTCTATATACTGAATTTAGCGGAAGAGATCGACTCCTTTTTGAGACA
>CAJTLE010000219.1 GCA_910577085.1 uncultured Allobaculum sp. | reverse complement strand
TGGCAACCCCGAGGTATTTGCAGGCTTGTGACGTCTTCATTCTCATGGATTTATAATAACACATCTATATTCATTATAGACTGTTTTTTCCTTAAAAACCCAATATAACCAACTGTTAAAATCCGTTGGCTTCATTGTAATCAACGAAAAGACTTCATCTTTTTTGGATGACTGCCAAGGCAGTCTGGCCATCAATCAGCTTTAGAAAGACAGCCATCGGGTCAAGAACAAGGAAAGAAGCCAGGTCTTTTGCTGAAATCAAAGAGTTTAAGAAATTTCGCAAGTTCGAAAACAGATTCTCAAACCCCGCGTATATGAGATTGTCAGGAGAAGTCAAAAGCATTCAGTTCAAATGAGAAGGAGGGAAACTCGATCATGAGCAGCTTGATGTGCGAATCTGTGGAGGAACTTAGAAATAAGAGCCTGGAAAAAGGCCGTGAGGAGGAGAAGGAAGAAACAGTGATTCGAATGCTTAGAACTGGAAGATTTTCTTTGGAGGATGCTTCCATTGCGTCTGGTCTTTCCATTGAGGAAGTAAAAAGAATCCAGGCAAAATACAGTTCCGCTTACAAACAGGCATAAAATGATTCAAGGCAGAAATCTGAGATCGGGTTTCTGCCTTTCTTAAAGAGCAATCAAAAATATTTTTTTCAAATATGGCAGAGGTAACTAAATCAGTTTGTCCGGTTTATCCGATTCACGGTAGAATGGAACGTATAAGAAGGAGAGGAAGATCTCCTGTGGAAAGGATCACTATGGAAAAAGTATCTGATACTGTATTTTCTGTAGGCTGTGACGATTACGATATTGACTTGTTTGAAAGTCAGTACAAAGTACCCCATGGCATTGCCTACAACTCTTACCTGATCAAAAGCGAAGCAGGCCCTACCCTGTTAGTCGACACTGTTGACCGTCGTAAAACAGATGAATGGCTGGCTAATGTTGATGAAGTCCTCGATGGTAAGCCACTTGATTACCTGCTCATCCAGCATCTTGAACCGGATCACTCCGGAAGCATCGATGCTCTGTTAGAGAGACATCCAGAAGCAAAAGTTGTTGCTTCTGCAAAAGCCTGGCAGATGATGCCAAACTTCCAGGTTCATCCAATTCCGGAAGAAAATAAAATCAGCGTCAAAGAAGGCGACACCCTTGATTTAGGTGATCGTAAACTGCACTTTGTTGCTGCTCCAATGGTGCACTGGCCAGAAGTTATCGTGACTTACGATGACAAAGACAAAACACTCTTTGCGGCTGACGCCTTTGGTAAATTCGGTACTCGCGATGCCGATGAACCATGGGAAGAAGAAGGCCGCCGTTACTTCCTGAATATCGTTGGTAAATATGGCCCACAGGTTCAGGCTCTGCTCAAAAAAGCAGCCGGTCTGGATATTAAGACCATTGCTGCAACCCATGGTCCGCTGTTAACTGAAAATCTTGGCCACTACATCTCTTTGTATGACACATGGTCCAGTTACAAACCAGAAAAAGAAGGCATTCTGATTCTGGTTGCTTCCATCCATGGCCATACCAATGTTGTTGCCGATAAGATGAAAGATATCCTCGAAAACAAAGGCCGGACTGTAAAACTGATGGATGTTACGCGCTGTGATGTCCATGAAGCAGTGGCCCAGTGTTTCGTGTATCCAAAAATCCTGCTGATTGCCTGCTCTTATGATGCGGGTGTATTTGCACCAATGGAAAGAATGTTAACCATCCTGACGCACAAAGGCTTCAGAAACCGTACAATCGCCATGATCCAGAACGGTTCCTGGGCTCCAAGTGCGGCCAAGACGATGAAAGAAATTCTGGCCAAACAGCAGAATCTGACATACGTAGATCCAGTGGTGACCATCAAGACCAGCATGAAAGAATCCGACCTTCCAGAAATGGAAACTCTTGCGGATAACCTGATTGCTGCCTAAGACTGCAATCGCCTCTAAAAACCGGACCAACTGTTCTTGAGCCCTGCACAAGGGCAGAGGGCATTTGAGTCCACAAAATGAACAGCCAGTATTCAGGCAGAATCCAAATGCGGATTCTGCTTTTTTTTACAGGCGCACCAAAGCAGGAAAGAGAGCAGAGGACAGCGAAAAATGGAGAAGAGGATGTCTGTTTGAGGCCACAGATCCAGAGCCGTAAGGGATGATATTAAACAGTTAATATTTGATGTATTATATTGATAATAATTGTCTTATATTGTATCAATATATTATGAAAAGATCTTCAGAATCAAAGTATTTAAAAACTGCTGAATACGCCAGGCAG
>CAJTLE010000218.1 GCA_910577085.1 uncultured Allobaculum sp. | reverse complement strand
CGCACTGGATCCGTCCAGTACGACCATGGCTGTTTCAGCTCCCGAAGCCCCATCCAAACGGACTTCAATTCAGGATTGATTGTTGAATCAATGCTGCTTTGTTATCCGTTTGGGTGGGGAGGTTCACGCACCATTCTTCCAGCGTATCGGCCCCTCTTTCCTTGCGGTACTGGTAATAATCTTCCAGCAGTCCAGCCCGATCCAGCCGGCTGCGATAATTCTGAAATGGAGCAGGCTGTCTGAGAATGGTCACCAGATCCCGGACGGTGGCTTCTGGAACATAATCGGTATATTCATCCATGATTTCCAGCTCATGCAGATCGCGGGCTTTTGGAAGCCGGATCAGTTTATGTTTCTGTTCGAGTTCAAGGGCTTCATCCAGACTCATATCCGGATTGCGGTATTTGGGATGATCAGAAACTTTCCATAAATCACCGGTTTCTACATCCATGAACAGTTCGCTGTCCCGGCCGGTCCGAAAGCATTGTTCGGCAGCATCCTCCAGATACAGCATTGCTTTTTCATCCATATTCATTTCCTCTTTCTAGTTCGAATTCAGGTTTAAAAACGGACTGACCACCTGAAAAGGGTGTCCGTCTGAATTGGGGCTGCGCCATTTCTGATATGGAGACGACGCATATCTTGTATTTCATTTTAATACAGACCGATATTTTGCTAACGGACTTCCAGAAGGTTCTATCCGGTTCTACCCAGAAGATCGCCATTACTTCTAACTTGAAGCAGACTAAGGTCCAAAGAAAAAACAGCCAGCATTTCTTTACTGGCTGTTGGCAGGAATTCGAATGTCAGAGACTACGATGGTCCGGCTGAGAAGTCCCGGAATGGATTGTCTTCTGGTAAAGCAAAGGATGACCGAACAGATCATGAAGGCCATGTAGAAATAACAGAGAACGGCACTGACCAGAAATGGGTTCCAGGGCAGATGGCCGGATTCATCGACCAGAAACAAAGGAATACCGATCGCAAGGCCATACTGCAGGGCCAGATGAAAGAAAATCGCAAATACACTGGCTTTGCCATGTGTTTTCGAATTGACGATTTTCAGGCTGGTCATCAACATACCAAGGCTCTGACCGCGAAAGATCGTCGCAAAGAGGGTGGTGCAGCCAATGCACACAAGCATATATAGCTTGGTCAGCGAAAAGGGGATCTGGGGAAAAGCCCGATCGAGCCACAGACTGATCAGAAAGCAGGCATACAGATCAATGCCCATTGCCACTGAACGGCGAAGCAGGGAAACGGTGCGCCCGCGTTCAAAGCTGTTGCGATCCATACGGTGCCGGCTTGGCAGCCAGTGTCCGATCCAGGAAACGATCAGGGCACCTAAAAAACCGCCAAGCGTATTGGAAATCAGATCATCGACATCAAAGAGTCTGTAATTGCGCGGATAGATCCCCCAAAGACCGGTGAGCTGGCTTATCTCGATGAACAACGAGAACAGGAACGTATAGAGGATGCATTTGGGCAGGCTTTGTTTGAAGTAATAGCGCAGATACATGCCAAAGGGCATGCACATCAGAATGTTGAACACATATTCCTTAAATGCCTTGGTCTTGATGGCCGCAATCCAGTACTGCAACGTATCTGGCGATCCGCTCAGGTTTTTAAAAATGTCATGGATAAAGTTGAACGGAACAAGCTGCGCTCTGGCCATTTTCAGATTGGCCACATAGGAAAGACTTGGCAGCGGCAGGGCAGTTAAAAACAGAACCGTCATGACATAGAGCAGCAGCGAATAGACGACCACAATCCGCAAAGACCAGATCGAACCATACTTATGGTAATTCCAGAGAATATAAGGAATTGTAAAGACAAAGGCGGCCGCCGGAAAGAAAAAGAACGAGTCTTTAATGACGGAAATATATGTACTCACAATAAATCACCTCCAGGAAATGGAAGAAAGAGATTCTTCGTCAAACAGGTATCTTCAAGTATAGCCATACCTGCAAGACACCACGAAAACATCAACCTTTCACTTCTGTCAGTCTATGCGAAAGATTAAAAGCAGAATGAAGAGTGAAAGTTTGTTGATTGAAAAGTAAATGGAATCATTCTGAGGAGGGCAAAGGTTGACCGAAATATTTAAATAGAGATCTTGGTTGGAAATTTTGACTGATTGAATGGCGGCCTGAATGACTGAAGGACGAAAGGATCAAAGGCCTGAAAGAGAAGAGCTGGCCATGAAAAAACCAGGATTGCAGCCTGGTCTGTTTCTTTTTTTTCTGTAACCCCTGTATACATTATTCCTAAAAAAGCGCAAAAAGCCCCTATCAAACAAATTAGATATCATTTCTAGCTATTTATGCATCTAATATAGCTAGCTGATCTGGCGTCAAAGT
>CAJTLE010000217.1 GCA_910577085.1 uncultured Allobaculum sp. | reverse complement strand
TTTTGAAAAAATCAAGTACCCCCTCCACCGCAAACGATGCGGATAACCTAATCGAGAAAGATTTGTTTGCATTTCGAAGACAAAACACGAAAAATGGTTTTGTGAAAAACGCCATGAATTATTCGGGGAAAAAACAAGAGAGAAATAATACAAATTGAATGAATCAAAATAGTAAATATACCAATATCGATAATAGCGCTCTTTGAATTACTTCTAGTTGTTAATAAATTCGTGAACCAAAACGGCATAAAGAGATGATTTGTTTAAGATAAAAATAAATGTCAAAAATGTGTTTAAAAACGCATAAATTTAGAATATACTGTGCACAGATAGAGATCTCCATCATAATGATGAGAGGAGTACATAAAGATAATTATTAGAAAACAGAATCACGAATAGAATTAATGATGTTTATATCGTTAATCACAATTGAAACCAATAATAAAGTCTGAATAATCTTAGAATAATGTTTTCTGTTTTGCTTCTGCTACCCGGTCTGCTTCATGTTTTTTGATGCGAAGATTTGAATTTGAAATCAGTATATAGACGAGTTCGTTGCCCTGTAGCGAAAAAACTGTTGATAACGTTTGACCGTAAATATGAATAGAGGCAGGGGATTTAGATTAACACTTTTATCAAGGTTTTACTCTGGTTTGTCATAGTTTACCTGCGTAATGAATAGCAGTGTCTGGCGATCGAATCTGGCGCAGAAAGGAATGCTCGTAAATCCTTGAGATGGTCCTACCATGTTCTTTTCTAAGAGATTCAGGCGATGCTGTACCAAAGATGTTTGACAAGAGATAACTGGAAAGCCTTTGGGTTTTCAGAAAGGATAATAGTATGTCACAACAAACTCTGGTTTCGTCAGCTTTAGCGGCTGTTCTGTTTTTGAGTCCGTGGTCTGTGTCAGGTAGGGAACTGAAAATTGATTCCGGTGCAGTTCAGGAATCTGATACTCTTGGGGGATCTGATGATATTGCGGTGCTGAGTCTGACTGGTGGTGATGATCAGGTAGATGAAGCTCACGGGATTCTCTATGATGATGAAAATAATATTGTCAGTCTGGATTTAAGCAACCAGGGGCTGACCACCCAGCAGCTTCAGGAAAAGCTGTCTGAACTGGACGTAGAGGGCTCTCTTCACAGTCTGAATGTTTCAGGGAATCGGTTGACTGGGACATTAGATATTTCTCATCTGCGTGATCTATGGTTTCTTGATTGTTCGGAGAATCAGTTATCAAATATCGTGTTTTCCAATAACGAGGAGCTGGCTTTCGCAAATCCGTATGGGGTAGATTGTTCAGGAAATGAGATTCTCTGGCTGCCTGCAGGGCATTTGAGTGATCCTGCGGATTGGTCTGATACAAAAGAATATTTGAAAGACATGTTCGGTTGGGAGTGGCTTGATCGTCTTCCTGAGGTGAAGAATAATTTCCGCAATCAGTCGGTCAGTCTTTCGGTCAATACGGATCAGGATACGTTTGATTTTCGTGATGGGGTTCCCGGAATGATTGTTGGTAATCTTTCATTAAGCGGCATTGGTCAGTCTGAGTTGATTAATTGTAATTTCTATTCCGGCAAGAAGAATTTTACCTACAGCGAAAAACTGATTAATGGTCAGAGTCCGGTCGATATTTCAGGGACTTTGACAGTTACAAGGGCAGGTGGAAATCATTTGGTTACTTCAAAGCCGGTTGCCGGGGAAGATACGAATCAGCCTTTACTGCCAGTGGAAATTGTTAATCCTTTAGATCCATCGGTTCCAGGTACGGTTACGGATCTCCAACAAAATGCGGGAAGTGCAAATGCTTATCGTCTTTATAATCCGAATTTCGGTGAGCATTTCTATACGGAGGATCTGGTTGAACGAGATTATTTGATTAAAATCGGCTGGCGGGATGAAGGTGTAGGCTGGATTGCTCCAAAGCTTTCTACAGTTCCGGTTTATCGATTGTATAACAAGAATGCTGGAGATCATCATTATACGGTTTCGATTGAAGAGCGGGATGAGTTAAAGCGTTTAGGCTGGAAAGATGAGGGAATTGGCTGGTATTCGGATGAAGGAAAGTCTGTTCCATTGTTAAGGCAATACAATCCGAATGCCAAAGCGGGTTCTCATAACTATACGCCTGATCAGTTTGAGAATGATTTTCTGGTCAAGGTTGGCTGGCGGCCAGAAGGCATTGCCTGGTATGGCCTTCCTGGTTCTGAAAGGAATTAGCATTTTTAATCTTTGCCTTACGATCATTGGGTCTTCGATCTATTCTTAAAGGCAGAGTACCCCGACTGATTGGCTCAATAATATAGAGTTTGAAATGATTTTTGATGTTTTTTTGCCATTCAGTCGGGGGTGAATGCCGCCCGCAATCAGCCCTGCAAGTTGG
>CAJTLE010000216.1 GCA_910577085.1 uncultured Allobaculum sp. | reverse complement strand
AGCCTTCTGTGGCCAGGGCTGTTTTTGCGCACACGAAAACCTGCTCCACGAGCCCTCCTTCGCGCAGCATCCTTTCTTCTTTTCGTTCTTTTGGCTTCAGTTTCTGAAGCTTCGCTTCGATACGGAAGATCTTCATGATCTGTGTAAGTATCTTCACTGACACGGATCCTGCTGCTTCCTTCAGGCCTTCCAGAGCATCTACAAAGTACCTTCTGGCATGAGCCCAGCACAGTGCTCTTTCGTCATGATCGACCTGATTGTATCCGGCATAGTCGTCTGTGATCAATATCCCTGCGAATCCTTCCAGATAATCGGCGGCATACTTTCCGCCTCTTCCGGGCTGATAGTCGAACAGCCGCATCGGATGTTCGCTTTCCTGTATCGAACTGTACACCCACATATACGACTTGTTCGTATTCCTGCGCCCCTCTTCCTTCATGACCTGGATGGTCGTTTCGTCGCAGTGTATATACTCCTCTTTCAGCAGGTGACTTTTCATCCGTTCGATCAGCGGTTCGAAATAACTCTCCGATCCCAGCATCACCCAGTTGGACATCGTTCTTCGGCTCACAGGAAGCTTCCAGCTCTTCCATTCCTTTTCCTGCCGGTAATAGGTCACGCCTTTGACAAACCGTTCGTTGGCCACATAGGCCAGGGCCTGCGCGCTCGCAAAAGAACCGGGGATCAAAGCGGCCGGCGCGTCTGTCTTATAAAGAACGCCTTCCCCGTCATTCATGCAGGCAGGGCAGGCGTAGGTTTCTGTATAAATGTCTTCGATGATGATCTGCGCAGGGAGGACCTTTACGATCGTGTGCGCTTTCTCTTCGCCCACCTTGATCATTTCTTCTCCGCAATATGGACATTTCTTTTCTTCTTCGGTCGCTTCGATCACCACTTTTTCATGCGGAAGGGAGTCCAGGTCGTCCGTACGGTTCGGACAGCGGCGGCGCTCATGCGCCTTGACTGTCCCTGTACGTTCTTCCTGTTTCGGTTCCGGATAATCCATAGTGAACAGAGGTTCCATATTGGCCATCATCTCAAGCGCGGCTGCCTTTTCGCTCTTCCGGCCGAAAAGCATCTTCTGAAGCTTGCGGATGATCTCGTCCTTCTGTTCGATCTTATCGTACAGCTTTTCGATCAGTTCCGATTGTTTCTCGATCTGCTCGGACTGTTTTTTCAGCTGCTCGTTCATGATTTCCAGAATCTTTTGAATTTCCATGCTGGATCCGTTGTCCTGTGCGAAGTAACCATCTTTCATGACCCGACTATAACACACTTGGAAAGGCTTTTCCATCACACAATATATGCACGTTTTCGTGCTGGACGAATCGCATTTTTCTGTACAATGCTCAGTCCGTCAAGCAGCCATCTGAGCTCCTGTTCGCTCAGCGCAATGACTTCTTCCTCCGTTCTGGGCCATTGAAACTTTCCATTCTCTAGACGCTTGGTGATGAGCATGAACCCATCCTCTTCCCAAAGCAGTCCTTTGATGGTGGAAGTCTTTCTGCCGCAGAACAGAAAGAGGATATTCTGACGCGGGTCCAGCTTCATGGAAGATTGAACCAGCAGGCACAGGCCGTCAATGCCTTTGCGCAGATCCGTGTAGCCGGGACGGATGTACACATGATCGATGCGGTTAAAATCAAGAGATCTCATAATGAATCGAGGACCGTTCGAATCAGCACCGGTTCCGTATGATTATGGATATAGATCTTGCCTTTGGAAGACTGAATAACGATAGCTGGCCGATCCGATCCGGTTTGTTTCCTGGGACCCGGATCAGGAAGGCGGACTTCAGCAAAAGAAGAATAGGTATTCGAATTCTGTTTGTAAGCGGGAAAAAGAACCGCGTATAGTTAAAGGCCCCTGTCTGTGAGATACTTCTCGCAAGCAGGGGCCCTTTTTCTTTCGGGTTATACGCATTGTTCTTTGACTTCTGCATTCCACGGCATCATCTGATCAAGGATCTCGTCACTCAGCTGCCCGATCTTTCCCCTCAGTTTTTCCAACACGTACAGTATGTATTTGTACGGTACCAGTCCGTTGGCTTTCGCACTTTCTACGACCGAATACAGTACGCCGCAGCTTCGGGCTCCTCTCGGACTTCCCGAGAACAGCCAGTTGCGCCGTCCGATCGCGAAGCTTCGGATCGTTCTTTCCGATAACGAATTGGTCATCGGTACATTGCCGTCTTTTAGATAAATCTTCAGTCCTTCTTCGTTATCTACCAGATAATTCAGGGCCTGTTTTTCCTTTTGGGTTGTCCAGCCTTCTGTGGCCAGGGCTGTTTTTGCGCACACGAAAACCTGCTCCACGAGCCCTCCTTCGCGCAGCATCCTTTCTTCTTTTCGTTCTTTTGGCTTCAGTTTCTGAAGCTTCGCTTCGATACGGAA
>CAJTLE010000215.1 GCA_910577085.1 uncultured Allobaculum sp. | reverse complement strand
TAGAAGTGTATGAAACTGGTTCATTTTTCGAAAACGTCTAAAATGGCCTACAAAAACGAAAAAGACTTCTCGCCATCAGAGAACTGACGGCTAGAAGCCTGAGCTTACTTAACTTAATGACATTGGTTTTTGCAAATTTTCTCTCCTGAATTACGATTTGGATTTTCAACAAATATTCACTTTTGCTTCCCAAGTTAAGGTCCAAATACCCTCTTTGTTTCGCACGTTGTACAGGGCAATGAAAGGATGGATCGGATCAAGCATATCTGAACTTTTCTGAAAAGAGCCGGCCAGGCCATTTTAACGGCCAGAAAAGACAATGAAAATCCTCAGTTTATAAAAATGCAACAAACGAGAAACATCACAATTGCAAATGGCTTGAATGTGCGCATCTTTTCCCTGGAGCCATAGAAAATAGGCAGACAAAAGAATCAGAACCAAAGCATAGATTGCTTGTTGACGATAGAAGATAGAAAAAATCACCAATCAGGTAGAAAAATGAAAGAAAAAAGATTCAGAACAATTCTAATCAACCGCATTTCTTCGGTCTCTGCCTCTGTCATTTATGGATGAAAACAAAAGCGGGCAGTTATGCCCATAAGAATACGAAATCAAATAATGAACACTGCTGCCAAACCTCTCTTTCTTTTCCTCTTGATTTAAAACACGATTCATGATCAGAAAGTGCCTTAAAAATGAAGATTGAAGAGCAAGACGGTCAGCACTTTTCGACTATCAAAATTTAAGGTCATCGCTTACAACAGGGATTTCAAGACCAGAATTGGCAGGAACAGTTTGATAAAGTGAAGCGGATTGTAAACAGTTAGAAACTTGCGAAAAAATTTTCACAAAAAATTTAAACAGCCAATTATATTGTCACTATTAACGGTAGTATAGAGAGCATCTGATCAGAGAACAGAGAAATTATTCCTGTCAAAAATTATCGGCATTACATTTCAGGAAGATAGAAGCAGGCGATAGAATGAAACTGAAGCTGAGGAACCAGATTGAATGCAACTCATCAAACACGTATTCAAGAATGAAAAATGAGCAACAGAACGTATTTCCTTCCTCCATCTTCCAGAGAGCAAAGAAAGAAAGCAGGATCCCAGACGTGGGATAGAAGGAGATCGTATATGACGCACAACTCAAGAAACCGTACCAGGAAATCCAGCCCGGAAACTAAAGAAATCAAACTTGTTGCCCTGACCGTATGCAGTGCGATTGCAGCGATTGTCGGCTACTCAGTGATGACCTCTACTGCGAGTGTCGAAGCCCATCGTGTGAGCTCAGACCAAGTGAAAACAACAGAGATTGCGGATGTTTCACCGATCATGGATGAAAAAACAGATCACGACTCTGTAGACACAATTGTTGATTCAAAAAAGATTGAATCAACACAGGCCCAAAAACCCGCAAACGTTGACGACGATAAGGATCAGACTGCCGCTTCCGGTTCCTTGCAAGATCCAGCGGCCCAGGCTTCTGAGCCTTCAGCAGCTACCCCAAAAGATTCAGCTGCAGAGACGACGGCTGATGCACAGGAACCAGTTGCTGCCCAGACTTCGACTGGTGTTCATGACACAACAGCTCCAGCTCAGCCTGCTGCTTCCACTCCAGATCCAGCTTTGGCTGCTCCGGTTCAGACTGCTCCATCCAATCCGGTTCCAGTGGTTGAAACTGGATTTGAACCGTTTGAAGACGCTGGCACAGATGGAAATGCAACCCTGCCAGTTTTGGACGCTGCGGCTACGGTAAATGATTCAGGCATTCCAGACAATCAGATCTGGCATGTTCATTATGTCTCGAGCTGGGGTGCAGGTTCGGCTCCAGTTGATGGTTCGGTTGGTCTTTGGGCAGATGGCTGGTTCATTGCGCATTCTCATATGCCAAACGGCGACATGATTGCTTCACAGCCGGCTTATGTTGAAGTTGATGGTCAGATTTATGCCCTCAAAGATTCCTGGGTTTCGGATGATTATGTCACCACGGATGAAGTGGCAAGGGCAAGAGCGAACAATGGCATTGTCTTCCAGACCTGCATTACGGATACTACCAATCGTCTGGTTCACTACGAACCAGTAGATGGTCCGGGCTATCCATACCAGTTTGATCAATTCCCATACACTTTTTCAGATCATGCTATTCTTGGTGTGTAAATTTTGAATTTTGACTCCTGATCGATTCAGGAGTTTTTTTGTATTCTGCTTTTTGTGCTTTGTCTTTATACTTTGTCTTTGGGCTTTACATTTTGACTGATCGTTTTGAGGGAGATATTCAAACGAGTGGAAAAAGGAAAAGACTCTGGACCCGAATAATTCATGGCTTTTTTCACAAAACTATTTTTCGTGTTTTGTCTTCGAAATGCAAACAAATCTTTCTCGATTAGGTTATCCACATTGTTTCCGGTGGAGGGGGTACTTGATTTTTTCAA
>CAJTLE010000214.1 GCA_910577085.1 uncultured Allobaculum sp. | reverse complement strand
TTTGAAAACTTTCCTAAAAAGACAACTCGAAAACCAGCAGAAAAAGTTGATTCGAAAATGTATGGTTTTCGAGAAAAAATCAGAGGGTTAAAATTTTAGAGGTTCCCAGGGGGTGTGAACAGTAACGCTGTTGAAAGCTTTGAACACCAATCCTGATGCGATATAAAATCCATCTGGACAGAGTTTAAAAACTCTGTCAGGATACTTTAATACGGTTTTTGCCGATGATCTGCCGTCGGCCTGAAGACCTTATGGAAAATTTCCATCAGGGTGAAAGGCAGCTGGCAGTGCGGCATGTATAGAGAAGGGGAAGGAGTGGGAATTTGAAATTATTCAAAAAGATTCTGAAATCAAAGGCTCTGTACCTGGGCACAGCTCTGGCTATTCAGCTGCTGATTCTGGTTCTTTTGATGACCTACTTCTCGCACGAGTTTTTACCGATTTACTATTTCATGTTGATTCTGAGTATCATCGTTTCATTTTTCGTCATGAACCGTGACTCAGACTCATCTTCAAAACTTTTGTGGGTATTTATCATCATGGCCCTGCCCATCTTCGGCGGCATGATGTATCTGTTGTTTGGAAACTGCAAGATTCCAAAAGCACTGATGATTCAGGACCGGCAGGCCTATGCCGATTATGTAGCCTATGCGGAACAGAATCTGCAGACCCTGGCCAACTCTGGAATTCAGGATCCAACCCTGGCACGTATGACGTGCATGGCCTGGAACAACGGCTTTTTTCCGGTGTATCCAAGTCAAGGCTGTCATTACTATTCGACTGGGGAAGAACAGTTTCAGGCTTTGATGGATGCCGTCAAAAAAGCCGAGCACTATATCTTTATTGAAACCTACATTATCGACGAGGGGACTGTTCTTGATGAGCTGTTGGAAGTTCTCGAAGAAAAGGCCCGCAATGGGGTCGATGTCCGCCTGATGTACGATGACTTTGGCTGTATTCTCAACCTGCCGGAAAACTTTGATCAGCAGCTGATAGCCAAAGGCATTAAAGTACATCGCTTTAACCCGATTCATCCGCAGCTGGCCATCCAGATGAACAACCGTGACCATCGCAAGACGGTCATCATCGATGGCAAAACCGCTTTTACCGGCGGAAGCAACCTGGCCGATGAATACGTCAACCGCATCGAGCGATTCGGCTACTGGAAAGATATGGGTGTCCGAGTCGATGGTGCAGCTGTTGAACCATTTATCATTGCATTTTTGCAGATCTGGAACTATTCCTCTGATGTGAATACGCCTTACGAACCGTATGTGCAGGACGTACAGGAACATCCAGTGGACAAACATGATGCAAGCAACGGCTATGTTCTTCCGTTTTTTGACTCGCCAACCGATGGCAAAAACGTAGGACGCCGGTTTCATCAGAATCTGATTTCCATTGCCAACCATTCCTGCTGGATCACAACACCGTATCTGATTCTTGATACGGAGATGGTTTCCCAGCTTGAACTGGCAGTTCAGAATGGTGTCGATGTCCGGATCGTCGTGCCTGCCATTCCAGACAAGAAGATTGTTTATGAGGTCACCAAAGCCAATGAGGAAATCCTCACCAGCAAGGGTGTCAAAGTCTATGAATACACACCAGGCTTCATTCATGGCAAAGTCACCCTGGTTGACCATAAGCATGCCTTGTGTGGAACTGTAAACATGGATTTTCGGTCCTACTATTCCAACTATGAATGCGGCATGTGGATGTACGATACAAGCTGTATAGACGATATCACCAGAGATTTTGAAAACATTTTTGAACAATCCAAACTGGTGACCAATGAAGATTTTGCGAAAACAAATGTTTTCGTTCGTCAGTATCGCCTGTTTTTAAAGGTGTTTTCACCATTGCTTTAAGCGACCAGAACCAATTTAATTCATTTCATTCCAAGACCCGAAGCAAAAGTCGCTTTCCGGCTTTTGCTTCGGGTCTTTTCTGGTTCTCAAATGGGTGGAAGGTATTCGCTGATTTTTCATACCCGAGGTAGTACTGGCAGTATGGAATCTGTTTAATCTTTTGGACCACTCTCATAAATTCGATGCACTTTTACTCATGGGTTATATCACAGGCTTTCTACCATCGACTTTCTACAAAACAGCTGGTGAACTAGAGGTTACTGTTCACACCATCGTCCAGATTATTCCAGAGGGGGTGTGAACAGTAACGAATTCAATCTTGTTTGTACCATGACGAATCAAGGCCGATTAATATAAAAGTCAATGAAACGCAACACTAGGCAAATCTCAGATTTTCGTAAAAATCGGGCTTCCTCTGAAAAGGAAACCCGATTTTTACTGAGGCTGCTGACAAAATTTGATTGATTTACCACTGAGGTAGTGACTAACCGTTGAGCCACTACCTTTTTTTATGTCTAATAAGAAATCACATTAAATGCACAAAATCATTCGAAAATATATTGACAT
>CAJTLE010000212.1 GCA_910577085.1 uncultured Allobaculum sp. | reverse complement strand
TTTTTTTTCGTTTTGTTGAACTTGTTTGAACGGGTTCGATCCTCGCTTGCCATCGCTGCTTCTCTTTGGCTGCTTTTCTGGTCTGTGATATTGGATTCTTAATCAGATTCATTTCTGACAAAATCAGATTTATTGCTCATGAAATGAGAGAATTGGTTTCAAATTCGAAAGAATCAAATTCATGATTTGTCGAAATGTGGTAAGGTAACGAAGATTTACTTTAATTTGATGAAATCTAATCTTTTTGAATCCGGTCAGATCAGAACTGAAAATAAGAAAAAACGATCGGTATAAAAGAGATCGACACAAAAAAGACTGGCAGAAAAGAAGATAGACCAGCAGGCGAAAATAAGGCCGGTCTGCTTTGAAAAACAATCTGCCAATCCAGAAACAGAAAAGGAGAGAAGGAAGAATGAAACCAGGACCAAGACGTATCCTGCCTGTCGGGGCAGCGGTGCTTTCCATGTTGGTAAGTTCGATTCAGCCTTTATTTGCTGAGGACTTTCAAGAAGAGACCACAACCACTGATGCATCGGATCCAACCTCTGCAGGCATTGTAAATGGAGACGGGAAAACATCCCCGGTTACGAAAGAAACAGTAATCAGCCATTATGGCCAGAAGACGGATCTGGAAAATGACTTCCAGATGGAAGCACAGGGACAGGATAGACAAGAACCAGATGGCAATGAGAAGAAGATTGGCCGTATTCCCATGCTGCGTGTTTATAACCCGAATTCAGGCGAACATTTCTATACAGCTTCTGAGGTAGAAAGAGATTTTCTGGTGAAAGCCGGCTGGCATGACGAAGGCATGGCCTGGACAGCGCCAGCTCAGGGTGATCCTGTTTACCGACTTTATAATCCGAATTCCGGTGATCATCACTATACCCTGAGTACGGAAGAGAGGGATGATCTGGTTAAGTTTGGCTGGGATGATGAGGGAACGGGGTGGTATTCGGATCCAGAAAAGAATATCCCACTGTATCGTCTTTATAATCCAAATTCCGAAACCGGAAACCATCACTATACAGTCGATGCCAACGAGCGTCAGTTTCTGATCAATGCCGGCTGGAAAGATGAAGAGATTGGCTGGTATGGTGTTCACCCTCTTTCCAACACGATCCGCTTCGAAAAAGATGGCTATTGCTATTCGGAAGATGGTCAGAAACATACTGGTGTTCAGAAACTGAATGACAAGTTTTACTATTTTGACCCGGACAAGGATGGCAAGAAAGCAGAATTTAAGGGTCTGAAAAAGACTGATCAGGGTGACTGGATTTTTGGCAGCGGGGATGGAACTCTCGATACCGGACTTAAAGTCATCGATGGAAAACTCTATTGCTTCTTAACCGAAAGTGCAAAAGCAGCCCGCAATCAGTTCCGTCTGCTTCCAGCTGAATATAATGATGGAACCATTGACTTTGTCTGGTTCAATAATGAAGGCATAAAAGAATCTGGCCATGCTTCAACGGTTCGAGAGCAGGCGGCTTTTGAAACCTGGGGAACCGATGGAACCTCATGGTTTACAGATGCCACGACTAAAGCGGTGATTCGGATTCGCGATTATCTCATGCCGCGTTTTGGCAATGACAGACTGAACTCGTTCATGGATGACGCCCTGAAATACGAAGGAACACCCTATGTCTGGGCAGGCAAGAGCCCTCAGAGTGGATTTGACTGCTCGGGTCTTATCACCTGGTGTATGCGATCGAAATGGGGAATCGATGTCGATCCAATCATGACCAATGCAGAAAAAATCTATTCTGCTTATTGCCAACCTGTGGCAAAAGGATCAGAACAGCCGGGGGATCTGATCTTCTGGAAGGGAACCTACGGTAAAAACCCAAACTACATCAGCCATGTCGGCATTTATATTGGCAATGGCTGGATGTATTGCGCAGGGGATCCAATCGGATTCTATCCCGTTGATGCTCCTTTAAAACCCAATGGAACGCCAGCTCCTTATTTGTTTGGTAGAGTCTGACTTCTGATCGAACCTGCAAATTGAGAAAGGACTGCTTTCTCAAAAAAGAAGATCCTGCTCCTGGATTCCTTTCAGATCGAATCCAGATCAGGCAGATCAGTCATTGAAACTACTTTTTTGAATGCGAAAAATCTAATGATCGCTCCGGCAAGTCGAAGGACAGCCGAAGCGATTTTTTTGTTTTTCATTGAAATGAGCAGATGACTCAGGAAGAATGCTGGTGGGCAGAAGACTGATGGATAGAGGACTGATGGATAGAAGATTGAAGGGTAGAATCCGAATGGTAATGGGATGAGTTCGGCCATGGGGAAGGCAAAAAGAAAAACGCTCCAGTCCAGATGGATCGAAGCGTTCAGGGTCTATAAAAAGAAAAAGCCGGAATAATCCGGCACTGGTTCTTACGCAAACTTTGTTGGATCCCTGAATTCAGACCCTAAGAGATGTCTTGAGTGACATCTCTTTTTTTGCGCTTCGGCCAGATTCTTCTACTCGTGTTTTTTAGCCAATCCATTAAGAGCAC
>CAJTLE010000211.1 GCA_910577085.1 uncultured Allobaculum sp. | reverse complement strand
AGAAGCCAATTCCAATAAGTCAAGCAAAATAAAATCTGCTGCTTATCGAGACGTTTTTACGTGCTCGCTCAAGCAGCAGTTTTTTTTTGCTTATCTAAAACATTTATCTGACCGTGTGAACAGTAACGAGATCAGCTTTAGATAAAGCTATACATCCATTCCTAGAAAATATTCAAACTTTTCTGTTCCCTGTCCACTTTACAGACAAGGGCCAGAGCGGTTAAGCCCTGGCCCTTCAACCTTGCATTCTTGAGTGTATTCTTGATTCCATCCCTGATTGGATTCTGGTCATTTCGTTTCTTTTTCAGAATGGCTGTTGATCTTTTACTTTCCAGCAATTGTTCCCTGGCGTTCAAGCAGCTGCTCAATTGTCCAGGCCACACCATTCTGATCATTCGATTTCGTTACGTATTTCGAAACTTTCTTGATGTTGTCTTCGGCATTGCCCATGGCAACGGTCACAAAGTCCATTTCCATCATGGATAAATCATTTTCCGAATCACCAAAGACCATCACTTCATCCATCGTATAGCCAAGTGATTCAATATATTCTTTCAAAGCCGGACCTTTCTGCGCTTTGATATCTGTAATTTCAATATTCGTCGGAAAAGAAGAAGCAACACCAATTCCCGGAATCTGTCTGAGTTTTGCTTTGGCAGCCTGTATCTGTTCAATCGTTCCTCCAAAACAGAAAACCTTGGCAACTTCCGGTATATCTTCCTGCAGACTTTCAATATCTGAATAGGCCTTGCATCTGGCCATCGTATTCATAAACCGTCGATCCTGGTATGCATCCTCAGGTTTCATATTGGGGTGGAAAGTCAGATAATCCCTTACAGCATTCTGTTCAAGCTCGTCCATCGTCCCAATAAATCCATTGGCCTCGAAACCATTGTATTTGGTGGTCACCGGCTCATCTTTCAATACTTCAGAGATCTGCCGGACAGATTCTTTACTCAGCGGGTGATAAACAACTGTTTCTCCCTGCGGATTGAGAATGTTAGCCCCGCTGTTTAAAAGCAGATCTACATCCTCCAGCACGCCATCTACTGTCCGCATCGTTGTGCTGTAAAAGCGGCCTGTGGCAACAATAAAGCGAATTCCCGCTTTCTGCGCTTTGGCAACCGCCCTGGCGGTGTAATCATTAATTTCATGATCGACATCACATAACGTTCCATCTAAGTCACATGCGATAACTTTGATCAAATTTTCATTCCCCCTTCTCCTCTTTGCATCCTAACATATCTTTGAATTTGGGCTGCAATCTGTTTCAGCTTTCAAAATCAGCGGCTTAAAAAGACCATAAATCAGGACGATTTCCCGATTTTCATTCGATAAGTCTACTTTCTTCTGTCCAATGTACTTTTACTTGGTCAGCCAGGCGGAATTTTGATGCAGTCTGTTTTTCATTTCTTTATCAGCAGAGCCTGTCTGCTGGAGTCTGCCGGATCCTTCTGAAAACGAACAGGGCAGATGATCGAGATCTGCATTTGTGCCCCTCTATACTGAAGCTGTTAAGACTGACTTTCAGGAGGCACTATGCTTAAAAATCTTTATCTGATCCGCCATGGCGAAACGCTCTTTAACCAGCGCAATATCATTCAAGGCGTTATCAATGCCCCGCTTGTTCTGGATGGCGTAGCCCAGGCTATTCATACCCGAAAAGCGTATTTCGAATCCCGGAATATTCACTACGATCACGTTTACTGCTCACCAGAAGGGCGCTGCATTCAGACCACTCAGCTGCTGACAACACTTCCCTATACTACCGTCATCGATCTGCATGAAATGTGCTTTGGAAAGCTGGAAGGCTGTCCTGTTTTTCTGGCAGCTCCTGTCAGTGAATTTGCGACCTATTATGCCAATTACGGTGGCGAAACGTTAGCACAGGTACAGGAGCGTATGAATCGGGCTCTGCTTGAAATCATGAACAAGGAAGAGAACGAGAACGTTCTGGTCGTCGCCCACAGCTGTGCCAATCACGCATTCATGGACTATTGGGCCCCTGATGGTAAGATTCCAGGACCAGAAGCATTAAATTACGTTGCTGTCCTCCACTTTCAGTTTGATACCGATACGCAGACCTTTGCGCTGCTGGATATCTTTAACGATGTTTATGCCGGTGAAGATCTGGAAGAAGCCAAAGCCACCCATCAGGCTTTGATTCTCGATCCAAAATATTAGAATTCAGATTTTTCCCTCTTTACCGTTGTTTTGTCTTTACAGAGTGTCCTTAACGGACTTTTCTGATGCGTTTGAATCTTGGTTTTTCCTACTGTACGAACTCATATGACCTGCCTGTCTGGCAGGTTTTTTCGTTTTGCAAAAGACAGGACTTGCCAGAAATGAAGTCAGCCAGGCGTGAAAAACCAGTAAAAACGAAAAACCGACAGGACGTTTTAGGTTCTTACGCAAAGTGTGTGGCAGAACCTCACTTTGATTTATTGAAGATGTCATATTGGCATCTTCTTTTTTTGCTTTCTTGGGTCAGTTGTTAGCCATACTTCCAACAACTCTTTTGATTCT
>CAJTLE010000210.1 GCA_910577085.1 uncultured Allobaculum sp. | reverse complement strand
CAAAACACGAAAAATAGTTTTGTGAAAAAAGCCATGAATTATTCGGGTAAGTATGCACAAAAAAAGCCAAATCATCTTAAACTGACGATTTGGCTATCTAAAATGTCGTTAACCGAATGGCATTGGTTGTAATGGTATAAGTACCATTCTTGATGACAACGCCAGTTTCGGCACGCATGCCATCTCCTTTGGAATTGACGGTAAAGGTACCGTTATTGATGGTTAATGCTTCATTGACTTCGATGCCTTCATCATCTGCAGTGAGGGAATACGTACCGGAGTTGATGGTGAGGTTGTCGCTGGCATGGATACCATCCTGACCACTCTGGGCTTTTACGGTTACGTTCTGGCTGGTCATATCGCCTTTGGCCTTAATGCCATGGCCGGTTGTATCGGTAATGGTTAATGTACTGGAACCTTTTAAATCCAGATCACTGCGGACATACAGGGCTGCATTCAGTCCTTCCTGGGCAGTGTGGGAAGTGCTGCTTAATGACGAACTCCCAGTTACATCGACAACGGTTTTCTTCGCGTTGCGAACGTAGATGGCAGGAAGATCTTTGGCATTAATCGTTGCGGAATCCAGAATCAGAGTCACATCCTGATCTTTTGCATCGACCACAACGGTGTAGGTTGTTTTGCCTTTTAATGTGTAGGTTCCGCCTTTGTTAATGAGCAGATTGCTTTTGGCATCACTTAAAGAAATGGTTGTTCCTTCTACAGATGTGAGGTTATCCAGATCTACATCATCATTTTTATCTTCAGTTTCTGTTTTTGTTGTCTGGGTCTTGTTGCTTTCTACATTTTTGTCTTTGACAACGGCCTGTCTGGTTTCGGAGGCCTGATTTTCGACTGGAGTCTGGGAAGCAGAGCATCCAGTTAAAGCAAGTACTGCCGCCATCATTGCGGACAGCGCAAAATGTTTTCTATTTAATTTCATACGTTTCTTCTTTCTAAGATCTGTCGCCTTGTGGCGGTTGTATATCGATCGAACAGAATCAAGTCTGTTTAAGCTCGGTGGCTGGCTTGTTTTTGTCGCCGTGCCCCGTAAGCACGTTCATAATGTATCCAAATAAGATATATTGAAAATTAAAGGACCATTGAAGTTTTATTAAAATGCCACTGGCATCCCATGAGTCTGGATGGTGAGTGAATAGCAGGTTTACAAACATTTATCTTTACTGGAAGACTTTGGTGACAGATCAGAGAAGAACGCAGACCGCATACAGGTCAGAGAAGGATAGATAGAAGAGAAGGGGAATGAGAATGAAAACGGCTCAATCAAAGAAAGACAAATTTAATCGGATGATTTTGGATAGCCCTGGAATTTGGGAATGTTTATTTCAGAAAAAGCTGGAATAAGCCAAAAGAAAAACCGTCCCAGCATGGAGACAAAACTCCAGTTAAGACGGTCTGGAAGTCGAATTATTGATTGACTTCAGCGTAGGTGCGGCGGGATGGGTCGAGGTTATCGACATAGTAGCGAACAGTCAGTTTTCCAGCAATTCTGCTTCTGACTTTTGGCTCGACTTCAAAGCCGTCGCCTTCAAGCATCTGGTTGAGCATGGCTTTGCATGCGGCAGACAGATTTTTTACGCCCGGTTCGCATTCATCCTGCAGATCTTTGGCATTAACCAGAATGTACAGCTGCATAGCATCGTGAGCTTCCTGCTTCTTACGTGCAAGGGTCTGTTCATACTGATCCTGAGTCCATTTTTCCATCAGAAAGTTCCTTTCTATCTGCCTGCAAACATTCATCAGCTGGCATCCTTGATAGGATATTAAAATTTCAACAATTGTCAAATCGGGCTGATGTAAGCGGAAACGAAACAGGGACGAACCGACAAATAAGGCGGATTGATGACTTTAAGAAAAAAGTAAGAGGCTATGGCTTGACGACAAGTCCGGCGTTGAGCATCCGTTCTGTCATCGTTGCCATGTCGGTTGGCTGACCGACTGTGCGTACGGATCCAAGGTTATAGAAAGACAGGCTTTGTTCATTCACCAGAATTTCCACACCCATTTTTTCCAGGGTATCGAGCTGGGTGCTGACAGGAGACTGGCTGGTAGCCAGAACGACAGCGGAATTATACAGAAGGATGGCGCGTGGTTTTGCGCTTTGATCTGCAAGAGACTCTAAAAAGGAAACCATCAGTTTTTCGCCCAGCTGTGGATTTCCCTGACCAAAACGGCTGGAATTTAATACAACAATTACTTCATCAGACATAGATTTACCTGCTGCCAAAGGGCAGCTTTTCCTTTCCTGCCTATTATAGCCTGTTGGACCGATGAGAAAAGATGGGCAGGATCCTCACAGCATCCGAAGGAGAAATGCTGAGGGGAAAATCATTCGAAAGAAACGATTTGTAACGGATGATGTGGGCATTTTCGTGCCCGTCGGATCGAATTCTTTTATACTCTTCTATTCTTAAAGGCAGAGTACCCCGACTGATTGGCTCAATAATATAGAGTTTGAAATGATTTTTGATGTTTTTTTGCCATTCAGTCGGGGGTGAATGCCGCCCGCAATCAGCCCTGCAAGTTGG
>CAJTLE010000209.1 GCA_910577085.1 uncultured Allobaculum sp. | reverse complement strand
CAGCCCCAAGATAAGATCTGCGGTAGATAAGACCCCTTGAAGACTACAAGGAAATAGGCTGGAGATGGAAGCGGAGTGATCCGTGAAGTTGGCCAGTACTAATCGGTCGAAAGCTTAATCTAAGATACGAGATGGAAGAAGGCAGAAGTGAGATGAGTCGATCATTGATCACAGCCTGCTTTTCTTCCGATAAGAAACAAGACGATCAGAAATGATCAGATCATAACTGTAACCAAGGTTATGTCAAAGCTGGTGTTTGTTTTTGAAAGATCCATGTGATCAATAAGAAAAAGGTAAGTCGCAAGACAAACCGGTATGGTGACGATAGCCAATGGGTCACACCCGTTCCCATCTCGCACACGGAAGTTAAGCCATTGAACGCCGACGATAGTGTAAAAGCAAAAATAGGAAGTCGCCAGACAAACGCAAAGCCCTGAAGAATAAAGGAGAAATCCAATATTCTTCGGGGCTTTTTCTTTATGTGCTGATTCTGGGAAGAATATGATCAAAAGAAAAATTGGCACTCTGTAACAAAATTCTATAGAAAAATTGGCACTCTGTAACAAAATTCTTAAATCTGCTAAAGTAATCTTGGAGAGGTGGATGAAATGCTGAAACGTAAAATCGAAGATAGTCTTTTGCACTGGAAAAATAGTCAATCGAAGAAGGCTCTTTGCATCATCGGGGCCCGTCAGATTGGAAAGTCAACAACGGCATTAGAATTTGCAAAAAAGCATTATGAGTCATGGATGATTCTGGATTTTATTGAATCCCGGGAAGCACGACAGATATTTGAAAAAGCAGAGAATACAGAAGCTGTACTGGAGGGGTTGAAAGCTATGGCGTCTGTACCGCTGATTCCAGGAAAAACCCTGATCATTTTAGATGAGATCCAAGAATGCCCGGCAGCTCGGACATTTATGAAATATCTGGTACAGGAAGGATCGTATGCGTATATTGAAACAGGATCACTTCTGGGTGTCAAAATCAAAGAAATCCATTCTTTGCCTGTTGGTTTTGAAGAGATCGTGAATATGTATCCTCTGGATTTTGAGGAGTTTCTTTGGGCAACAGGGATTCAGGATTCGGTGGTTGCTTATTTGGAGAACTGCTATCACAAACGGATTCCTGTAAGTGCGGCAGTTCATGAAAAAATACTGAACTATTTCCGTCTTTATTTGGTTGTTGGGGGAATGCCGGAAGCGGTTCAGTCATTTGTGGATCAGCGGGATATTCAGATGGTCCAGCAGATTCAGAAACGCATTCTGGATTTATACAAACTGGATATTGCCCAATATACAGAGCCTTCGAACCGCCTGAAAGTTCAGGATCTGTTTTCATCGGTGCCCATGCAGCTCAATGAGAAGAATCCTCGATTTTATCTGACCAGTGTCAATGCCAATGCCAAATTGAATCGATATGAATCTTCACTGGTCTGGTTGATTGAATCGGGAACGATTCTTCCTTCTTATTCGGTTACAGAATTAAAAGCGCCTTTGTTGTTAAACGCTAAGAAAAGTCTCTTTCGATTGTTCATGTCCGACAGCGGCTTGCTTTGTGCAGCGCTTGGTGGCGGAATCCAGAAGAAAATTATCCAACGCGATTCACAGGCAAATATTGGAACGATTCTGGAAAACCTGTTTGCGGATCTACTTGTAGCCAATGGCTTTGTGCTCTATTATTTCAACTCCAAAAAGACTGGAGAACTGGATTTTGTTGTTGAACTGGAGGAAGAGGCTGCTCTTGTTGAAATCAAGTCCGGCAAAGATTATCGAAACCATCCTGCGCTCAGCCGAATTCTCAGTTCTCAGATCTGGAGCGGCAAGACGGCGGTAGTTTTCTGTATGGATCCTGGCAGCTACGATGGACCGGTTCAGTATCTGCCCTGGTATATGGTCATGTTCTTCAAGAATAAAGAGCCGGATCCTCTGATTCTTGATCTTGATTTGTTAATTCCGGAGATTGACTAAGCTTTCCTTTTTCTCGTCCCAAATCCCGTCCTGAAAGATCCCGTCTGGCTACAACCAGGCGGGATCTTTGTATGCAGGCTAGCATGGATATTACGTGATGGCCATCAGCAAAATTAAACAATCCGGTAAAATGGAAAATCCCAGCGAGACTAAAATAGGCAAAAGATGCCCTTAAGAATTTCTTCAGAAAAAAGATGCAAATATTTGACAAGAAAGGGGATCAGGAAGTAATGTTGAGAAGCTGTTGGACAAATCCAGTAAACGACGACTTCAACAGGGGAAAGGCTGGAAATCACCAGGAATTCCCGTATTGTGAAAATATTAAGTAATTTAACAATATCGCTTGCATATGGGATCCAGTGATGGTATTCTATATGAGCGTTAAGAAAACGCGGCAAACAAGTTGCTGCTCTGACGCAAATCATCTTTAGATATCGAAGAAATCATCGGTTGTGAAATTCTTAAAAATATTTCACAAAAGATGTTGACTTCCTGTCTGGCAGATGATAAGATAAACAAGCCTTGTGAGAGAAAACGATTCACTCACAAACAGATGGCTCTTTGAAAACTCTGATTACAGACAATTCAATATTCGAAATTAACACGTCG
>CAJTLE010000208.1 GCA_910577085.1 uncultured Allobaculum sp. | reverse complement strand
CGGGGCTTAGATAAGGATCTTGTATCTTAACCCTTCTCCCGCCGGCTAATGCCGAACACTGTTCGCAGACAGGGATGTAACCGTTTTATCCTATCAGGGATAAAACAACCTCATTTAACGAAGGGAATTGAATCAATCCACAACACCAGCGGTATATGCCTGGTAAATTTCAGGATCAATTCCCTGTTCGATTTGGCTGTAAACACTGGACGCTTTCTGGCGGATCTCATAGCGGGTTTCGGGATCGAGTTCGATAATCTTCGTTCCGCTGTTTTCGATTTCTTCAATCTTCTCATCAATTCGCTCATCGGACATTTCACGGGCGTATTCGGTAGCAATCGAAGCCGCTTCATCGAGAATCTTACGATCCTCCTCGGAAAGATCCTGATAGAACTTGTCGTTGACGATCAATGTGATCAGATGGGGCAGATGGTTGGTTTCTACCACATAATCCTGCTGCTCATACAGACGGTTGGAGACGATAACTTCATATGGGTTTTCCTGGGCATCGATCGTATGCTGCTGCAGACCAATGTATACTTCCGAAAAGGACATTGGGGTTGGTGCCGCCCCGATGGCTTTCCAGAAGGCCAGATGGTACGGGTTTTCCATTGTCCGGATCTTCTGGCCTTTGAAATCCGAAACGGAATTGACCGCTTTATTGGTCGACATGACGCGGAAGCCCTGATCAGCAATGCCAAGCAGATGATAACCGCCATTGGTATACACCGCATCAATTTCGTCATGGAATTCCGGATCATCAATGTGCACACGCAGATCGTCCAGATTATCAAAGACGCAAGGCAGGTCGAATACGGCCAGATCCTTCATGAAGGTAACCTGCGGGGCCGTATTCTGAACGACAAATGGAATATCGCCATCTGCGCAGGATTCCAGCAGGTCCCGGTCTCCACCAAGCGTGGAGTTTGGATACACTTCAATTTTCATGCGGCCATCACTTAAGCGATCAACTTCAGAAGCAAAGGTTTCCGCATAAATCTGCGTAACCGTATCTTCTGGTGATGCGGTTGCAAGCGGCCAGGCAAAATTCTGGGTGCCATCACTGTTCGAGCAGCCGCAAAGCAAGGATCCAGCCAATACAAAGCCGGAAATTACTCCGGCAAATCCCTTGCGAAGCCAGCCTGTATTTTTCTGTTCAGGGGCATCGTTCGTTTTCTTTTCGTATTCAAAATTCACAACAAGCTCCCCTTTCTATAACAGACACAGCGAAATGGCTGGAACAAACGTAATCAGAAGCAGTGCCACCAAAAACAGACCGATCATTGGCATCGCTTTTTTGGAAATCTTCATCAATGGCACATCAGTCAAGGAACTGGCCACAAACAGGTTGACCCCGATTGGCGGGGTGACGAATCCGATCGCCAGGTTAACAACCATGATGACACCAAACTGAATTGGATTCATGCCAATAGCCTGCACGATTGGCAGCAGGATTGGTGTCAGAATCAGAATGGCTGGCGTTGTATCCATGACCATGCCGACAATCAACAGGAAGACATTGATAATCAACAGGATGGTCACCGGGTTATGGAAGTTATTCATGATCATTTCCGAAACGACCTGCGGGACATGCATCAGCGTCAGGACGCGGGAGAATGCAGTCGAAGCGGCCAGGATAAACAGGATTGGCGTATAGGTTCGCAGAGCTTCAACCATAATCTTGATGATCTCATTGGCCTTGATGCTCTTGTAAACAAACATGCTGACGATTAAGGCATAGAAAACCGAAATAACAGCCGCTTCAGTTGGTGAAGCAACCCCGGTATAAATGCATCCCAGAATGATAACTGGCGAAAGCAGTGCAAAGAAGCTTTCCTTTAACACCTGCAGCAGGCCTTTATCATGAAGAGCCTGCACTTCTTTATTGATCTTTTCCTTGTCTTCTCCATATTTATGACAATGGAAAACTGCATAGCCCATCAACAGAAGTGCGATCAGGATGCCAGGAACGATCCCCGCTAAAAACAGATCGCTGACCGAAGCGCCGGAAGCCATGCCATACATGATAAAGGGGATACTTGGCGGAATAATGACCCCAAGGCCTCCGGCTACCGCAACAATGGAAGCACAAAAGACGAGGTCATACCCAAGCGAGGTCAGGATAGGAATAGTCATTGATCCAACCGCTGCCACCGTGGCCGGACCGGATCCGGAGATCGCCCCATAAAACAGGCAGGTCACAATGACCGCACAGGGCATGCCGGCAGGCAGCCTGCCTAAGAAGTAAGCAAAGACATCAAACAGGCGTTTGGAAATTCCGCCTTTGGCCATGATGATTCCAGATAGAACAAACATCGGAACAGCCAGCAGCGGGAAGGAATCCAGGCCGCCAAACATCGCCCGGATCAGGTACTTAGCTCCAACGGTAAATGAAGGATCAACAATGGATGGCAATACTGAAGTGATGCCAAGCGAAATGGAAACTGGAATGGCAATGATTAACAGCAGGGCAAAAACGACAAATAACAACAGTACATTCATTTGTGGTTCTTACGCAAAGTGTGTGGTAGAACCTCATTTTGATTTATTGAAGATGTCATATTGGCATCTTCTTTTTTTGTTAAATAAATTGTACTGTGAAACATCCAGACTACTCATTGGAACTCAGAC
>CAJTLE010000207.1 GCA_910577085.1 uncultured Allobaculum sp. | reverse complement strand
TGACCATTGTTGCCAGCCCGGAGAAGCTCCACTGGCGTTTCAGCCCCTTCTGCATCACCATCAGCAGTAGATTGGCGATTAGTGTGATCCAGATCTGGATCTTGATGGCATTGGCGCTCTCGCCATAGAAGTATTTGAGTGGAAAGTTTTGTTTCATCTGCTTGAACAGCAGCTCAATTTCCCATCTCTGTCGGTATATCGCGATGATTTCCTCCGGGTCGGACTCCATATCGTTGGTCAGCAGCGATATCAGTTTGCGCTTCTTGACATCCACATAAGTGATTATGCGTGATTTATGTCGAATGACCTCTCCGCCTTTAACCTGCTTTACAAACTCCACTTGCTGTATCCTGACCTCCATCAGTCCGTCAGGAGTATGATACATGGTGTCCGACAATATGCTGTATTTCAGGCTCTTCTTCATCTTGGTGACGTATGTTACGCCACGCTCCGTCAGTTGTTGGAACTTCTCATAGTCGATGTATGCGCGATCCATTGCCATTATGTCGCCTTTACTCAATGTTGTTGGCTTGAGCATGAATGAGTCGTTTGTAGCCGCTGATGTGAACTTTATATCCGACGGCACACCTTCGTTGGCGTGTATGACGGTATGAACCTTGATTCCGCCTTCTATGTTGTATTCCAAAATTCTCGTTGAGATTTAGAAAAGATTAACGTTAAAAATCAATTGCTTATATTTCTGTGCCGATTGTGTAGGCACAAAAGAGTCATGATCGAGGCCTCTGCCCCAATCAAATAACCGGCAATCGGTTAGAGCCCGAAATGCCTTGTAGTAAAAAAAGTCCTATCAGGCAAACTTCTATCAGTCACGCCCCATCGGGCTGACAGTTTACTTATTCAGCATAATAGGAAAGACGCCACAACCTTTCTTTTAGATGCAGCCAAGGCTCATCAAGGAGGCGAGAGTAGCCGTCTTACTGTATTTGCCTATAAGACTTTTGTGTGTCGCATTATCTAACGGCATTCATATCTGCGGTTTGATTTCAGTACGGAAAATATTATGTTGGAGAGCTTGCGGGCTATCCGGATTATGGCTTCCTGCGACTTCATTCCGCGAGTGCACAATGCGCCGAACTTTGCGGAGAGTTCCGCGTCGTGCCGTATGGCTATCCATGAGGCCTCGACTATTTTTGGACCGAGGAATTTGTTTCCCCGGAAAGTCTTCTCACCGACGTATTCCTTGTCGCCGCTTGACGACATCATCGGCACGAGTCCGAGGAACGATGCGAACTGGCGCTGGTTACTGAAGCGACCGATGTCATCAATCTCGGTAAGCAGGCTCATGGCAATTGTCGAACCAATGCCGGGAACCGACATCAGGATGCCGTATTTCTCGGCATACCTGTCGCTGCGCGCCAGCGAGCGCAATCTGCGGTTGACATCAAGGAGGCGTTCCCTGTAATGGAGTACCTCGGCAATGAGCAGGTCAAGCGAGACCCGGGTGTCGGAGAGCAACCGCACGTCATTCTGCAACCACGTTATGAAACTTCTTGTCCAGTGGCGGTTGCTTCGGAAATATTCTTCGGGGTACTCCACGCCGTTGTTGTACAGCAGATGCTTGATTCTGGATTTTATGCCACCGGAAAGCTTCACAATAGTGGCGCGGTGGCGTACCAGCGCACGGTCATCGAGGCTGTCCTTCGAGTGAATGTACACACTGCCGAGCTCGCCGCGCATAAGGGCTTTGGCCAGCTTTTTTGAATCCACCGGGTCTGACTTCGAGACCTTTTCCTTCTGGGTGGTCGGAACGTCAGCCGCATGTACCACGGTGCATTTTATACCAAGCTCAGTCAGGGCATAATAGGTCGAGAAGCCCGAAAACCCCGTCTCGTAGGCTGCATGGTAGCTACCGTTAGGATAATGCTTGTTCAAATGTTCAAAGAGCTCTTTGGCCGAAGCCTTTTGAGTATGAGTGCGCATAAACCCAGAGGGGGTGAGCACCGTGACACTCCATGTTCTCAGATGGACGTCAATACCAATAGAGATATTTTGTCCGCTGAAATCTTTTTTGTTACTTTGTACCATAGACGTATCGGTTTTGCTGTTAATGTATTTTGCTTTTACAAATTTACATGCAATTGCCCTTACGTCTATCTTTTCTCCTCACTCCTCTCGGGGGAAAGCCTTAGCGGCAAGGGGGCAGACAGCCCCCGTTGAGCGCCCCGTCAGCTAATCTGATGCAAACATAGTGACTTTCCCATCTTTCTGACGAACCTCGCAATAATGGCTACATCAGTATCTGCCGGAAAGCTGACTGCCACATGGCCGTCGACATTTACCGTTATCACTTTGCCGTCGCCGGCCGGAAGGAAACCGGATTCCTCAAAAATTATCTCCTCAAAGGAAATATCCCGGCAGTGCGGCAACCCGACTCCGGCTGGCCCCTCATAACCGGGCAGGCCGGCAACCTTTAGGTGATTGCGCCTCAGATAGCTATGCATCTGATCCCGGTTCACTCCGAAACCGGCGCAATAGTCGCTGAATGTTCCCGGTTGACGACCCTGCGCACAAAGATTCCTGAAGTTCTCGTAGATTTCCATGTAACGAGCGCCTACACTGTGTATGTCCCGGCGGAATCTATATCCGGGGAGCGTACGTATATTCTGATATTCTCCTTTCAGAATAAAGGGCATTAAGTTGGGATTCACCCCGTGGTCACTGCAATATTTTGAGAACGAGCTTGGCT
>CAJTLE010000206.1 GCA_910577085.1 uncultured Allobaculum sp. | reverse complement strand
ATTTGAAAACTTTCCTAAAAAGACAACTCGAAAACCAGCAGAAAAAGTTGATTCGAAAATGTATGGTTTTCGAGAAAAAATCAGAGGGTTAAAATTTTAGAGGTTCCCAGGGGGTGTGAACAGTAACCTGATCTCGTTTAAAGGTCGATTTTTGGCGAAAAAATGAATATTTCTGCTTGCAAATAACCAGAGATCAGGTATACTCAATGAGTCGAGTTCAGACAGGAACTTCACTTCTGATCTGCTTCAAAAGTAGTCGGAAAACTTAAAAAGTTTCTGGTTGACATCGATTGGAAGTCCTGATATGATGATCGGGCAGTCAAGAACATGGGCCTGTAGCTCAGGTGGTTAGAGCGCATCCCTGATAAGGATGAGGTCGCTGGTTCGAGTCCATTCAGGCCCACCATTATTTCTTGGTTTATTTATGTGGGGTGTTAGCTCAGCTGGGAGAGCACCTGCTTTGCACGCAGGGGGTCAGGAGTTCGATCCTCCTACGCTCCACCATTTTGAAATCAATCTCCAGACAGAAATGTCTGGAGTTTTTTTATTTACATAGACTATCTATGGTAGATATCTGAAATGGCGAAATCGACATCAACGTTGGTTTCGCCTTTTTTTGAGTTCAAAGAGCAGTGAAAACAGCATTCGTCACAAAGGTCTCTGGTGATCCATACCAAAATCAGGAGCAGAAAAGCAGATTCAGGAGGAAGTTGAAGTCAATTCCAATAAGAAGTAGACAAGCATTCAGTCAATAAGAGAAAATCTCTGTAATGGGTTTCACAAGGGGTCTCAGTGCTGACGTCGATCTAAATGAGGATGCAAAAACACACTGTAAAGATGACATGCCTTGAAAACTCGATTGTTTCTTTGCGTTCTATCCCTGTACCTGGGCGGCATTGGGGGTTGAGCGACAGGAGGCAGAAAAGATGAATGCAGAAAAGAGATCCTGATTTACCGGGATCTTTTCAGAAGGGAAAAACAACTATGTATATCGCAAATCCTGATCGGTACAAGAAGATGGAATACCGGCGCTGTGGAAAGTCCGGACTGTTGCTGCCGGTGATCTCGCTTGGCTTATGGCAGAACTTTGGAGATCATTTCAGCTACGAAAATATGAGAAAGATGGTCCTGACGGCTTTTGATCATGGCATTACCCATTTTGATCTGGCCAATAACTACGGACCGGAAAACGGATCCGCGGAAAAGAACTTTAGCCGGATTCTCAAAGAGGATCTGATGCCTTACCGGGATGAGCTGATTATTTCGACAAAGGCCGGCTATGAGATGTGGGATGGTCCGTATGGAAACTGGGGCTCGCGTAAGTATCTGCTGGCCAGCCTGGATCAGTCCTTAAAGAGAATGGGACTGGACTATGTGGATATCTTCTATCATCACCGTATGGACCCCAATACGCCGCTGGAAGAGACAATGGGGGCTCTTGCGCAGGCGGTGCGTTCAGGGAAGGCACTTTATGTGGGTCTTTCTAACTATGATGGGCCAACACTTGAAAAAGCCTGTGCCATTCTGGAACGGATGGAAGTTCCATTTGTAATTGATCAGAACCGTTATTCGATTCTGGATCGAACGATTGAAACGAATGGCCTGCAGAACATGAATAATCAGCTGGAAAAAGGACTGATTACGTTCTCGCCACTCGCTAAAGGACAGCTGACGGATCGTTATCTGAATGGCATTCCTGCGGACAGCCGGATCCGGACGGATGGCCGCTTTCTGCATGAATCCGATTTGCCATCGGCTAAGGTTGAACAGCTTCGCAAACTGAATGATCTGGCTGCAAAACGTGGGGAGGATCTGTCGGTGATGGCTTTACGCTGGATTCTTGATAAACCAGGTACGACCAGTGTTTTGATTGGTGCAAGCAAGCCGGAGCAGATTCTCAAAAACCTGCATGTTCTCGATTCCGAACCTCTCAGTGAGCAGGATCTGGAAGAAATCGATCGTATTGCCGCAAAGATTCACGAAATTGAAGCAGCGAATGCTTGAGGCAGAGGAGTAGATTTTCATTTCTGATTCATTCTTAATACAGAATTCAAGGCAGTCTGACGGAAAAGTCGGCTGCCTTTTTTGATTTCCTGATCTGGCGATGGGGAAAAGATCTGCGCATCAGGGAAAAAATAAAGAAAATAATCATTTTAATACCACCTTTATATATAGGGTAAATTGGATGACGGGCAAAAAATCGAAAAAAGTTTATTTTGATGTTTGACCTTCGAAAACCGATCTGTTATATTAATCAGGCAGTCAAGAAACGGGCCTGTAGCTCAGGTGGTTAGAGCGCATCCCTGATAAGGATGAGGTCGCTGGTTCGAGTCCATTCAGGCCCACCATTTTTTTGACTTATATGTGGGGTGTTAGCTCAGCTGGGAGAGCACCTGCTTTGCACGCAGGGGGTCAGGAGTTCGATCCTCCTACGCTCCACCATTTTGAAATCAACCTCCAGACAGAGATGTCTGGAGGTTTTTTGTATTCATGGATCTGGGGTGGCTGCCATGTCTGGAATGGAGCCCGGAAAGAGTGTTCAGGGAGGATACTTGAAATCCACCTGAATTGAAATTTATTTTTTAAAATTCGTTCTGTAGATAAAGCTGTTGCAGTGTTACTGTTCACACGGTCAGATAAATGTTTTAGATAAGCAAAAAAAACTGCTGCTTGAGCGAGCACGTAAAAACGTCTCGATAAGCAGCAGTTTTTATTTTGCTTGACTTATTGGAATTGGCTTCTC
>CAJTLE010000205.1 GCA_910577085.1 uncultured Allobaculum sp. | reverse complement strand
TAAGTCGTAAGACAAACCGGTATGGTGACGACAGCCAATGGGTCACACCTGTTCCCATCTCGAACACAGAAGTTAAGCCATTGAACGCCGACGATAGTGTAAAAGCGAAAATAGGAAGTCGCCAGACCAAATGAAACCCGGAGGATAAAGGAGAAATCCGATATCCTTCGGTTTTTTTCTTTGTGCTTTGGTTAGCTGATGCTAACAAAGGGACGGGCACTTTGAAATCTGTACAGGATCTATTTCCCTTTGTGATATTGCTGAATGATCTGTCCGGTCCAGGTATGGAAGGCACGCAGGAAAGAATTCGTTTCTTGATAGGCCAGCAGAAAGGCAATTTCATCGGCAGAAAGATCTGTGTTAAGGAGATAATTTTTTGCCAGCATCTCACGGGTTTCGTTGAGCAGCAGCTGGAAGTTTGTCTGTTCCGCTTTTAAGTTTCGCTGCAGAGTGCGCTTGCTGAGGTGGAGACTTTGAGCAACATCTTCAATATTGGCCATTCCTCTTGGCAAGACTTCCACCAGGGCTGCCCGGACGCGTCGGCTATAGCCGTCATTTCCATCCAGTTTATCCAGCCGATTGTTCAGTTCCGGTTCTAAATATCCAAGCAGTGAAGTATTCCGTGACTGGAACGGCTTTTGCAGATCCTGTATCCCGAAAGTAATCGAATTGGTGTCACCTTTTTGCGGGGTTACCCCGAAAAACTCGATAACTTCTGGATCGGTAACATCGAAAGCAACTGTCATCTCGATCGGATGAATGGATTGGGCAGAACCCCTTCTGGAGAGGTGATGCCAATGGCGTGTTCGGTTGGAAACAGAGTCGTAACGGTTCCGGACACTGGGGCATAAACTTTTGAATCCGAAGGCGTAATGCATACACCTTTGCCAAGCAGACCCTGGGCAAATGCCTCATCTTGAATGGCAGAAAGTGGTTTGACTTCACCAGCCAGAGGAGCAGAAATTGTGATGGCTGCATCTGTTTTGACATCAGCACCGGCTTTGGCCGTGGAGGGGACTGTCTCTTCGTCTTTGTAAGTGAAGTAGCTGGCCACAAACGAGAACCCCACGGAAATCAACAGGGCAATACCAACGTTGAGTAAAGCAGATCCGGCATCGCCACCGATTTCAATGAAGCCTGGCAGAGCAAAGATTCCCATACCAGCCATCTGATGATAGAGAAGACCAGTCATTCCGATATACATGCTTCCAAGAGCAGAACCAATGCAGGTGATTACGAACTGTTTAATACGTGGCAGCGTTACACCATAGATTGCTGGTTCGGTACCCCCGCAGAAAGCGGAAATCCACGCAGGAAGAGCAATGTTTTTGAGTTTCTGATCTTTGGTTTTGAGCCAGATCGCAAAGACAGTCGCCATCTGGGCAAAAGAAGCACAGAAGTTCAGCGCGAAGATTGGAGTTGGAGCTCCGCTCATCAATGTGATGATGGCTGTAATTGCGAAAATGGTATGAACTCCAAAAATAACCATGACCTGCCAGAGACCGCCAATCAGCAGACCAGCCAGGATTGGACTGAAACCATAAACGGTCAGGATTCCATTGAGCAGCCATTCAGAAATCAGGTTTGCGGTTGGGCCGATAATAAGGAATCCAATTGGAGCAGCAACAGCCAGAACAACCAGTGGTGTGAAGAAGGTTTTGATGACATCTGGAATCACTTTGTTCAGCTTTTTGTACATCCATGCAGCCAGAGCGTTGGTCAGAATGATTGGAAGAACAGTTCCGGAATAAGAGACGTTGAAGATATGTCCAAAGATTTCCAGATCTGTATTTTGTAATGCTGGATACATCAAGGCTGCACCGATTGCCAGACCAAGCATTGGATCCATTTTGAATTTTTTCGCAGACGTATAACCGATTACGCAGGGCATGAAGGTAAAGAGCGCATCGGAAATATCATAGAGCAGCGTATAAAGGCCGCTGGTATCACTCAGCCAGCCAAAGAAAACGAACAGGGCCAGAAAGCCTTTGAGCATACCGGCACCAGTCATTACAGCAAGCGATGGCATGAAGATACCGGTCACCATGTCAAAGAATGAATCTTTGAGTGATTTCTTTTCGTCCGTTTCGGAAGCTTCACCGCCTGCAATGCCGCCAACAGCGCAGACGTCATCGTATACATCAGCTACGTGGTTGCCGATGACAACCTGGTACTGACCCGCACTTTGAATAACGGTGACGACGCCATCCATATTTTTTAAGACGTCGGTATTGGTTTTACTTTCATCCTTCAAAACAAAGCGCAGCCGGGTAATGCAATGTGAAAGGGCAGAGACATTTTCTTTTCCGCCTACATTCTTGATGATCTCTTTTGCAAGAGCTGTATATTTTCCCATCTCTAGGTCCTCCTTGATGGTCCAACCTTACCAAGAAGAAAAAGGGCTTTCATTGTTCTTCAAGTTTTGTGAAAAACCTTGACAAACAGAAAATGACTGATAAAAAACTGCCTGAATCAGAGCTAAAAACAGCGGATGAGAAATGGCTGCCTGGTCGACATCTGAAAAATGAAGAAGAGAAAAAGATAAGAAGAAGCCAAACAGCTGGTCAGCAAAAATTTGTTAAGAAGAATATTGATATCTAGATATAATTTATGTGTAAACTTCATGCTTTGTGGGAATCGATACGGATTTTAACAGTTGGTTATATTGGGTTTTTAAGGAAAAAACAGTCTATAATGAATATAGATGTGTTATTATAAATACATGAGAATGAAGACGTCACAAGCCTGCAAATACCTCGGGGTTGCC
>CAJTLE010000204.1 GCA_910577085.1 uncultured Allobaculum sp. | reverse complement strand
GGGGGTAGTCTGTCTCCAAATACAGTTTTAGACTCATTTTTGAGCCAAATATCGACATTTAAACTACAACCAGGGGTGACCGGCATAGAGTTGCCTTGTCAGCCGAGGGGGTGTTTTCAAAGTAATTCTGGACCAGATCTTTCTTCAATGTCTGATCCTTCTTCAGGGACTATCTCTTCTTTCTTCCAATCCTTTCATTTTCAAGGACCCGCTGCCCGTCAGTGGGTTCTTTTTTCACTGCTCATTGTTTCATCGCACATTGAAGTCCATGAAAAAAAGATACCTGTCTTCCGATCCAGGATCGTATACAGGTATCTTCATGGGTTGAAAATCAGAATTTGGAAGTCTGATCCAGAAACATTGTTTCGGATTATTCTTCTACAGTTTCGGTTGTTTCTTCGACAACACCAGCTGGTGTGTCTTCGGTTTCAGTTTTCTTGGATTCTAAGTCAGCCATTTCAGAATCGATGAAGGCTTTGACAGCTTTTGCATCGTCTTCATTTTCATCGAGGTAAACTTCGGAGTGGAGGGTGGATTCGCCATTTTTACGTGTGTAAGTCAGCTTGGCAATCTTTTCAGCCATACCTTCCTCATCGCGGCGGAAGATCGTCAGATTCTGATTCAGGAAGTGAACATCACTTTTGCGAACATCAGGAATGGAATTGAGGATCATGTCCAGATCAGAGAAGAAGCACAGTTCGCTGACTGGTCCATTGTTAACGATGACACTGTAGTTTCCTAATGTTCCTGCTTCTTTCATGCCGGAAAGAATCATGGATTCAAATTCATTGGCACGGCTTAAGAAGGAAACACCTTCGTAGCAGAATTCACCAGTTGTTTCTTCATTGCCGGCTGCAACCTGAATGATTTCTGCTTCCTGTTTCTTTTTGGATTTCTTGGTATCGGAAGTGCGGACTACCCACAGATACAGATCTTCATCGATGAGATCCTTGCTGGAAGCTATCGTGTCGAGCAGACTGTTGAGCTGATTCACTGCATCGCTAAGGCTGGTATATTTACGATCGTTGAAGACAACAACCGAATCACTCTCGGGAGCTCCGATTCGAATTTCATAAAACTTCATTTAAAAAACCTCACATTCATTTCTATTTTCTGGGCAGTGGACCTGCAATGTTCAAAAAATGATTCCAGATTGAAAGGTCCATCGCAACGATTCTACCATAAATATAGAATCAATGACTATCCCTGTTAGTCGATGAAAGCGGTTCCCAAAACTTCAGACTTCAGTCTGTTATTCTGACCAACATTTTTCTTGACGGTATTAACGTTTTTACATTCATTCTTTACAAGTGATCAGCCGAATCAGACAAGTCAGAGCCTGACTTTGAATCTGTCCAGAAAGGACAGACAAAAAGAAAATAAAAGGGTCATTCGAGGTTTGAAAATAGATGAAAATTGTTTTCAGAAAATTTATGTAAAGAAAGCGTTTCCAGTTTATGTCTTGTCTGTCTCTTACGATATTGCTCACACAATCCCGTAAAGACGATGGTATACTGAATGGCAGTCTATCCAATTACAGAAAGTGAGAGTTTTATGTCAATCCATATTAATCATTCCCTGCCAGATCCAGAAGTGCTCAAGCAGGAAATTCCAATGTCCGACCATGCAAAGGGCATTAAAGAAAAACGCGATCAGGAAATCCGCGATATTTTTGAAGGAAAAGATAACCGTTTTATTGTCATTGTCGGTCCATGCTCGGCTGATAATGAAGAAAGCGTTCTGGAATACTGCCACAAACTGGCCAACCTTAACGAAGTCGTCAAAGACCGGCTGATGATCATTCCCCGTGTTTACACCAATAAACCAAGAACGACCGGTGATGGCTATAAAGGCATGCTTCACCAGCCTGATCCAAATGCAGAACCTGACTTACTTGAAGGTCTGAAATCGATCCGGAAAATGCACCTGCGCGTTCTCGAAGAGACTGGCCTGTCTACAGCCGATGAAATGTTATATCCAGAAAACCGTTCCTTCCTGGACGATGTGCTCTCCTATGAGGCCGTAGGCGCCCGTTCTGTTGAAAATCAGCAGCATCGTCTGGTGGCTTCCGGCATTGATATTCCAGTGGGCATGAAAAACCCAACTTCTGGTGACTTCTCCGTTATGATGAACTCCGTCACTGCTGCCCAGCACCCACACCGTTTCATTTATCGCGGTTATGATGTCCAGACCGATGGTAACCCGCTGGCTCATGTCATCCTGCGCGGCGGTGTCGATAAATATGGAAAGACCATTCCAAACTATCACTATGAAGACCTGAAGATTGTCAGCGACCTGTACAAAAAAGCCGGCCTGAAAAATCCGGCTGTCATCGTCGATGCCAACCATTCCAATTCTGATAAGAAATACAAAGAACAGATCCGGATCTGCATGGATGTCATGCATAACCGCAAATACCATCCTGAAATCCGTGAACTGGTTAAAGGGGTCATGATTGAATCCTACCTGCTCGAAGGCCGTCAGGATATCTGCGAAGACTACGTTAAAGGTAAATCCATCACTGACCCATGCCTTGGCTGGGAGGATACGAAAAAACTGATTCTGGATATCTATGCCAAAACCAAAGAATGCCTGCCTGAAGAAAACTAATGCAACAGTCCATTCATATCAGTCATAATGCAGCTTAAAAACCTAGTGTTTCGTTTCATTGACTTTTATATTAATTGGCCTCGATTTGCCATGATATAAACAAGATTGAATTCCTATCCTAAGATAGTTGCTATAAAAATGCAGACGCCTTTTCCTATTAGTCATGTTA
>CAJTLE010000203.1 GCA_910577085.1 uncultured Allobaculum sp. | reverse complement strand
CCTTGCGTGCTCCCAGAACCTGTGAAAAGCCAGTCTTGCGAGCGAGGCGACAGAAGGAAGGGACAGCGACCGCTCAAAGGGTGTTTTTGTCAGGTTTACCCACCTGAAGTGCAATAGCCTCTTTTATCGGAGTGATTTTACTCACTCTGATAAAATCGGCTTTATTTATAGTTTTTATGAAGCTTAATCGGAAAAGTTTCAGACAATGCCAAAATCTGGATTTTGACCTGAATTTTGGTAAAAAAGTTCATTCAACGAGCCTGAAATCGCGTTTAGACGCTTTGGCCCCATAAAAATTCAAGTACGCTTGATTCGCCTCAGATCCATTGCGTCTAGATTCTTCAGGCTACGCTTCTTCCGGATTGAGTTTGGCGTCTTCAACAATTAAAGACTCGCCAGAATCCATATCTTTTCCACGCAATGCCTGAACGCCCTGAACGGCTACAACCAGGCCCAAAGCCAGCAACAATACCGCAAAGAGCAGCTGCAGCGACATACCGGTGCTTAAGCCAGTTGTGAATAACTGTGAACTCAGCGAATAAATCGTCATTGATAATGCGGTAAAGGTAACAGCCATCATGAAAAACATCGGCAGATAAAGCATTTTCGATTTTCTCTTCGTCTTTTTCAGGAAGACGGCACAGGCAACCAAAGCAAGTACCGATAACAGCTGGTTGGCACTTCCAAACAATGGCCAGATTTCGGCATAGCCAATGCGGGCCAGCAGGAAAGCCAGAAATAAAGTCAGGCCTGTAGAGAAATACGTATTGGTCAAAAGCTTTACAACTGGCGATTTTTCTTTTGCATCCTCTGTTTCAAACAGTTCCTGGAAAGACAGCCGGCCAATGCGGGCTACAGAGTCCAAAGATGTCAATGCAAAAGCAGAGACAGCTAAATTGATCAGTGTAAACGTCAGATTCCAAGGCAGTCCAACCGTTACTAAGAAATTGGCGATGGCTCCCGCAAAGATCTGCGGCTGGGTAACCAATCCCGCATTGGCGGCTTCACCATCCGCAAAAGAAGCCACACAGATCAGGGCAATGACCGCAAGCATGGATTCCATAATCATGGCTCCATAGCTGACCGGAAGCATATCTTTTTCGTTTTTGATCTGCTTGGAGGCAGTGCCAGAAGAGACAAGGCTGTGGAAACCAGAAACAGCACCACAGGCGATCGTAACAAACAAAATCGGGAACAGCATCTGGCCATTCACACCGAAACCAGAGAAAGCCGATAAGTTCACGGCCGGATTGGAAACAAAGACGCCAACAATTGCAGCGACAATCATGAAGATCAACAGGTAGGAGTTCAGATAGTCACGCGGCTGAAGCAGTGCCCAGACCGGAACAACACAGGCAATAAAGACATAGGCAAATACAATCAGATGCCATGTGGTCTGCGTTAAATACATTGGAAACTGCATCCCGATCGCTACGGCTGCTACTAACATGGCAATCGCAATCGCCGTATTGACCCATTTGTTCAGCTTGCAATAGCGAAGAATCATGCCTAACGCCACTGCCTCAACAATAAACAGCATGGAAGTCGTTGCAACCGCACCATTGGCTTCAATCGTGGCTCCATCTGCAGCATAGCCGTTAAACGTACCGGCTACAACATCCGCAAAGGCGGCAACCACTAAAATACAGAACAGCCAGCAAAACAACAAAAATAACTTCTTTCCCGTCTTGCCAATATACGTTTCAATAATCGTGCCGATTCCTTTGCCTTTCGATTTCACCGAAGCATACATCGAAGCAAAGTCCTGAACAGCGCCAAAGAAGACCCCGCCAATCAGAATCCACAAAAGAACAGGCACCCAGCCAAACATCGCTGCCTGGATTGGTCCATTAATCGGCCCCGCACCGGCAATTGATGCAAACTGGTGGCCAAATACCACATTGGTATCAGCTGGCACATAATCCACTCCATCTTCCTGGGTATACGCAGGGGTTGGAGCCTTCGGATCAATTCCCCATGTCTTTGCCAGCCAGCGGCCATAAACCAGATAGCCGCCGCCCAGTACGACAATGGCGATGATCATCATCAAAATTCCATTCATTCAAATTTCCCTTTAAACTTTCGCGTCTATGTTCGAAAAAGTTCTTCAGTCCTTTCAATGATCATAAGACTATCACATACTTTGCCGTATTCACGGAATTCATACTGGTTTTCCAATTGTTTCAAATTGAGTTATGAAAATCGTCAGTTTTACTTACAGAAAATATAATCAGTTGTTTTCAGATCATAATTTCATCCCTCGCGGCCAATTCACCAGAAAAAAAGCTCCCTGATCTCTGCAAGGGCAGAAACAAGGGAGCAAAATTATTCATTTTTGTAAATGTCAACTTCTTTTTACACCTTTAGGTCCGTTTTAAAATGCAGGATTTTGTACAATTAAGGGACTGATGGCAAGATCTCACTGACTTAAGCCAGAATCCTTGCTTTGCTTCACCAAAACAGTAATAATTTCAGCAATTTCTTCTGCCTCTTTGAGATCTTTTGCACTTTCGGGATCAACGGTACTGACATAGTTTTTGTAATCGTTCCAATTCATCATCAGCTTCCTTTCTGGACAGATCGTCATCACGTTCACGTTTAACTTTTTCAATCTCTTGTTTTGGAATCAATGTTATTAGCTAAATGACATTGGGAAATTACTTGTGAACCTCCCCACCCAAACGGATAACAAAGCAGCATTGATTCAACAATCAATCCTGAATTGAAGTCCGTTTGGATGGGGCTTCGGGAGCTGAAACAGCCATGGTCGTACTGGACGGATCCAGTGC
>CAJTLE010000202.1 GCA_910577085.1 uncultured Allobaculum sp. | reverse complement strand
ATATAAATCTATAGAACTAGTTTTCGCTATATTTTAGACATGTAAAAAGAGTGCAAAAAAAGAGATGTCACTCAAGACATCTCTTAGGGCCTGAACACAGGGTTCCAACAAAGTTTGCGTCAGAACCGAGAAATCCGATATTCTTCAGGGGTTTTTTTATACCCTGGTCTATGTGCCGGGGACTTTTAACAATATCTGGATAGGATTAAACGGCCAGTTGCAAGTAAAATTCATGGCCGGCAGCAACATGCGGCCATGAAAACGGAGGATGGATATGGAGAATTTTCCAAGTAAATAAATGAGATGAATTAGAGAGAAAAATAGAGATAAAAATGACTTTTAGCGAAGGTGATGAAGTCTATCATCAGCCAGGCAGAAAATCACAGGCATAAAGTTGGCTTAATCGTTTAAAAACAGGTTTGATTGACTTGTATAGAGACTGAAAAATCAATAAGAAAGGATTAGATATGCAAGCTTATAAGACAGATAAACCACCTGATGACTTATTTCCAGAAACTATGAAAGACAAGATGTGCGCCTGGATTTGCGTAATGGCAACAGTGATCAGTTTTCTTTTGCCAAGTACTGTTTTTGCGGCGGATACGGACGATGATGTGGTGATCCTTGACTATGAAGGACAAAACCCGATCGTCCAGCTGACGGTTGAGCAGAATCAGACGCTTGATCAGGATGCTTTGCCAGAATCCATTTGTGCAGTGACTGGACTCGATGCGCAAAGTGATCCAGCTGATTTTATCCGTGAAGAGCCAGACAAGATTCCACCTGACTATACGCTGACTGAAAACGGTATTTATCAGACACCAACTCTTGACGAAACCTATCCGTATCGGATTTACGGAACGCTCGATGACACGACCGGCTGGTATTCGTATGATCTGGAAAGTGAAAAAGTCAACGGTCTGATCCAGACTGTCCCTTTGAACTGGGACAATCAGGAGGCTGATCTTTCTAAAATCGGAACGACTACTTTAAAAGCAACAACGGTCAGTTCCTCTTCTCCTCGGATTGGACCGATTGCCCAAATCAGAGTGACAGCACGTTCAGACGTTGACTCACAATCCTCTTCAAGTCAACAGTCTTCCAGACAAGGAAAAATGTCAGAAGTAGATTCATCAGAGGATGACTCATCGGAAGATGACCGATCGGATGAAACTTCTTTCGAACATGATTTCTCAGAAGATTCATCAGCGAAGCCTTCTTCAGAAACAGACATCACCGAACATGGGGGCAAACCGCTGTTTGCGAATGTTGATTCTGACTCGAATGCAGGCAGTGCATCCAATTCTGAAAACCAGAGTCCGGTAAGTTCCAGCACCAACTCACAGGAAGAGTTTCAGGGGGCTGGTCACGCGGACTCGGATATTTTTCAATTCTCCAGCAATAACCATACTTTTGAATGGATTGGCGGCAGTGCGGATACAACCTTTGATGCAACCAGCCTGACCAATGCGACAAGGCAGGATGGCATCAATAATGGTTTTATCAGCGCCAAGATGCTGTTCTCGTTCAGTGGAGAGCAGTCGATTGCCCCTGGCGCATTGCAGATCAAGGTTCCTCTGCATGTTCTTAAAGACCGCGACGGAAACTGGACCGACCAGATTTCGCTGCCATTTCCGCTTAAAAGCGATGCGACAGGTACCCCTGACTTTACCTATACAGTGGATGAAACCAGAAATCTGGCCACCATTACGAATGAGACACCATTATCAAGCGGTAAGTTCTTAGCAGCTGATGTTGTCTACCGATTTACGCCTTCTAAAGTTGCAAATGGAGAGCAGACTGGTCCGATACAGGCGGTTTTTGAAATCGTAGACCCACAGAATGGAAATGTTTTGCTCCATGAAACTTCACAGACGATCCAGGCGACCATTCAGACCTCGATTCGAAAAGCGGAAAATGTAAAAAAGAAAGCCATCAATCGTCAGGGATACTGGGACCAGGCGTGGGGAACTGCTCCTGCTGGTGCGGATCAGTATTCGTATACAACCTGGCAGGTCACGGCCACGATCCTGTCCGGAACGCAGCCATTTTCGATCTGTCCTCAGGAAACTCCTGGATTGGATGGCGAAGTCGTTGGCTGGTATACTTGTGAGCCAGATCAACTCAATCCCAACAATTTTGTCCGGGGGGATACCCAGGATTTATCCAGGACAGCTGTCTACACAACCGCAAAGGATATTGGGCCGACCAGAAAGCTGCTGACTTTTTACGTGGTTACCCGCAACTCTCTTGAAAAACTTGGTGATAAGGCCTTGATTGAGAATACGGTTGTCTTGCGTTCGATTGGTGTAGATGCCAATACGGCGCCAATTGACTCTGATCCAGCTAAAGATGCCTATGATTATGAAAAAGTGGAATATAAATATTCAGGCGATGCAATCGGCCTGACGAAGTCAGATCTGAATATTGGTCATGGGGCGATTGGAATGATCAAGAATGGTGCAGTCTACAAGCCATGGAATGCGCAGGGCGCGATCCAGAATTTTGATCTGAATCTGACCAACCGCAGCTATGCGCGCTCCAATGAAGGGAAACAGGACTATACAACCTATTTAGATGATTACCTGATGTTCATTGACGATCAGCGGCTTGAACCTGAAGATTATTCGTTTACCGCTTTTACTCCCTCCAACTACAAGGTTTACGACTGCGGCACCAACCCGGATGGAACATTAACCAATGTCCTGAATACGGAATACAGTTCCTATCCCTTCGTTAAATGAGGTTGTTTTATCCCTGATAGGATAAAACGGTTACATCCCTGTCTGCGAACAGTGTTCGGCATTAGCCGGCGGGAGAAGGGTTAAGATACAAGATCCTTATCTAAGCCCCGC
>CAJTLE010000201.1 GCA_910577085.1 uncultured Allobaculum sp. | reverse complement strand
AATTACACTTTTTCGTCATGCTCTTTTGTTTTTTAGTTCTTATGGCTAACTGCTTATCTTTCATATTTCACGCCCAAGTTGGTTCCGAGGCTAAAGGACATCACCTTAACTTAATGACATTGGCTTTCGTGAAGGTGAAGCGGCTTTGACCTTTAAATATCCAGTATACGAAGAAATGTTAGAATGATAATTTATATTATACGATTTAATAATAATTCTCAGATATACTGCTTATCTTTTGATTCGGTTTTAGAAAACGACAGGTGAAAAAAGAGAATGCGTAAATTTTGCAGGTATAGAATTGAATCTTTCGTCTGAATTTTTAACGATCATCGCGTCGAAAAATGAGCCAGAAAAAGGAAGTTATCCAGTATTCAACCCAATCGTATCAAGCCGGAATTCCAGAGCGGATTCCGGCTTTTCAGGTGGCTGGAGGATCAAATGTACAAATAATGAATTACTTTATTTGTACATGTTAATGAATAAATTTATAGACTAACATTTAAATTAAATAAATGCTCAGAATGAGAAAACCAAGTGAAAAAAGGAGCGCCTGCACACGAGTTCCTGCTAAAAATCATTCGAACTCTCTTCTTTTATTCCTTCTTTTTTCTCTTATCTTTAGAGAGACTGATATGCATCGGTTCCAGAATGGTCTATCCAGAAAATGGAGGCAAAACGCACGAAAAAACCGCTGCAAACGCAGCGGGTGATGGGTAAAGAGTAAAAATTCCAAACAGAACAGAAATACAGAATTTAATGTTTTTTGGTTTCAGACTCCGAATCGGTTTTTGATCTTGTTTCAGCTTCATTGGATAAGGCAGAAGATGGTTTTGAAGCGTCGTCGATTTTGATGGCCAGATCCATTCGGGTCTGTATCGAGGTGTTGGAAACATCCACCAGTGGATAGGGGCCCAAAGCAGATGCATCTGCGCCTTTTGCCTGGTTTGAATCAGACGCTTTGGCCGATCGGGCCTGATTATCAGTGTTCACTTCAATTCCGGTCAGTGCCTGCATGATGGATTGGGCTTTTTTTTGTTCCTGGTGTGAAGCCTGTTCAATCGCAATCCGGGTGATTTCATCTACACTGGCAATCTTCGAAACAGGCCCCTTCTTTCGAACGGCAGCGCCCGCTGACTTTTCAGCCGCTGAAGTTTCATACACCCCGGTGTGGGTATAATTACCCACTTTTGTTTTTGGGCGGCTCTTCTTTTCTTTTGGCTTCTGGGGACGGAAAAGGGAAGCCGCCGTTATGTTGCCCGCATCAAGATTGGCATCATTAAAATCTGGATCCAGACGTGTTTTTTCAAACAGGACATCACTCAGGTCCAGCGTTGAATCCCGGCCTTCGTGCATCGAAGCCATCAGCTCATCCCGAATTTTCAGATCCAGGCTGGTATCCGTAAAGGACATCGTCTGCGAATCCGAAACAAAGCGGGCGATCTCGCCAGGTTTCAGGGAAGAATCGGCTGCAGGACAGGGCTGTTTGGCCTGAAAAGAAGCTTCAGAGTCCTTCTTTGTCTCGGCTTGCGCTTTGGATCCTGCTTTTGACTCATCTTCACTTTGATCAAACAGATCTTCAAAATTCTGTCGGCCAAAGATTTTGCGTAACAGCTTGCGAAAAGCGCGGTAGATGGAATGGACCGGATGGAACGATGAAGAAATCATGCCGGTTCGTTCAATAAAGACTTCAATACAGAAAAGAAGAACAAACATGACAACCAGACCAGCGATCCGGTTGTAGATGTAAATGAAGGCACTCAATCCAAATCCGAACGTAAAGCCGCACATGATAATGACGCTGTTGGTCTGGCCAAAGCGTTTCATCAGCTGGTGGTGCAGATGTGAACGGTCCGCCTGATCCATCGGGATCCGCTTGATCTTTCGTCTTAAAATGGCCGAAAACGTATCGATAATCGGCAGCAGCAAAATCAGAATCGGAAAGCTTAAGGTCATCATGGTGGAAGACTTAAAGCCTAAAAGCGACAGGGAAGCGATCGTACTGCCTAAAAACAACGATCCGCAGTCGCCCATAAAAATGGAAGCCGGATGCGAGTTATAGAGCAGGAACCCTAAAATTGAGCCCATTAAAATCAACGACAGCAGCACCATATCCCCGCGCCGGTCGACAATTGAAATCGCACAGACAATCGAAAGCACGACCAGAATCATGCCTCCGCAAAGGCCGTCCAGCCCATCCAGCAGGTTGATCGCATTGGTAATGCCGACAACCCACAGCACCGTAAATCCGGCGCAGATGATCGGATTGGTAATCTTCCAGCCAAGAATGCGCAGTGTATCAACCCCGACGCCATAATAGAGCAGAATCAGGGCGGCCAGCACCTGCAAAAGGAATTTAAACTTGGCAGGCAGATCGACAAAGTCATCCCACAGCCCAATTAAAAACATGATCGACGTACACAGATAAATCCCCAGAATCGAGCGGTCTGGTTTGAAAAACAGAAGCATCCCGATCGAAAAGGACAGAAAAATTGCGATCCCGCCAATGCGCGAAATAATGCCATGGTGGATCGTCCGGCTGTTCTGTTTGGCCCAGGCATCCGTTTTCTTCGAGATCCACTTTACAAATGGAATCAGAATTGCAGAAAGAAAAAACGGAACACCAAAAGCCAGAACGGTATTCATAGCAGCCCCCTTTCCAGCTAACGCCATAATCTGCCTGAAACAAAGTCCAGCCAGGATAGGGCGTGATATACAAAAAATAAAACAAAACGTTCTCCAGTCGAAACTGGATACAAAAAAGGTGATCCATACCCTTTGGGCAGATCGTCCTTATTTTACATGATCAAAACGCCCTTGCCACCATCCAGAGTGTCTGTGCTTTGTACTTTTTTCTGTAACCCCTGTATACATTATTCCTAAAAAAGCGCAAAAAGCCCCTATCAAACAAATTAGATATCATTTCTAGCTATTTATGCATCTAATATAGCTAGCTGATCTGGCGTCAAAGTTAC
>CAJTLE010000200.1 GCA_910577085.1 uncultured Allobaculum sp. | reverse complement strand
GACCTGACAGACCTTAATTTAAGTCGATTATTCAGCTGGTTCGAGCATTTTCTGGACCTGGCACTGGCCGTATTCAGTTTTTGTGAATCAAATCATGGTTTTATCCGCTTAACCGAATGGCATTGAAAAAGCACTGGAAGCTAGAGGACTGCTCGACTAGAAATAGTCGATTTCGAAGATGAATTGAAATCAAAATCAGGTGGTTTCGAAAAATACACCAAACAAAAAGGAATGGAGATCCCCCGCTCCATTCCTTTTTCTTTGAATTCGTTTATAATTTTCTCAGAAAGAACATATCCTTCAAAAATTATGAAAAGAGACCAACAATCGATAATAAAACGTCATGAAAATATCATGAAGCTACTTAACGAACAACACGAGGTAAAAGTAGATAAATTAGCGGAGGTCTTCGACATTTCCCTGATGACTGCTCGCCGCGATTTGCAGCAGCTTGAAAGTAAAGGTCTGCTCATCCGCTATCATGGTGGAGCCAGACTCAATTCCAGTTATGTTTCCAACGAAGATCTCAAAGTCCAGAAGGCCAGAGATGCCATCAGTAATTACGCTTCAACCCTGATTGAAGATGGGGATTCCATTTTCATTAACGGAAGTATGACAGCTGCCGGAATTCTTGAATATCTGAAGGCCAGAAACGTATCCGTGGTCACCAATAATGCCTTTGCACCTGGCTATTCCAAACTAGAAACGATCCAGATTCAGCTGACTGGTGGTCTTTTACGGGACCACATCATGGTCGGTGACTATTGTGTCCGCAATTTGCTGGATACATATCGAAAAAAAGCGTTTCTTGGCTGCTCAGGGATTTCTGCAAATGGAGAGATTCTCTGCGGCATTCCGGCTGAACTTGGGATCAATGAAACGATGATCTCCCATGCCAGAGAATATTTTATTCTGGCGGATTCTTCAAAGCTTGGCAAAACGGAATCCATGGGCAGTTTTACCCTGCAAAATCCGGGAACCATTATCACCGATACTGGAGCGGATCCGGCCATTATCAATCGTCTGCGTGAAAATGGAATGACTGTGGTCACAATTGATCCCCAGACCAGCCGGCCAGGAAAACTGGAAAGTGAGCCATCGCCGGCTGAAAAGTAAGCCACTTACTCTGTTTGCCTTGAAAGTGATGTTCAGTTTTTTCGATTGAACATCAGCCTTGTTTTCATTATTACCATAAACGAAGCCAGCTCTTTATCTTTGGAACTGGCTTTTTCTATGTTGTCAAATTTTAAATTTGCCTTTGCGTGAGAATTCTCACGATAAATCTCACGCAAAGGCAAATCTTTCTCACGAAAACGGAAAAAGTTCTCACGCAAATCCAATTTTCTCAGGAAAACGATGCCGAGAGAGAAGATAGATCGGTCAGAACACAACCAGCCAGACAAAGCTGATCGGATAATGGGCAAAAAGCTTCATTTGTTCGAATTCGAGAGATAAACAACTTAATTAGAATTATAATTTACGGATAGAAATAGCGAACTAAGCTGATTCCGAGTGAGAAAGACTGTATATTTCTAGAGTTCTCAAAGTGAAGACTGCCTTTTTCGAGTCGAAAAAATAGGAACAGAACGGCCGATTTAGGATCTGTTTCTGTTTTTCCTGAGATTTGCGTGAGAATTCTCACGATAAATCTCACGCAAAAGAGAATTTTCTCGGGAAAAGAAGAGATGGACGAAAAATTGGGAGTCTGGACATGCTGTTACAGATCGATCACGCATGTTTTTAGGAAAGACCGATCAGATAAAGAACGCAATTCAGAAAATGAAAGAGAATACCGTTTTTCTGGGCAGTATAGAAATGGAAAAAGGATGAAAAAGGATATTGCAGCGGCAGTTGATTCTCGACCAGAAGCAATATCCTTTTTGTTTCGAATCTATCCGTTTTTTCTTCGATCTGGTTTCGGTCTGATCGAAGAAGCAATAGCTCAAGACGATTGGCCGGAATCATGAAGGCTCATAGGCGCAAAGGATGGCGCCGGCAACAATTCCAACACAAAGAATCCCCTGCACAAGAGTAGGAATCGTTCCCTGTAAAAGAAACGCAAAGACAACCGCCCATGCGCAATAGGTGGAATTAAGCGGCATGGCTTTATTGGCGCCGATCTGGCCAATTGCTTTGTAGTAGGAAAGGTAGCTTGCAGTTCCGCCAAACGAAGCAGCCAGAAGCAAAAGCCAGCTTTGATCCAGAACAGTTCCCGCAAAAGACCATGAACTGACCAGGGGAATAATCAGGAAGGCAAACACAGTGGCGGAAGTTGACTGCCGTAAAAACAGGCAGATCTCATTATCCAGATCCTCTTTCATCGACTGCTGGACAATGACACCTTCTAAAGCCCAGCCTACGACGCAGCAAATCGCCATGATCAGACCGAAAACATAATTGGAAGCCTGAGACTGGCCGGACACGGACATGGCCACAATACATCCAAGGCACAGACACAGACCGAAAATCTGGCTTTTTCGAAGTTTCTGGCCAAAGAACACCCAGCAAAGAATCGCTGACAGCGCAGGATAAAACGAGGAAATTCCGGCTGTTAAAGAAGGGCCAAGAAACTGAACCGCAAACACATAGCCACTCATTCCAACTGGTCCGCCAAGCAAGGCAGCAGCCATGACCATTCGGCCGCTGCGAACACGCAAAGCATGCCCAATGGCGGACCATTTTCGTTTCAATGTAATCAGGCCGCCCATCCAGAGAGCAGAAAACAGATCATGGAGCCCAGTTGAAATCAGAGGAGCAGTCCATTCGAGTTCAAAAGGAGCCATCGCAATGGAAAGCAAAACAGTATCCAACGCCCATAAACAACCGCCCAGCAAGCCATAAAACATAGTTTATCCTCCATCTTTTTACATAAACCTTAGATCCCGCAAAAAGTAGAACTACACTCTTTTATTAATGAATACCGTGCTTTAGGTATGCATCAATTTAGACATTGACTCTCTTTGAACTATACTAAAATGTAGTTCTACTTAGAACT
>CAJTLE010000199.1 GCA_910577085.1 uncultured Allobaculum sp. | reverse complement strand
CGGATCCAAGATCAGGTTTGGCTTATTTTTTCAAGAATTTTATCCATTCCATTCGGGTTGACTTAGCAGTTGAAAAGCAGAAATTCTTTCAAAAAATGTAGTTCTACTTTTGGGATTATCTAAGGATAAGGAAACAGAAATATCAGGAAATAAAGAAAATCGTCTGATTTCATCATTCGAAAACGAAGGGAGAAAGACAGGCGATTTTTTCTGTTAATTTTTGATTTGGTGGTTATCGACTTGATAATTGGGCCAGCATTTCCTTTGGAGGGCCAGGGGCGAACAAACTGCTTGGATGGAATGGATTGAATGACAGCCGATGCACAGCTTCCAGCCCCGCAGGATCAGCCGACAGAAACGATCGTTGATCGATCTTTGGTCAACGATTAGTAGCCGCTGGCAAGCCAGGCCACATCTTCTTCCTGCCAGTGGTAGACAGTCACCAGGGCAATGGCTTCATCGACATCTGGCGTGTAGTTATGACTGCCGGCTTTTGCGTTTGGATTGTACTGACGGAAAACCGCAAAGCCTTCTTTTTCTGCGGAATACCAGCCGACGCCTTCATCCTGCCAGCCAAGACTGACAAGTACGTTCTTTTCATCTGCGTTGGTGGTGTAGTGATGATCGCCGGCGTTGGGATTATAGATCCGGTAGACAGGAGTGCCTGATTCTTTTGGGGCAATCCAGCCAATTCCTTCATCATTCCAGCCTAATGCGACCAGGCCATCGCGTTCAGATGGATCTGCTGTATAGAAATGTTCACCGGAGTTCGGGTTGTACAGACGCAGCATCTGTACATATTTGCCGCTGTTGAGAGCTGAACTGCTCAGGTTGGATGGTTTCTTATTGGATCCCGTTGGCTGATAAGACTGACCCCGCACCTTTTTATAGTAGGTGTCAAAGAGGTTCTGGAACTGACCAATACTCATTGCGCCTGGCGCATACAGATTGCGCTGGGAACAGAAAGTCTGCGAGTAACCGAATTTATGGCCATTCGCATTCGTGGTTCCATAGGCCAGACCCGTAACGGTATTGGTGGGTGTTACAATGTTGCGATATTGCTGGGTCCCATCCCGACGGCCGGTCATATAACGGGCTTTTTCTGCGTCATACCAGCTGCTGTAGGGATTTTCCAGATCCCAGGCAAGGTTTTCAGCAACCTGGTAGCTTTTGGCATGGTAGTTATTACGGTTTGCATAGTTGAGCTGAACCTGGGCCACAGCCATTAAGGAAGGGGAAACATTGAAATCACCCAGAGCAGTTTGCTGAGTCTGGTTTTCAATCTGACGATACTGATTTACCCGGGGCAGTTCATCGACTGCCTTTTTCATATTTTTAATGCTGGAGGCATCATTGCCATCAGCCGGATTGGTCAGGCCTTTCGTGCTGTTATTGCGTAATCCTTTGGAAGGCTGACCGGTAATGATCCGATAGGCCAGTCGGGCATCGGCCTGTTGTTCAGCCGAAAGACCGGCCGCTTCATAGGCCAGATAGCGAAAGAAACCGGCAGATCCTTCACTGGCCTGATAAGAGCCGGAGGTCTGGACATAAACGGTGTCTTTGGCAAGCAAGGAAAGCGGACTGGCAAAAAGAAACAGGGCACATAACAGAGCACCTGCTCGATGCCATTTAATTTTCTTCATGATTCTAAGGGAATTTTCCTTTCTAAATTCAACAATCAACGAGTTTACGTGTTTTTTGAAAACTCATACCATTCATTATCGAAATTTCAAAACCAAAAGTAAATTCGAAGCCAAAAAGGCAGAAAATATTCGGCCGATTTGAACAGATTTCATCAAGAATTCAAACGCAAGGGAATTTTAGCAACGAAGCCGATCGGAAAGCACCCTGTACGCTGAGTGGATATTCAAATTAGATATGACCAGAACAGTTAATTTCATGGATAAAAGTGAAAAACGACCAGAAAGCCTGACAGAATTGTGAAAGAGATTTCTTCGCAAGAAGAAGTCAAAAGGGTTCGGGTGGTTTAAAGGTACAGACAATCATTCGCTCTGTGCAAGGAAGAAATCTGTTCGAGATAGATTTGAAAAGAGGCGCTTTCTATTTCTGACAGAGAGGACCAGAGAAATGGAAATAGTGTTTTTTAAGGCCAAAACTGCCTATTCTTCAACAGAATACGGTAAAAAATTCCGAGAATCAGCCAGATGATGTCCATCGATGCAATACGATGGCCCTAACGTTGTATACTTTCTTCAGGTGCAGGAAATCTGCGACAGATGTGTTAATAAAATTAATTCTGCTCTGTCTTTATCGATGCTCCATTGAGTTTACCCCACCAAGCACCTGTCAAGATGACTGTTGTGTCGGAACGGTGAATTCTTCATCAGGTGGATTGAAAAAATTCAGCAGCAAGCGGGCAGCGCCACCAGGCAGAATCCGGCGGCTCGTCTTACCAACACGATTATCCAACTCAAGACGGTCTTTTCCGTCCTTGTTTTTTTCTGTTTTGACCAACAAACAGAACGCCAGAGCCAAGAATCCAGACACCATAAATATTCCGCCGTTCTCCGGTGTCGGATTGGAGGAGTGCGCCTGTTGGCGGATCTATCCTGCACCTGCACTTTTAAATCGTCTGAAATCTAATCAGCAAAAAGGAAGAATGTTCTCTTTTTGCGGATACCATTTCAGATTTGCGCCTTTGCGCAATCTTTTTGTCTTTGCATGGACGACCCTGTTCGTGCGAAGACTTTTTTTATGGCTGCAGCCGAAATGGTCAGCCAGTCGCAAGCAGGTCCGCCAACGAAGAAAGCTATAAATAGTACTTGCTGGTTAATTCCCGTTTTCGGAAGGGCCTGGAGGGCGGGGGCCGATGGGATATGAGCATACCGGTGCTTGCTTCGGTTGCGAAGATTGTAACCTAAATTCCCCACTTTATACACAGGTGGCCTCTGAGTTCGGACTCAAAGGCCGAATAACTCTATAATCTGGTTTTGCAGATTCGTTGTCTGAAAAGCCAGGTCTTTTCTTTTTCCTTCTACGC
>CAJTLE010000198.1 GCA_910577085.1 uncultured Allobaculum sp. | reverse complement strand
TTAATTTCGAATATTGAATTGTCTGTAATCAGAGTTTTCAAAGAGCCATCCGTTTGTGAGCGAATCAGTTTACCTCACAAGGTTTATTTATCTTATCACCTGCTAGATCAGAAGTCAACACCTTTTGTTAAATATTTTTAAGTTTTCACAATCAGTGATTTCTTTGATATCTATAGATGATTTGAACACTTCGGAAGTTCTTTCCGCGAGTGCTTGAGTATCATACCTCCATCTCGATCATAATGCAAGTAAATTGTGAAATTTTTTATAAAAACTTTTTCACAATCCAGAGACAGTTAGAAAAGCTAATATATTAGCTGTTTTTAGCCAGATCTTAGATTTTCAGCTAATATATTAGCTATGATTGATCTTAATATGTATAGAACACTGCCTCAGATCCAGAACGATCTGAAAGAACGTGTTGTCGCAAGACGCAAAGAAAAACGGATTTCCCAGCAGAAGCTGGCCGAGCTTTCCGGAGTGAGCCTTGGTTCGATTAAGCGATTTGAACAGACCAGTGAAATTTCCCTGACTTCCTTATTGAAAATTGCAGGGGCTCTTGATGATGCCGAAAGTTTTGATGAGCTGTTCTGTAAGAAAGAATATCAGTCCATTGAGGAGGTGATTGAACTTGCCCAAAGCAGTAATTCCAAATCCCGTTAGTCTGGATGTCTATGTGGGCGATCAAAAAGTTGGCACCCTGGCTGAATTGCCCGATCATCGCATTGCTTTTGAATACAGTCCAGAATGGCTGCAGTGTGGATTTTCCATCAGTCCTTTTTCCCTTCCCCTCAAGTCAGGGGTGTTCATCCCCAAATCCTATGACCCTTTTGATGGTCTGTTTGGAGTATTTGCGGACAGTCTTCCAGACGGCTGGGGATCCTTACTGACAGATCGCCTGCTGCGTTCCCGTCAGATTGATCCTCATTCATTGACAACACTCCAGCGTCTGTCCCTGGTTGGAAGCAGCGGCAAAGGTCTTTTAGAGTATCGGCCTTCTGCAGCTCTTCAGGAAAGCTTTGCCACTCTGCCTTTTGATGAACTGGCCGAAGAATGCGCCCGGATTCTGGCAGATAAACCGTCTGACCGTCTGGATACATTGTTTGAAATGGGTGGGTCATCTGGAGGAGCCAGACCTAAAGTCAATACAGACATTGATGGACAGGAATGGATCGTCAAATTTCCCGCCAGTTTCGATCCAGCTTCGATCGGCGAAGAAGAATATCAGTACTTTTGCTGCGCCAGCAAGTGCGATATCGAAATTCCAGAGTTTCGGTTATTCCCTTCCGAAAGAAACTCAGGTTATTTTGGCTGTCGACGATTTGACCGAACTGAACAAGGGAAAATCCATATGGTTTCAGCCGGCGCCTTACTGGAAACCAGCTACCGAATTCCTAATCTTGACTACGAGATTCTTTTGAAACTGACCTGGCTGCTGACTAAGAATATGGAAGAAGTTAAGCGAATGTTTCGGCTGGCCTGTTTCAACGTCTTCAGCCACAACCGGGATGACCATGCCAAAAACTTCTCTTTTCTTTATCAAAATGGACAATGGAAGCTTTCTCCTGCATACGATCTGACCTGGAGTCATTCCTTTGGTGGCGAACATGCAACCACCGTTCATGGCAACGGAAAAAATCCCGGAGCTGCGGAACTGGAACAAGCTGCCCTTTCGATTGGTCTTTCATCCAGAGAGGCCAGAAGCATCATCAAATCAGTTCAGAAAACGGTAAACCAGAATCTGAAGGACATTCTGAAAGAACACTCCCTCCATTGATTTTCTTCTGATTTTCATCTTTCAGAAGTCCTGTTCAACAGGTATGGTCTTTTATCCAACTTGGAAAAGATCATACCTTTTTCTTTTCCAAGTTTTCTATTTGCGGCCATCGAACTTGAAACCATCCAGAAGAAGACTATTCTTATATACGTAACTAGTTACCTATTCAAGGAGGAAGAATGAACGAGAACGAACTGATCCAGAAGTTTTCAGGATCTACCCCAGATCAATGCAAAGCCATCTTCAATTTGCTTTTTATCCTGACAAACCGCCTTCAGACAGTCTTTGATCAACAGATCCCGGAACTGACACTGCGCCAGTTCATGCTGCTGTCGACCATTCGCCCGCTCCAAAAGCCATTGAGCCTGGGGGAATGTGGAAAACTGCTTGGCTGTTCCAGGCAGAACGTTAAAAAGCTGGCCTTATCTTTAGAACAAAAAGGATTTGTCACCATCCAAAGTAATCCTGATCGTCCCCGCTCTTTAATGATTCTCCCTACCGAGAAAGCTGATCAGTTTTTCGAAGGAGAATTTGCGCCGTATCGCGAACAGCTCAACGAACTCTTTGCTTCATTGAAAGAGGAAGAAATTCAGACTCTGTTTTCGCTGCTGGTCAACCTTCTCAGCGGCGTCGAGGTGTTCGAACAGAAAACGAAAGGAAAAGTCGAATGAAACTTGCAATTCTTTATCATTCCCAGACTGGATTTACCAAACGATATGCCGACTGGATTGCTGAAAAGGCCAATGCGGACTGTTACTCACTGGCCCAGGCTTCGAAAGCGGACTTATCTGACTATGATGTCTTTCTTTTGGGCAGCTGGATGCATGCGGGCAGCGTCTATAAGTTGAACAAACTGGCCGCTGTGGCTCAAAAGTATCCACAGAAACCTGTCCTGTTGTTTTGTACTGGAGCAAGTCCTGTCTCTTCCCCTGATTCTCAAAAAGCGCTGGAAGCTGGCAGCCAATTGTTGAAAATCGATCCTGCCTTAACCTTTTATTGTCCAGGTGGACTGAACTATGGTCAGATGTCCTCTGGCAGCCGGCTGATGATGAAGGCTTTTGCGAAGATGATATTAAACAGTTAATATTTGATGTAATATATTGATAATAATTGTCTTATATTGTACCAATATATGATGAAAAGATCTTCAGAATCAAAGTATTTAAAAACTGCTGAATACGCCAGGCAGATCGGATGCACGCAAAGAACGGTTCATCGCAATTTCCACAACGGCCTT
>CAJTLE010000197.1 GCA_910577085.1 uncultured Allobaculum sp. | reverse complement strand
CCGTTCTTTGCGTGCATCCGATCTGCCTGGCGTATTCAGCAGTTTTTAAATACTTTGATTCTGAAGATCTTTTCATAATATATTGGTACAATATAAGACAATTATTATCAATATATTACATCAAATATTAACTGTTTAATATCATTTACAGGGTTTTGATCCATCCAGTTTCTGCGGGTAAGTGGGTAAAGAAACTGGAAGAAATCAGGCTTATACATTAAAATTTTACGATTTAGAAAAACTTGTCAAGGCAGCGTTTTGCCTCAGTGACAAAGGGGATGAGAAGCAAATATCACAGATGGGCAGAGAGCAGGGTTGAAGACATGCTGGCAGAGAGGACAAGTCAGCCTGCATGACGAGCCGGGTGGAAAACAAGCAGACCAGGCATGCATGGCGAATATGGGCTGCTGGGTTAATTGGTTAATTCTTCAATCTTATCCACCGCAATGAGGTTGCTGATATACGGGCGTTTGCCATCGAGGACATCCTGATAAAAGTCCTGTTTCCAGTCGATGTAGTCAATACTGTTCTGGACTTCTTTCATCTGTTCGAGCAGGGCTTCGCGTTTCTGGTCAAGGAATTTCTGTCGCTGCGGAATGGTAGATGGGACCTTCGAGACACATCTCAAGGTAGTCTTTCATTTCCTGAATGCTCATGCCGCAGCGTTTGAGGCAGGTGAGATCCTTGATCCATTTCACGTCCCGTTCATCAAAGACACGGCGGTTGTTGTGGTCACGTTTCACGTTGGGAACAAGACCTTCATTGCAGTAATACTTCAAGGTCTGATAGGACATATTGGTTTCCTGGCAGACTCGTTTCATGGTAAACATAAAATTCCTCCTGTCTGACTGGTCGAGAAAAGAGCTGGAAGCTGTTCATCCATCCAATTGGAAAGATTGTCAGCTGAATTTGAAGGGATCTGGCTGGATCCAGTTCAATTTGAGAATACCGGTCAGAAAAAATTTGAATAAGAAGGATGTTTCCTCTTGACCGATAGTTACTATCGCATTCTATGCTTAAGCCACAAAAGATGAAAATCTTGGGAGGCATAAGTAATGCAGGATTTCAAATACAGCTATCCAGTCAATGTCTATTTCGGAAGCGAGAGTCTGAAACAGGCTCTGGATCAGGAAAGTGCAAAGATGGGTGATACCGTCATGGTGACATATGGCGGTGGGTCAATTAAACGCAATGGGATTTATGACCAGGTCATGGAGCTCTTAAATAAGGATGGTAAACGGGTTGTTGAGTTCAATGGAATCATGTCCAACCCCACGTATGCCAAAGTGCAGGAAGGCGCAAAACTGGCTAAAGAGGAACAGGTAGATTTCATCCTTGCGGTTGGCGGAGGAAGCGTTTCGGATGCTTCGAAGATTATCTCGGCTCAGGCAAAACTCGGTGAAGATATCTGGAATCTGGAAATGGTTGACTATAAGTTTCCAACAGGGGGCATTCCAATGGGTGTTGTCGTGACTGCATCGGGTACTGGTTTGGAAATGAATAATGGTGCGGTCATTACCAATGAAGATAAGAAGATTAAAGCCGGTGTTTTAGGGACTCTTCCTTCCTTTGCGATTTTAAATCCAGAATTTACGATGACGGTTCCCCATGGACAGGTTTTCTCGGGTGCTTTTGATACGTTAAGCCATGCAATGGAAACCTACTTTGGAAAATCCGATCGCGACAATGTTTCTGATGATGTCGCTTTAGCCATCATGCGCAATACGGTAAAGAATATGAGACGGTTAGTCGAGAACGTTGAGGATCTGGAAGCCAGAAGCAATCTGATGTGGGATTCAGCCATGGCAGAAAACGGCATCCTGAAAGTCGGCCGGAAAACAGACTTTGAAGCCCACCAGATCGAGCACCAGTTAGGTGCCTATACAGACTGCAACCATGGCCAGGGTCTTGCGGTCATTCAGCCGGTTTACTACCGCCATATTCTTAATGATGCTTCTGAAAAATTTGAACGGTTTGCCAAAGAAGTGTTTGGCAAAGACACAGCGCAAGAAGGTCTTGATGCTTTAGGAGATCTGATCAAAGCCTGCCACCTCCCAACAAAACTGAATGAACTGCGTTCGACGGTTGAAATTACCCCTGAACTGCTCCGTCAGGTTGCAGACAGTGCCAATCTGGTTCAGACCGGTCCAAGAACACTGACACACGATGAGATCTATGACATTCTGATGGAATGCCTAGACTAGCGAATAACAACCAGAAATACAGAAATAGTGGATGAAATGGATCCAGAAAAGCGGATGGCTTCAGCCTCAAAACGAGAAAATGCATAAAAACTGACCGATTTTTGAACAGAAATGCATAAAAGTTGCATGTTTTGAGAGAAATTTAGAAAGTGACAGTGATGTTGTCGGATTCAGTGCGATACTTCTTGCATCGAAACGAGCGGAGGTACGACATGACTTTTTCTTTTCTGATGGCAGTTCTGCTGTATATGGCTGGATGGAATCCAATGCTGGATTCCCGGTTTGATGGCTGGGCAGGAACAATCAAACAAGGGCTGGTTGCAGCATTGATTTTTGCGGGAATCTTCTTATTGGCAATCCTGCTGGATCGCTGGAGCTATACCCAAAACCGTCCTCTTCCAAAGGGGTTCATGACGGATCTGATGACAAACAGCAGCCGGACAATTGGCTTTGGACTGCTTGCCTGTGTACTCACAAATGCTTTACTGGTGCGGGACTTCTTTGGTCTGGCCTGGCTTTCCAGTCTGCTTTTTTACAGCTGGGTGTTCTTTGGACTTTGTTTTCTGATCTTCCTGGTCCGCTCAGTATGGCAGGGCAGCCAGTATTTTCTGACTTCCAGAAAGCCTGTCCGCGCAGCATCCAAATCTGCTTCCAATTTGGTTTCCAGTCACAACGAAAACTGTTTTCTGGATTCAGATCTTGAACCTTCCCGCTAAAAACAAAGCTGGATAGAATAATAGAATAAAATAGAAAACTAGACGAGCTTGCGAGACTAATTTTCTATTGAGCCGACACGTCAAAAGCCCTGGCTGCGGCAATATTCCAAGAAGCTAAGGGAATATTTTGAAGTCAGGGCTATCATTATAA
>CAJTLE010000196.1 GCA_910577085.1 uncultured Allobaculum sp. | reverse complement strand
GGGCCTTCCAGGATTTATCCGCACTTACGGTTCAACGGAAAACCTGTTTTTTCGAGGGCTATGATGACTCCAATTTACTGCCGAAAGGCTTTTTGAAGTACAATAAGTTACAATTTGTACCATCGTAAACTAAGAAAGTACATGTTTTTCGAGCGATTGAGTATTACTATCAGCTGGATCCCAAACAAAGCTGCCTGTTTCTGTTCTGCGGTCGCAGAGCAGACAGGATCAAAGGGGTTCTTTGGCAGGGCGATGGCTACCTGCTTCTGTACAAGAGGCTGGATAATGGAAGATTCAAATGGCCGCGCAATACATCTGAACTTCAGGAAATCAGTCCCCAGCAGCTGAAGTGGCTGACCGAAGGATTGTCGATCTACCAGAAAATGAGTATCAAGTCCGCTGCAAGTCCTGCCGCCACAGCTGCCTGATGCCTCTTTTCAATGGTCGGTATACCTAAAAAGAGGCAGTATGAGTGGGTTCTGCCGTCCGCAAAAAGTGTACGTTTCTGGTGTATAACTGCCTGGCAAAAATAAAATTTTTACTTTATCTAAACCATTTTAATGTGATTTCTGATATAATGCTTATAGATAATTATGGCGGAAATCAGGACAAGTAATATTAGCCAGAATCCCTTCTTCAAGGAACTGGTTATGGTGAAAAAAGACAATAATAAGAAGGATGTCATCATTCGGAATCTCTCCGATGACAAGACTGAGCTCAGCGGCAGACTGGATACAGTAACCATTCAGTTGAACTGCGCCCTGTCGACTGTGGACATTCAGAAAAAACGGATCGAGGAGCTTGAGTCTCTGGTGTCTGATCTTTCAAGTCAGGTTGAGGTACTGACTGCCCAGTCAGCAGCACTGGCCAGAGAGCTTGAAGAGGAAAGAGAAGCCCATCAGAAAGACAGTGAAGCCAAAGAAATGGCGGAAGAGCTGGCTGCAGCAGCTGATCAGAATTACAGTGCTACTGCTGAGCAGTTAAAACTCCTGGTCAATGCCATATATGGAAAAAGTTCCGAGAAGCGGACCCGCAAAAATAAAAACAAGGATATCAGTAAAAGCAAAGACGACGATAAAGACAATAATTCAGACAGTCGAAACTATTCTCGGAAAAACACCCGCAGAACTTCTGAGGCAGCCAACACTCAAAAGCCAAAATTAACAATGGAAGAGCTTATTGAAAAATTTGGTCTTGAGGTAACCAGGGTTGAGCATCTCGTGGATGGAAGTGTCAGATACTGTGTAACGAATGATTCTGACAACGCAAACCGGATTGGATTCGTTCACCAGTGCTGGGAGTTCGTAATCGAACCACCAAAGTTCAAAGTTCTGGAGCATCTGTTGGAAGCAGTGGCTTTTTCGGCTGAAGATGAGACTCCAGAACAGATTCTGGCTGAAGTCCTGACAGCTGAAGATGAAATATCTTCAGCTGAAGAGGCGGAAGAGAAAATCGGTTGTCCCCTCACGGCATCTGAAGCAGATGCAGAACTCAGTGAAGAAACAGGCAGTACAGATACAGAGGTTACTGAAGATCCCGAAGGCGGTTCTAGTTCAGAGTCTGCTTCCAAGCCACTGGAGAAGCTCAAACCAAAAATTGTAAAGGCCGAACCTTACAGACAGCTTCTTGATGGCAGCTGGGTTTCAGTTACTCTGGCTGCCATGGTGATTATGCTTAAGGCAGAGCATATGATCCCGTGCAACCGGATCGGCACCATCTTTAAAGAACTTGGGTCCTATTTTCCATGTACTTCATCAATCTGCAACTGGATTATTAAAATCTGCCAGATTTATTTCAGGCCGATCTTTAAGAGGCTCAAAGAAGAACTCCTGAAAGCCAAAGTGATCCAGGCTGATGAGACTACCCTGCAGGTCATTAATGAATCAGCAGCCCGCAGGAAGTCCAAATCGTTTCTGTGGCAGTATGGAACCGGGCCGGAAGAAGCCTTCCAGATCGTCCTTTTCCAATATTGTCCCGGTCGCGGTGGTAAATACTGCGCGGAATTTCTGAGAGGGTTCCTCGGTACTCTGGTTGTAGATGGTTATGCAGGCTATAACAAGGTAGAGCAAGCCATTCTGTCATTTTGTTGGGCTCATGGCAGAAGATACCTAATCAAGGCTGCTATTGCGAGCTCCCACAATGACATTGCCAATGAACTGGCTGAGAAAGGATTGTGTTTCATCGACCGGATATTCGACGCAGAGGATGAAATCCAGGAAAAGAAGCTTTCTACTCAGGTGCGCAGAGCAGCGCGTCAGGAGAAGGTGGCACCGATTGTCCAGGAACTCTACGACTGGATCGATACTCTCGATATTGAGTCCCTAAGCAGCGAAAAGCTCAGAAAAGCCTTGAAATACCTTCTGAAATATAAGGATGGACTGACAATTTTCCTGGACAATCCAACCGTACCGATCACAAACAACAGAGCCGAAGCCAACTTCGTAACCGTAGCCCGCGGCCGCCACAACTGGGAATTTGCCTATTCCCCCGACGGAGCCGAAGCTCTGGCCCTGATGTTTACGATCACCAAGACCGCCAGAAGGAACGGACTGAATATTTACAAATATCTGGTCTACGTTCTGGAGAAACTTCAGGCAGCCCGGACCTACCAGAACACTATTCCTGATGAAGCGATTGAAAGTGTTCTGCCCTGGAACCCAGAAGTCCAGAAAGCCTGCAAGCTGATAACGGTCTAAGAAATGAAAAAGCGGCGAAGAGCAGCCTGGTTTCAGGCTTTCCCGAAAGGAAAGTCCGAAATCTGGTGCTTATCTTCGCCTTTTCATGGTGCCTGAATATCAATCCGACTTCAAGGCCGTCAGAATATTAAAAGCTTACTCCTGAATGCAACATTTCATTTAATGGAGGGGATCTTTCTTCCGATACCGGTGCGATTCTCCCTCTCGATTTCATCAATTCTAATTCACTTCTTCAGCCTTATGCAGACCTTCCTTTTTCGGACGAAAGACAATCCTGCCAGGGCAAAATTTCCAACTTCTCTTTGATAAGGCAGCAGGTTTTCAAGTATCTCCTTGGTTATTCGTCTCAGGCTGATCAGGAGGTTCTTGCCAAAGACCCAATTCTCTGTCAGTACTTTCAGGGGATTTCTTCCCAAAGCTCTGTCAGCCGTTTTTTCAGCCGTGTCTGTGAAGATACGAATA
>CAJTLE010000195.1 GCA_910577085.1 uncultured Allobaculum sp. | reverse complement strand
CATCAATGTGACCGATGCATTTGCGATGAGAATCTGGTTTCTTTTTCTCCTTATTCCAGAATGACTCTACTTCATAGACGTAAATTCTTCCATTTTTACCTTTAACTCTGACCTGAGATGACATAAGAACCTCTCCTGAAACATATGTATAATTTGTAAAGATACTATTATACATATCCTGATTTTTCAAGAGGAAAAACAAGTTTTAGCTTTATGTGTGGCTATGTCTTCATTTTGATTAGCGCTTCCTGTGTATATAGTGGGGAAATTAGGTTACAACGCCGATGCGCATAAGCATCAGAAGATGAATGAAGAAGCTGAAAACTTCCGAAAAGTGACCATGCGCGTGCTGATCATGCAGCTTAACTCCATTTCGGTCATGGACCTCGTCGCTTATGGAGGAGCTGCCGCCGGTATTCTTTCGGCCCTGTTTTCCTATCGAAGTGGAAACATCAATCTGTTTCAGACCCTGAGCATTGTGCTGTTATCCGCTGAATTCTTCTTACCAATGCGATTACTTGGAAGCTATTTCCATGTTTCCTTAAATGGTTCCGCCGCAGCTGACCGTATGTTCAAGATTTTCGATGTCCCCGTCAAAGAACGTCATGAGACTTTCCCTCAGGGAACACCGATCTTTAAAGCAGACTATCTCAATTTTGCCTATGAAGATGGCGAGGGCAAGCAGGCTCTTCGTGATGTGAATTTTGAACTGGCCAGTCCTGGCTTTGTCGGCATCTGTGGGGAATCCGGATCCGGTAAATCCACCCTGGCCAACCTTCTTTCCGGAAAACTGGATGAATCCAGCAAGGCTTTAACGATCAACAATATTCCCATTGAAAGTATTGTGTCAGGCGAACTTTCTGATCATATTACGGTTCTCAGCTTTGAAAGTGCCTTGTTTTCTGGAACGATCCGTGAAAACCTGCAGGCCGCCAAAGCCAGTGCGACCGATGAAGAAATGATCCAGGCCTTAAAACAGGCTGGTGTCTGGAAAGATCTGGAAAAGATGAATGGTCTGGATACCCATGTTTCCGAACAGGCAGCTTCCTTATCCGGCGGTCAGCGTCAGCGCGTCAGCTTCGCCCGGGCTCTGCTTAAAAATGCTCCGGTCCTCATTCTGGACGAAGCGACCAGTGCGGTCGATTCCCAGGCTGAACATCTGATGATGAAAGCCGCCCATGAAGCAAGTAAAGATCGCCTGGTGATCTGCATTTCTCATCGTCTGGCCAATCTGGATCAGGCCGATGAAATTCTTGTCTTAAAAGAAGGCGAGCTCGTTGAACGCGGCAAAGCAGCCGATCTGAAAAAACAGGATGGTGAATATGCCCGTATGGCAGCCCGTCAGGCTGAACTTGAAGCCTATTCCGCTGCCATGGATCAAAACGATCCTGCAGTCGAAAACAGAAAGGAGAATCAGGATGAAATCCGCTAAACTCTTACTTTCAATGGTTAAACTTGCCCTGCCGATGTGGGGCTGGATGCTTTGCGCCATTACTCTTGGTGTCCTTGGATTTCTGGCTGCCAGTGCCATTCCGGTGCTTGGTGCCTGCGGACATGGTTTATTGATGAACAATCCACAGTCTTCCCTGGCTGGGGTAATCATTGCCTTAGTGATCTGTGCGCTGCTCCGTGGGGTTCTACGCTATGGCGAACAGGCCTGCAACCATTACATTGCCTTCAAACTGCTTGCCCAGATTCGTGACAAAGTCTTTGGGGCTCTGCGAAAACTGGTCCCCGCAAAGCTGGAAGGCCGCAATAAAGGCGATCTCATTTCGATGATCACCGGGGACGTCGAACTGCTTGAAGTGTTCTATGCCCATACCATTTCACCAATCTGCATTGCACTGATCTGTTCCTTGATCTTTGCATCCATTGGTGCGTCCATCCACTGGTTAATTGGTCTGCTGCTTCTTCTTTCCTATGTTTCGGTTGCTTTTCTTCCTGTGGCTCTCATTGGTCCAAAAGCAGCAAAAGCCGGTAAGAAAATGCGCGACCTGTCCGGAAAACTGGGTGGATTCGTTCTGGAAAGCACCCGGGGAATTTTTGAACTGCTCCAGTTTGGCCAGATCCCTTCACGGATTGAAAAACTGAATGCCAGAACGGATGAACTCTACAAAGAAGAAAAGAAAATGTGCCGCATGCAGGCCGATTCCACTTCGATCGTCAACTGCCTGATCGTTCTGTTTGGACTGGCCATGACTCTGCTTTGCGGCATGTTATATGCCAACGGGCAGATCGATGCGTCTCAGGTTCTGGTGGCTATTGTCGGTCAGCTTTCTACCTTTGGTCCGGTAGCTGCAACCGCAAATCTTTCCACTGGTTTATCCGCAACTCTTGGTGCCGGTGAGCGTGTACTGGCTTTACTGGAAGAAGAACCACAGACCCATGAAGTAACAGATGGCAAAGACGCGAAGTATGGTGATTTTGATCTCACTGATCTCAGCTTTGCCTACAACGAAAAAACACCGGTCTTAAAAAATCTGAACCTGGACATTGCTCCAAACCAGATTCTTGGTATTTCCGGCCCATCAGGCTGTGGAAAATCGACCTTGCTGCGTCTTTTGATGCGGTTCTGGGATCCAACTTCCGGAACGATTGCCCTGGCTGATCAGGATCTGACTGTGACCAATACATCTTCCCTGCGTGATCTGGAAGGCTGTGTACTGCAGGATACGATCCTGTTTGCGGACACCATTGAAGAAAACCTTCGCATTGCCAAGGCGGATGCGACAGAAGAAGAAATGATTGCTGCCTGCAAAAAAGCCAATATTCACGATCTGATTGTGTCTCTCCCCCAGGGCTATCAGACTCCAGTGGCTGAAATGGGTTCTTCCCTTTCGGCAGGTGAACGCCAGCGTCTAGGTCTGGCCCGTGCTTTCCTGCACAATTCAAAAATTCTGCTGCTTGACGAGCCAACTTCCAATCTGGATGCGCTCAATGAAGGGACAGTTTTAAAAGCCATTGTCGATGAAAAGAAAGACCGCACCATCGTTCTGATCTCGCACCGTAAGGGGACGTTAGGCTTTGCGGATCGCAACATCAAAATGGCTGGTGGCAAAATCCAGAGTTCACAGATGACCTCTCAGGCTGGTTAATCTGAACTCCATCATTCAAAAAAATACAATGACCAAAATTGGCTCTGTTGTACTTTGGGTGGGTTTTTGAGTCGAAAAAAAGGGGATGTCATCTTTTTTGACGGATGACACCCCCTGTATATAAAGCATAGATATGAAAAAGGACATGTGTTATCCTTAAGTTTC
>CAJTLE010000194.1 GCA_910577085.1 uncultured Allobaculum sp. | reverse complement strand
CGCCTCCTGCTCTCCTGCCGCATCAGCATCCGCAGCACAGGCGGATTCGTGGCCGCCACCGTCAACGACGTCGTATACCTGCCATTGATCAAAGCGTCCCGCACCGTGGACACGGACAACATCAGCAAAAGCGGCGCCGCGTTCATCCTCACCGAAGAAGTCTACGAACGCCTGGGCGGCGAATCAGCCCCCTACGACACGCGGGCCGGCAGCTACCTGCTCTCCGGCCGCTCCGTCCTCCCCTACGACGTATACGTGTGGATGATCGGCAGCATGTACCGCCTGCGCAAACCCATGGCCGTCACATGGCAATGGCTGCGCGAACGGTTCGGCGACAACTTCGACACCGAAATGGCGTTCCGCCGCGCATTCCGCAACGCGTTGAAGAAAGTGCAGGTCGTGTATCCCGCCGCACGGTTCACGACCAGCACCAGTGGCGTCACGCTCTACCCCTCCCCGCTGGCGATCACACACCGGCAGGCCAGCGAAGCCGATTGGGCGGAACAGGACGCCAACAGGACAACGCCGACGCGATCTTGAGCGCCGGACGAACGGGATGGCGGCATTCGGCCTCCATCAACGTGTTTCCGTTTTCTCCAGCAGCTCGTACAATGCGTCCTTCACCGGCTGGGGGGCCTGCGGGAATCGCACGCATGTCTCATAGGTCATTCCTTTATGGAATGAGACGTCCAGCGCATACACTTCGCCGGTCTCCGAATATGCGGGGATGGTCAGATGGTCGCCGCGGAAACAATTGCCTGTATAGCCGCTGTCCGCATACCCGTCTTTGCCGAAGTAGTGGCGGGCGAGAGGAAACACCGGGTGCAGCATATCATCGTCGCCGCAGAGCCTCATCTCGCCGTTCGCGCCCACTTCGACGGGCGTCTGCTCGGGTTCACCGCTATGATATATGCGCTTACTTCTGTGCGTTTCTGCCCATATATACTGTGATGGTTCTCGCGAGCCATCTTCCTGTTTCATCGCGTCCGATTTGGCCGCCGTCCCGTATCGGGGCGGCTTGGCTACTTTCGTTTGCCGTAACGCTCCGCAGGCTTCAATTCCCCGATAGCGGCGGGTACATACTCGGCTAGGTTGATAGCAGCGTTCAGATCACGGTCGATCCTCAGCCCGCACTGTTCGCACTTGTAGGTACGCTCTCGCAAGGTGAGTTTTCCGCGCACGTTCCCACAGTTCGAACAGGTCTTCGAGCTTGGGTAGAACCTGTCCGCGACGGTGAGCCGCACGCCTTCCCTGCGGCATTTGTATTCCAGTTGGCGGCGGATTTCGAAGAACCGTTCCTTGGCGATGCTGTCCGCCAAGTGGCGGTTCTTCATCATGCCGGACACGTTCAGATCCTCGATGACGATGCGTGCGGGCTTGGTTTTCGTCAGCATTGCCGTCATCTGGTGGATGTGGTTGTCGCGTAGTCCGTCGAGCTTGCGTTGGGTGAGTCGTATCCGGCGGTTGGTCTTGTTCAGGTTACGGCATTCCTCCAATGGTCGTGTCCACACCGGTTTGCGGGCGGGTTTGCCGTCTTTTCCGGTGATGGTCTGGTAGTGGTCGATGTTGTGTGCGCGTTGGCGTGCAGCCTTGCGCTGCTGGCGTCGCAGGCGTCGTTCCAGGTTGCGGGCCTTGCGGGTCTTGTTGATGTTGCGCATGGTCGTGTCCGTGCCATCCGTGCCGTGGCATACGGCGAGTTCCTTGACACCCAGATCGACGCCCACGCTCACCCCGTTTTTCTGGGTGCGAGGCGGGATGATGTGGTTGTCGTAGGCGAAGCTCAGATACCAGTACTTGCCGTCGAAGCTGATATGCGGGTTCAGGTAGTGTTCGCCGTCGCGTAGTTTCGGCAACGGTTCGCTGGTGCGCACGAATCCGATGCGTTCTCCGCGGAATCCGCCGTTCATGCGGCGCAGGCTCTCATAGTTCACGTAGAACGACGGTTTGGAACGTTTGCGTGATTTGAACTTGGGAAAACCGGTTTTCTTCGTGAAGAAGCCGCGCATGGCCCTGTCGGCGTCCTTGACGGCCTGTTTGACGACGTTGCAGCCCACTTCGCAGAGCCATTGATGGCTCGTGGGTTTCAAATCGCGGGTGATATGTCGACGTATCTCGCCCTCGGGGATGAATTTCGCGCCTTTGCCGCCCGAGGCCACATAGCGTGTGTAGGTTTCCTTCTGCATGTCGATGTAGTGGTTGTATGCCCAGCGTGCCGCGCCCGCGCTTTTACGAAACAGCGTCTCCTGTTCGCTGGTCGGCAGCAGTCGTATCCTCTTGCCCGTCAGCATGGCGTTTCACCTCCCCGATGAGCGTGCGCGTGCGTTTCGATCTGGCGCCGTACAGGCGGTTGGCGAACACGGTGACGATCTGGATCAGGTCGTCGCTCAGTTCCTGTTCGCGGCTGTGAGCGGTGTGGTCGATGACTTCCAACGTCACATCGTTGAGTCGGCACAGGTATTCGATGAGTTCGAACCCGAACCGTACCAGACGGTCGCGGTAGAGCACGACCACGCGTGACACTTGCCGTTCGTTGATGAGGCGCAATAGTTCGTGCAGGCCTTGCTTGTCGTAGTTGATGCCCGAGCCGATGTCTTGGATGATGGAGTACTGGTATCCGCGCGCAGCCATGTACGCCTCCACATTGGATACCTGCGTTTCCAAATCGTCCTTCTGGGCGCGCGTGGATACGCGACAGTATCCGACGGCGGGCTTGTCGCCCATCCGTGTCGCCCGCTCCGGTGTGGTCAATGAGTCCAATTGGTCCTGAGAGTAGTATCGGGTGCCGGAATCCGTGATGTGGCACGGCACCAGTTCGCCGGTTGCGTGCAGTCGGCGTAGCGTGCTCACGCTCAACCCGGATGCCTTGGCGAACTTGCCGATGCTCAGTAATCCCATGTATTCCAGTATACCATACAACGGAAAGAAAAAATCATTATTAGGTAGGAAAAGATAGAAAACAGATAACTGTTAAAAGCCCATTCTTCGCATGAAGGGTCTTTTTCTCCTTATAGCGTTCTTATGAGTGTATATGCCAAAGAACGCGCCAGTTATCTTCGTGAATCTTTGAATAGTATGCTGGCCCAGACCATGGCGCCCGAACAGATTGTTGTAGTGGAGGACGGCCCCCTCACTTCGCAGTTGACTGAGACACTTGAGCAATTCCAAAAACGGTACCCCGAGGTGTTCACCATTGTGCCTTTACCCCAGAACAGTGGTTTGGGTACTGCGCTGGCACGTGGTATTTTGGCATGCCGAAACGAAATAGTGATCCGCATGGATTCAGA
>CAJTLE010000193.1 GCA_910577085.1 uncultured Allobaculum sp. | reverse complement strand
AGCTAATATTGTATAGGAATGATGAACGATTTACACTCACCTGTTTGGTGAAAAGCAAAATGGCCGGAAACACGTTCTTTAAAGGTGTTTCCGGCCATTTGTCGTTTTTGATGAATTGTTCAGGTATCGATAGTGTCGATATTTTTTCATCGAGGATGTCGATAAAAAGTCTGTCGACAGTATCGATGCTCGTTTGTCGAGGGTCGTCCCTCTCGATCCAATTGAATCAGGAAGGAGAAGTCTATAGCCATACCGGTCAATCCAGTTCGTCTTCTTGCAGGAACACCTGGATAGATTGGAATATCTCCGATTGCCCTTTTAAGAAGCTGAATTGATCGAAAAACCAATATGGGTAACCGGGAAAACCTGACCTCGAAACCATTGACGATAAAATTATCGATAGCATCGACAAAAATATCGATGGTATCGATGAAATTTCGTCGATAGTATCGATGTTTTTCTTGTCGAGTCTGTCAACAGTCGATACAATCAAGTCAGAAAGGAGAAGTCTATGGCAATACCTGTGAACCCTGTAGATCTTCTTGAAGGAGATATTGTTGAATCCTCGAGAATTGAATTGAAAGAGAATTTCAATCCAGACCCGATTACTCATACTATTTGTGCGTTTGCAAACGATATTGACAATATCGGCGGAGGCTACCTGTTTATCGGGGTTAAAGAAGAGAATGGAATTCCAGTACGGCCTGTAACTGGCCTGAAGAAAGAGAAACTAGATGAAATTCAGCTTGAACTGATCCGGTGCTGTCATTTCATTGAGCCCCTTATTATCCCGGAAATCCAAGTAGAAAAGATCGATGATCAGTTTGTTTTACTTGTTCGAGTTCCGGGTGGACACGGTCGTCCATATAAAACACTTGTAAATATTCCTAAGAAAAAGAAAGAACAATCCCAGAAATCTTCTCCAGAAAACCGAGATAAAAAATATTATATCCGAAAAGGATCTTCGACATTGGCCGCTTCTCACGAAGAGGAAGCCGAACTGTTTTACATTTCGAGTTCCATTCCGTTTGATGATCGCCCAAATTTAAGCGCCCATTTGGACGATTTGAGCTTGGAACGGATGAAAGAACATCTGCGATTGACTAACAGTACATTGTTGGATGACAAGCAGGAAAAGTCTTTGAAAGAATTAGCGGAAGATCTGCAGATTGTTGAAGGACCACCTGAAGATATTCGTCCACGAAATGTAGGGCTTCTGCTCTTTGGAAAAGATCCACAGAAGTATTTCCGTTATGCTCGAATTGAACTTGTCTGGATCCCTAGACCAGATGGAACTGGAATGGAGGAACAGATTTTTCAGGGCCCCTTGCAGTACCAACTTAAAGAAGCGCTGGAAACGATCAGAGGGAAATATCTGGTTGAAAAAATCATTAAACACGATGACCAGCCGGAATCATCCCGAATTTGGAACTATCCACTTCGGGCGGTACAAGAAATTCTTGCAAATGCGGTTTATCATAAGTCGTATGAGATTCCAGAGCCTATAACGGTACGAATTACTGAAGAAGAGATTGAAATTACAAGTCATCCTGGCTTTGATAGATCTATATTGGATGCCGATATAGCGGCTGAACGTATAAGATCCCGCAGTTACCGTAATCGTCGAATTGGAGATTTTCTTAAAGAACTTCATTTGATTGAAGGACGGAATACTGGATATCCAAATGCACGTAGAGCCTTAGAGCAGAATGGGTCTCCTAAACTAAAAATTGTTATGGATGAAAGCAGGCAATTTCTTTCAGTGGTAATCGGGATTCATCCCGCATTTTCCTCATCATCAGCACGCAGTTCGAAACAATTGGATTATGAAGCAAAAATTTTACAACTGTTGGAAGAACAGCCAGATTCGCTAACCCAGCTTGCTAAACGGATGGGCTATAAAGGGATTACTCCGAAATTATCCAAGACCGTTAACAAAATGATTGCTGAGGGAAAATTGGAAAAAGTAATTGATGGCCGGAAAATGCAAATACAAAGTACTAATCAAATTCAAAAGTAAAACGCCGTGATTACAGACTAAAAAATAATCTGATTAGTCGAAGGGGGATTATCGAGTTTAATTGAAAAGATATAGATTCGATATTCTCAATAATCAATTCCTCGAGGCTCTCGAAAATAAAATATCGATAGTATCGATAAAAAATTATCGAGACTATCGACGTTTTCCTTATCGAGCTTATCGACGATAGCCTTTTAACTTCTTTACTGAAAATGATGGTTTCAGCTGAGAATCAGGAGGCTGGTATCATTGCGATAAAGTGAATAAATAAAGAAAATCACGTAGATGAAAATTTAAAATGGAAGGCTTAATCGACTTTAATTAAAGAAGATTAAGCCTTTTTGTATATGCTGAAGATCTTGGCTTGGCTAATCCACCGCAATCGTTTTTGGCAGGCAGTTTAAGCAGACGGAGTTCATCAGCCTGGTTAATCAGCTGATAATGTCTGCCAGTAGGGAAGCTTATCAAGGGCGGCTTTGAAATACTGTCTGGCGCTTTTGTCATCTATTTCTGGATGCGGGACGTTCTGCACCAGAAAATCGAGCATCTGATCGACATCTTTATAGATGAATTCGCCATCTTCCAGGCACCATTTGCAGTATCTTGGATCGATGTTTCCGTTTTTGTCTTTACCCATTATGGAAGGTTCGATCGGCATTCCGCAGCATTCGCAATAGCGGATCTGTTTGGATTCAAGAAGCATATCAACAGATACGCCGAATATGGCAGAGATGGAAAGCAGAAGATCGCTGCCAGGAGTCGTCTCGTCATTTTCCCATCTGGAAACGGCCTGCCTTGTTACATGAAGTCTTTCGGCCAGATCGGTTTGGGTCATTAAACTCGATTCACGAAGTGATTTAATAATATTTCCTGTACTCATTTTGTTCCCTCGCTTCTTGTCTGTAGTCTTAGTCGTCTTACAGTCTTAGTTTTCCAAACGGAGCTCTGCATGACAAGCAACAGTTTGTTGCTTTCCATTCGATATTCCGAATTCAGAGCGAATTTTACTTCAGGCAAGAGGCTGAAACAGGCGGGATTCAACTGGAACTTGTTAAGTTCTTGTATTGGGAATATTGGGAACACGTTTTCTTATTCCCACTGCATTTGAATATTCCCAAAGTAATGGAATTTTGCGGATGATTCACCCAATGTCATTAAGTTAAGGTGATGTCCTTTAGCCTCGGAACCAACTTGGGCGTGAAATATGAAAGATAAGCAGTTAGCCATAAGAACTAAAAAACAAAAGAGCATGACGAAAAAGTGTAATTTCTA
>CAJTLE010000192.1 GCA_910577085.1 uncultured Allobaculum sp. | reverse complement strand
TAGAAGTGTATGAAACTGGTTCATTTTTCGAAAACGTCTAAAATGGCCTACAAAAACGAAAAAGACTTCTCGCCATCAGAGAACTGACGGCTAGAAGCCTGAGCTTACTTAACTTAATGACATTGCTGCCGGTTCTTTTTTAAAAGCAAGATTCCATATGTACGGATGTCTAGATGTATGGCTGTCTGGGCTGGAAAAAAGTGAGATTCAACGGCTTTTTTGCGTCTAAACACGATGAATCGGACAGGAAGATATGATTCAGGTTGCCTTATCTTCAGGTTTCCGACACAATGTAGTCATTCCCACAATCTTGCGCCAAAATCATCGCAAAAATTTGATAATTCCATCTAATTATAGAGAAATTATCAAGTGGATAAAGATGGTTGATGTAAACACGAGAAGAAGGAAGACATTTATGGATAACAGAGAAGAAATTGAAAAGGAACCTGCGCTGAAACCTGAGTATGTGGATTTCATGATTGGTGCAGTTCTTCTGATTGTTGTGGCAGTTGTCACAATACTTGGAATGCAATAATTGCCTCTGTCTATCTGAACCGGAATTCTTTTTCAACTTCGATTCAGAGTGACTCTGACAAAATGGCCGATGAATTGAAAAAGCAGAACCATCGATTCGAAAAAATCGGTTGGAAATTGACGGATCAATCTGGGCCTGAAAAAAACAGATTCAAATTCTAAAATTCGAAACAATACAAATTGATAAATGGGAGGAGATTGTGGGCTCCTCCTTTTTTATGCTTTGACGGATTGGAACGTCGAATGAAATGGTTCAAAGTCAAAGGGTGAAGCGGCTGGATCAACAGCAGGCAGAAAGAGTGGACCAGAGGAAGAACAGATAAGAGGAAGACAAATAAGGGGGAAAAGAAAAAGGCTGTTGCAGAACGCAAAAAACCAGCGGTAATGGCCGCTGGTCAAAGAAAACATGTAGATAGATCTCTTTGCATGAAAGAGTCAACAACGCGCTGGAAGCCGCTTATTTGTCTTTGGAATCAGAATTTGAAGCTGCATCTCCATTGGAAGATGCGGTGAGTTCATCAAAGTCTTTGGACAGTTTGGCAGAGGCAGGGAAGACTTTACGCAGGATCAAAGCAATGGCAAGCATCACAATCGCAAAAATGAGCCATGGTGTATCTAAAGACCAGGCAAATAAGAGAAATCCGACAGCGGCCGCAAAGAAGCAGCAAGAGGTCAGAATCAAGGCAGTTTTTTGTTTCATGTCTTCAGTATACGCAATCTGGCTTCAAACGGGAAAAACAGAACCGGAAAGATGAGGGGCAGAATGAATTCATGAAGACTAGAAGAAAGAAAAGAGAGTATAAAAAACGGACCCTGGAAAGGATCCGGTATAAACAAAAAAATGGTGACTCGGCAGGGATTCGAACCCTGGACCCCTTGATTAAAAGTCAAGTGCTCTACCAACTGAGCTACCGAGTCACGATGGTGCCGACTAGAGGACTTGAACCCCCAACCTACTGATTACAAGTCAGTTGCTCTACCAGTTGAGCTAAGTCGGCAATGGTGGAGGCTAACGGGCTCGAACCGCTGACCCTCTGCTTGTAAGGCAGACGCTCTCCCAACTGAGCTAAGCCTCCATTGCTTAAGTGCTTGGTTATTATAGCAGAGCAGTTTGTCATCCGCAAGCACTTTTTTCAAAACTTTTTTGAAGAGAAGTATTTGTTGGAGTGACTGGCTGTTCGCCGTAACAACGAGACTTATTATTGCACATTTTTGTCCAGATGCAAGGAGAAACATCAGATTTCTGAAGAAAAGTTTATGGTAACGTTTACACTGGAAAACAGCTGTTTTTCATTCAGAAATGAAGGTCGGTGGCTGGAATGGTCCTAAGAAGATACTACTGCGTGCCTGCTAAAAAAGAGAACAAAGATGCCTGAAAACCGGGAGATTTTTTGGCGGACGAATCAGTCTGAGTGAGAAACCTGATCAGTTTTGATTCAAACGCTTTTTATTCTGAATGTTCTCGGAACTGGATCCAAAAAAACGAAACCAGATAAAGAGGCAGATAACGAATCAGCCAATGAATCAGATAACAAATTGGGTAGAGAGAAGAGGAATTCCCAGATTGAAATCTTCCCTCTGCCAATTCTTCTTCTGAATAAGTAGCACTTTGCATTGTGCCTTTTCTAAAACAACGCTCAATACGCGTCGATAAAGCAACGGAAATCATGAGATCTAAAAATAATACCCATTAACCAGCGTCATGGGTTCTCCTTCCGAAAATAAAAACCCATTTCCAAAAAATGTCCGAATTCTGTAAAGGCTTTCTAATTGGTATTCTTCAGACGGTTAAAGGAAAGGGTTGACGGCCGTAACTCTCATTTCAAAAAGGAGAATCAGGAAATGACGAAAGATAAGAATCAAGAAATGGATAAGCTCTCCTGGAAAACACGGATTTCGTATGCTGGGGGAGATGTCGCGTGTAATGTTGTATTTGGCATGGTCGGAACTCTGCTGACATTGTTCTATACGGACTATGCAGGGGTAAATCCGGCTACAGTTGGTCTGATTATGCTGATCAGCCGCGTGTTTGATGGTGTTTCAGATCTGATCATGGGAATGGTTGTGGATCGCACAAAATCGAAGTATGGCCAGTCGAGACCCTGGGTCTTATGGATGGCTGTTCCTTACGCTCTTTCAGCCGTTCTGTTGTTTACAGTTCCAAGATCAACAGCAATGGTTCAGGCAATTTATATTTTCGTGACGTATAACTTCTGCTGCACGATCTGCTATACGGCGATCAATTTACCTTATGGAAGTCTGTCGGCCATGATGACAAGATCCTCGGATGAGCGCAATATGCTCAGCGTTGTGCGGATGGGCTTATCTCCGTTAGGCAGAATTCTGGCGGTGACCTGCACATTCCCTTTAGTCAAACTGATGGGCGATGATCAGGCGGCATGGATTAAAACAATGGCCATCTGGGCAGTGATTGCACTGATTTTACTTGTGAACTGCTTTATTCATTCGAAAGAAACGGTCGTCATCAAGGCTCGCGACAAAGCGGGTAAGGTTCCATTTAAACAAGGGTTTAAAGCGCTGCTGACTAACCGTTACTTCTGGCTGGTTCTGATTTTATGGATGGTACAGAGTGTCTCCTTTGGTATTTCGGGTACGATTCTGCCTTATTACTGTAAAGTAGACTCTCATAAATTCGAAACCTCTTTAGGTTTCGTGAATTTTATATTTGCCATTTTTCATTTCTCCTACATTCAGAAGCGAAAAATGGTATTTTTTATTTGAATAAATATTAACTTTTTATTA
>CAJTLE010000191.1 GCA_910577085.1 uncultured Allobaculum sp. | reverse complement strand
TGTCAATATATTTTCGAATGATTTTGTGCATTTAATGTGATTTCTTATTAGACATAAAAAAAGGTAGTGGCTCAACGGTTAGTCACTACCTCAGTGGTAAATCAATCAAATTTTGTCAGCAGCCTCGGCTTTTTAAAGTCTCCTTGTTTTTTTGTATTCAGTCTTCAGTATTCAGACTGTATGTAGCGATTTCTATTCCGTTTTATTTTTCAGCAGCTTTGTTTCTTTTGTTTACCATAACTCTGTAAACGAAGAAGGCCAGGATAAAGGACAGATATCCAGTAACAGCGGCAATCAGGAAGATTGTATCTGCACCTTCAGTCAGACCACCAATGCCTTCATGAGCCAGACGCAGGCTGTCCCATGCGAATCCATCAACGCAAGCCGAAATAACGTTCGACAGAGAAATTGCGAAGCCGACCAGAGAAGTACCGATACCAATATCAGCTGGTTTGAGCAGCTGCTGAGCAGCTGGGGTTGTACTTACAGCACGGAAGGAATCAGCAATACCGGTTAAAGTAATGCAGAGAATGACGAACCATACTGGCATGTGAACACCGAACCAGATCAGGAATGTGAAGCAGACACCAATGCAGATACCAGCAATACTTAATGAAATAGCGGTTCTCTTGGCAACGCCTTTAGCCAGCCAGATACCGATGAAGGACGGCAGGATCAGCTGAACGATTGTACGTGGCAGCTGGAAGATACCGATAACAGATTCTTCAGTATGAGTGATCTGACGCATAGCCTGTGGCAGATAAGAGTTCATTGCGGTCATGTAGAAAACAGACAGGAATGTGATGATCAGCAGCATTGCGTATTCTTTGTTTGTGAATAAGGACAGTGGCATCAGTGGAGATTCTGCTTTCTTTTCAGCAAGAATAAACAGAACCAGGCAGATGATACCAAGAGCAAGTCCGCCAAGGATCATTGGATTTCCGAAGCCCATCTGTGGTGCGAAGGTTAATGGGATACAGATAAAGATCAGCGTTAAGCTCAGCAGGATAACACCTTTCATATCCAGTTTGATTGTTTCAGATTTTGGCTGCTTCGGCAGGTAAGGCAGGCAAAGAGCCAGAGAAAGAAGCAGGAAAATTGCAGGCCAGAGAACACCAATAGTCAGCATGTTTCCAGCAGCCAGGATGTTAGAGAAATAACTTCCGGCTAAAGAACCAACTGCCAGAGCAATCGTTAAGTAGCCCATTACTTTCGGGACATCCTTAGGTTCATTAACCATTGGAGCCATCAGATATGGAGCGGTTACGAAAGAACCCATTCCAAATGCCATCAGGAATCTGACGATCAGGAATAAGAACTTATTCGTGACGAATGGAAGAACTAAGTTGCTGACAAGGCAAAGAGCTCCACCATACAGGATGACCTTACGAACGCCGTAAATGTCGACCAGACGGCCGCCGATCGGGGTCATGATACAAAGTGCAACGGTAGCAATCGTTGTGATCAGGGAGAACATATCTTCAGCGTTGATTTGCGCAAGCATTGGTCCCTGAATGAAGCCAAGAGACATACCAGAGGCAGCGATGAAGAACATCAGTATTACGGAACCGAGTGTGATCAAGTTACACTGTTTCTTGGTAAATCCCTTAACTGTTTTGTTAGCTTGAGATTCAGCCATAGAGTTTTTTTACTCCTCCTTACGTTCGGAATTTCCTCTTTTTGTCTTATTTCAAAGGGAAATTCCCTTGCTACGACTATATTAGCAAGGCATTAAGACAATCTCATTTCAAATGATCAACCTTTGATGGAACGCCATTTTCGCATTTTCGTCTTAAAACGCCCGAAAAAATATGTGACTTTACCTGATAGTCGCTTCTCTCTTGACTTTCCATTATTTTGCCCTTCACAAACTTTAGATAGAAATTAGACCACAGATGAACACATTTTTGGCCTGCTTCAACCGTCATAATTTTAAAATGTCGAAAATAAAATGAGGTTTAACTCGTCGAAGCTTTTCAAAATACTTCTCGAAGTCACCCTCCCAGATCCTCTCTTTTGTAAATTCCAATTTATCAAACGATTTCGCTATCGAATCCCCTCTTTGCATATCCGTTGACAAGATAAAATGAGCGCTTACTTGGCGTGTTTTTCTTTTTTTTCAGGCGAAATGGCCTTTACCAGACTGAAATTTCTGCTGATTTACAGCGATCAGGGTCTGTAATACCGTTTTCATATTATTGAAAAACCACTCTTTATTTTCTTCCATATTAAAAAATAATAAAGCTCATCCATTGTTTTGGACTATGCGCCATCCCCTGCGTGGCTCCATAGCCAATCGTAATCGCACAGACCATCTTTTCATCAGGGCCAATTTAGATGTTTTTCTTTACGGCGTCTTTACTTATATTCAGTGCAACTATTCAGTGCAACCCGGCCGGTATTGAGCCCTGACTGCACTTATCGATATAAGCCTGCAGTTCCTCTTTATCCTTTCCTGTAATCGGTTTGTCGGTATAGGAACGAACTGAGCGGCGTTTTTCCATTGCTTCTATTAAATCCATATGGATCCCTCCAGAAGAAATGTCTTGAAGTCGTAAAGTTTCTTGATTTCAATTTCTTTGTTTCAAATCCCTTTTTTTCAATTTCTCTGGTCAAAATTCTTCACTTCGATCCGGAACATTTTTCATGATCCGCAGAATATCCGAAAACAGGTCAATGATCTTCTGGGTTTCAGACTGATCAGGATCGAGATAATAGAAAACGTAAGTTCCTTCTTTGCGACCTTTAACGATGCCGGCTTCTTTGAGAATCTGCAGATGATGAGAAACAGCGGCTCTGGATAAGTTGGTCCGCTGGGCGATTTCAAGGGCCCGCTGACCGGAGCATTCCCCTTTGAGCAGAGTACATAAAATGGACAGCCTGGTTTCGTCTCGTGAACTAATCGGTCATTGAATGGCCGAGCATCTAAAGAAAAGCAGAAACTCATACCATCAACACCGCTATATTAGAAAGACAAACCATGTATTCCAATATGGAAATAAACAGTATTGTTCTCCGCTATACAGTCCGAACAGAGACATGCTCTGTTAAGACGGTGGTAGTTCATATGGCTGTACATAAGTACAGCTTCATCGTTTAAGATCCGGCTTTTTTAAGCTGGATTTTTTGCTGCCCACTCCTGGGATCTCTTTGTGCCAAGATCCAAAATTGCCTGCTGGCGGCTTTGATGGGACGGATTTGCCGCACAGATGTTTAAAAACTCCTGGTCATCGGCTCGCAGAGCCAGCACCACAGAAGCATTATGGTCTGCATCGCTCGGAAAACATGTACTTTCTTAGTCTACGATGGTACAAATTGTAACTTATTGTACTTCAAAAAGCCTTTCGGCAGTAAATTGGAGTCATCATAGCCCTCGAAAAAACAGGTTTTCCGTTGAACCGTAAGTG
>CAJTLE010000190.1 GCA_910577085.1 uncultured Allobaculum sp. | reverse complement strand
GTATTTTGCGATCTGCGCGCAAAGCTCTTCGTATTTCGTCATTCTCGTTCTCTCTTATTCTGTAAATCATTTTTGGCTAAAATGCTATTTTGGCTAAACTTCCCCCTTTCCCCCGTTACATCATGCTAACTTTGGTTTATAATAGTCACAAGATCTATTGCGATTTCTTCTTTTGTCTTGCCGAGATCCAGTAGATCCCGGATGACCGTTTTAAAGTTTCTCTTGGCTTTGCGAAGGCTCAGTTCGCGCGGTCTTCCATTGTCATCCATATCTTTTGGATGCCATTCTGCGCCATCTTTCAACATTGACCAGATACTGACAAGTATTTTCCTGGCAATCGCGATGATGGCCCTTTTTTTTCCTTGTCTTCCTGCAATTCCGTTGAACTTGTACCGATAATACGGATTCTGCGCCTTGATAGCTGCCCACGCACACTCCACGAGAACCGGTTTGAGATATTTCCCTCCCTTTGTAATATGCCGGCTGTTCTTCTTTCCAGCTGATTCATTTCGTCCTGGTACAAGTCCGGCCCATCGTGTCAGCTTGTCGGCTGTATAGAACGGATCCATATTGTTTCCTATTTCCGCAATGATCTTTATAGCTGACATTCTTCCTATACCCGGAACGCTCATCAGAAGATCGATCTCTTTTTTATATTGGGCCGCCAGCATGTCGATCTCTTCATCCAGTGTCCTGATCTGTTCTTCAAGGAACTGGAGATGCTGACGTGTATGGGCAATGATTTTCTTTTCGACCGCGTCAAATTCAAAACCATTGCATGCTTCCAGTATATCTTCCTGCGAAGCACGGCATCGGCTGTCGACGCAGCAGAGAATATCTTCTTTTGTATAGGGATCCTCACCAATCAGCAGATCGATGATCTTTTGTGCGCTTTTTGAAAAAACGCTTGAGAAAACCATATCCAGCTTATAGTTCCGGCATGTGAGCGAATTGATGAGACGGTTCTTCTCCTGCGTGCACTGCTGCACATATTTTATTCTTAGACGCGTCAGTTCTCTTAATTTTCGGATCGTCCAGTCTGGAATAAAGCTTTTCTTCGTTTCGCCATGACGATACTTGTTGACGATCCACATGGCATCTTTATCATCGTCTTTTTCGTCCCGAACAGCTTTCACCCATTTGGGATTCACGATACGGACTTCTTCCATATCGGATTCGAGAACATTGAAGACAGGAATCCAGAGACTGCTGAAAAAACTAGAGTAATTTAGCACATAAGTTGAATTACTCTTTTTGTTTTGCGTAAATATAATATAAATATGTTTATATATTATTGTATTGTTTTATGGTATAATATCTTTAACAAGGATGGTGACTTTGACTATGATTTCTTCTTTCGAGCAGCCCGCTTTCAGTCCGTTTGCCGATCTTTATGATATTCTCATTCCTCAGGACAATTTCTGGAGGAAGCTTCACGACATCGATTTTTCTTTTATCATCGATTCTCTCCAGGATCAATATACCTTGTCCTACGGACGCAAGGCCGTCGATCCGATCCGACTCTTCAAGATGATCCTTCTTAAAAATCATCACAAACTTTCGGACCGCGATCTTGTCCATAAATGCAGGGTCGATATGGAAATGAAGTTTTTCCTTGATTATGCGCCGGAAGAAACTTCGCTTATCGACCCTTCTCTGCTTTCCAAATTCCGGACCATGCGTTTAGCGGATACCAACGTCCTTGATCTGCTCATTGCCAAAACTGTGGAGATCGCTCTGGAAAAAGGGGTCATTGCTTCAAAGAACAAGCTGATCGTCGATGCAACCCATACTGCAGCGCGTTTTCAGCCGGTAAGCATACGGGAAGAGCTTTTGAACCGATGCAGGGATCTGCGCAAAAGCGTATATGCGCATGATGAGACAATGCACGACAGGATGCCCTCGAAAAGAAAAGCGTCGAACGGGATCGTGGAAGATGTGCTGGAATACTGCCAGGAAGTCGTAGACGTGATCGAATCGGAAAAGAAATATGATGCATTGCCGAATGTGCAGGAAAGAATGAACTACCTCAAGGAAGCGATGGAGGAAACACAGACCGAGCTGCAGTATTCGAAAGATCAGGATGCGAAGGTTGGACACAAGAGCGCGGACAGTTCTTTTTTCGGATACAAGACGCACATCGCCATGACACCGGAAAGGATTGTCACGGCCGCCAAGGTGACGAGCGGAGAGAAACACGACGGCAAACAGCTCGACGAGCTGGTAGAAAAAAGCCGGGAAAACGGGATCGAAGTGGAAGCGGTGATCGGAGACGGTGCGTATTCGGAAAAAGAGAACCTGAAAAAAGCAGGAGAAGAAGGGTATCGGCTGGCAGCCAAACTAAGCGCAAGTGTGAGGCACGGGAACCGGAAGAATGAAGATAAATTCGAATATAATAAAGATGCAGGGATGTATGTATGCAAAGCCGGACATATGGCAACGAGAAAAGCACGGGGCGGACAGAAGAAGGCGAAGAGCGGATCGAACACACAACATGAAACGTATTATTTCGACGTTGAAAAATGTAAAAGATGTCCATTAAAAGAAGGATGCTACAAAGGAACAGCGACAAAGACGTATTCAGTGAAGATCAAAGATCCGATCCATACAGAACAGATGGATTTCATGGAAACAGAAGAGTATAAAGAGCTGACAAAAGAAAGGTATAAGATCGAAGCGAAAAACGCGGAACTGAAGGAACGGTACGGATACGGACGATCAAACGGAAGCGGAATAGAGAGCATGAAGATCCAGGGAGCGGCGGCAATTTTTATGAGTAATATGAAACGGATTTTAAAATTGGAAGAAGAAAAGATAGGTGGAGTGCGTCTAAAAAGTGAAAAAGAGCCCTCATAGATCAGAGGATTTCTTCCTATCTTCAAAAATAAGAGAATAAAAACGAAGAAAAACAGGAATCATGAATTTCTAACACAGAAAATCTGACTCCTGTTTTTTAATGTTCAAATTTGATAAACCGAGCGATTCAAAATCGTGACTTTTTCAGCAGTCTCGGAATCCAGTATTTGCCTGTGGACTCCATGCAGACATGACGGCAGCCATGTTCCAGCAGCCAGTGATCGAAACGGATCAGATCGTTGGTAAAAGTAGAAAAACGTTTTTTGAAATAAGCCGGATGAAGAGGATCAGATGCGTCGCATACGACAGCGACAATAAAACGTTTGTGGACATCGACACCGCATGCGATCGGAAGTGTGACATCCATCGGTTTAACTTTCGCCATAGCAATACCTCCTTAAAAAGATAGGCAGCGGATCAGTCTGATCACCGGTTTCGATACATTTGAAATGTCCGTGATATTTTATTCTTCGTCCTCGTAGGTATATTTAGGGGTTCATAAGATCAGACACGACAGTTTTCTTAACAGTTTGAATACCTAAAGTATTTCTACTGGGTAGGAACACGTGTTCATGATCCTCTGCTGGCTTTAGTATAAACGAATCGGCACATTCAAAAAAGAG
>CAJTLE010000189.1 GCA_910577085.1 uncultured Allobaculum sp. | reverse complement strand
AGATAACCATTAGCATCATAACCGGAACGCCTGATACGGTTATACATGGTATGCTTGCGCATCTCCTCCAGTGTAGTGGCATACTTCATCGAGAACAGCAACGATGTTGACAGCGTGATATAGTCTACAAAGCCGGTTTCCGCCTCTTCCTCCGCCATCATATCAAGGATGCGTTCCCTGATTGGCTTAGGCACAATCTTCAGCCTCGGCACGGAAACCAGAATGTCACGCAGACGGTCAAGCATGGCATTCGTGCGGCCGATATTCTCAATCCGGCGTCGGTAATTGTCAAAATCGTTATATACCACGGTAGCGTCCGGACGTTGCCGTTTGGTTATATGGGACAGCAGCCCGGAACCGCCGAACAGGTCCACAAACACCTTCGCATCCTTAACCTCGCCAAGAACCTTGATATATTCTTTGGCGAACATGCGCTTCTGGCCGACAAACGGCAGGTGGAAAAGCCACTCTACTTTGACCCTTTTGGCCAAACAGAATTTACCCACCTTGGCCATAATATGATTGACCCTTTAAAGTCCTGGTGTTAGGGGTCAATTTTATTTTACCCTTTTAATTCTCTATTTTTTATTAGATCTTAACTTGCGCATACTTTCACCGTACAACTCTATGGTATGTGCCGTATGAATGATTCGGTCAAGGATGGCGTCGGCTATTGTCGGGTCACCAACCATGTCATACCAGTTGGACGATGGGTACTGCGAGGTTATGATAGTGGATTTCCTTTCATGCCTGTCCTCTATAATTTCGAGCAGGATTGGACGTTCCTTGGTATCAAGAGGTACAAGGAACAGGTCATCAAGGATGAGCAACTGACAACGCTCAATCTTCTTGAGCTCAGTCTCAAGTGTACCTTTGACTTTGGCAACCTTCAGTGCGCCAAGTAGTTTTGGCGCATTGGCATAAAAAGTACGGAACCCCCTTTTGCATGCCTCGTGGCCAAGGGCACATGCCAGATAGCTTTTCCCTGTACCTGAAGAGCCGGTAATGAAGAGGTTCTGCCCCTTATGTACAAAGTCAAGGGTGGCGAGGCGTTCCATCTGATTGCGCTCCAGCCCCCGGTTTGTGGCATAGTCAATCTGTTCGAGATAAGCCTTGTATCGGAACGCCGCATTCTTGGTAAGCCGCGCTATGGCAGCCTGGGCACGGTAATCCCATTCTCGTGCAAGGAGCATAGAAAGGAAGGTGTCCGCAGTCATGGACTGCGGGGTGGTGCCGGCAAGGCTTTCTCTGAAAGCCTCCGCCATGCCGTGTAATTTCATGCGGCCCATTAAATCCAGTGATATGGTGTTTTGGTCCTGTTGTCCCGTTACGGGAGCTGTCTTATTATTTGTTTCCATAAATTTAGCTTTATTGTTCCTGTTTGTCTTTTCTGTAATATTCACGCCCACGTATATTTTTGTGGGTCAGTGGCATCGGGGGAGCCATGTCAGGCTGTATCCTCCCGTCCTCATCTGGAAGGAAATCCGCGTCTTCTCCCAGTTCAAGCACCTCTCGTAAGGCCTGATACCCGTATTGTAGCCTCTGGTCTGCGCAGGCGCAGGCAGCGACCAGACGGTCACGGCCATATTTTTTCTCCAGCGTCAGTATGCCCCGACAGGATCTGAATGCTTTTGGAGGATATTGCATGACATGCTCCACTTCCCGAAGATAATTCAATACGATATTGTCTATTTCCGAGGCGCGCCGGAAGAGTTCCTCCAGATCCTTGTCATAAGGGCCATAGTGTCCCGGCAGGTTGTGCTCTTTTTTCCAGGAATAGGTGTAGGGGATGTCACAGCGGTCGTGAGTGGCGACAAGGCTCATGCCACAGTAGATTTCCACCGTATCGGCATCATAGAGAATCGTCACACGCCTTCCTACATATTCCTTGGGGACACTGTAATGGTGTCTGAACAACGAAACATAAGAGTTCTTACCCACGGTCATGAGTTTTCTTTCTTTCATTACGTAACGTTTCTGGGGAAGCGGACGGAGATAGTCCTTCTCGCCACTCAGGAACATCTCCTTACGTGACATCTCCCGACCGGCCATCACCTTTTCATTGAAATCAAGCAGGGAAATGCGGATGGCGGCATTGAGTCCGTCCAGGCTGGAGAATGTCATCCCCTCTATATCAAGGTAAACGGAACGGTAGAGAAGTTTCACGGTATTCTCAACCAGGGCCTTGTCCTTGGGGTGGCGTACACGGGCAGGATAGACCGCACAGCCGTAATGCTCGGCAAAGGCGGCGAAATCATCGTTGATGACCGGCTCGTTACGGTCGCTCCGTATGACAGCCGCTTTCAGATTGTCGGGAACGATGGCCGCCGGGACGCCCTCAAAATATTGCATGGCGTTCTCACATCCCCTTATCAGGTCTTCCTTGCGCTGTGACCATACGGCTTCACAATAGGTATAATGACTGAACGGCAGGACAGCGACAAAGACCTCGGCCTTCTTCGTCTCGCCTGTCATCTCATCGACAACTTCAAGCCTGTCACCGGCAAAATCAACATACATCTGGTCTGCGGCATAGTGCTCGACATGGCCGACGACCTTGATGTGGAACTTGTACTGGCGGACAGCCCGCTTGAAGGAAGACAGTTGAAGACCGTCAGGATATTCAGCATGATACTCTTTAAACAACTTTCTGACACTCATTCCTTTGCGCGTCAGGCGGGATACATATCCGGGAAGCAAAGCCTCCAATTCAATCCTTTTGGAAGAAGGCTCCCGATGTCGGGATTCCGTACCGCCAAACATCTCATGCAACTGCTCCTCGGAGAGGGAGAGAAGCTGTTCGATGCTTTTCCCACTTGAAAGGAACAGACGTACATACTTGCGGACTGTGTTACGGGAAGTATGGAACGTGGCTGCCGTTTCCTTGATACCCATCCCAACCGCATAACATCTTAAAATGTTCTTGATTCTTTTATTCATTTGTATAGATTTTATTATTACCCCTTACACCAGGACTCGGGTTCTTAAATCTACACAAAAAATCTCTAATAACTCTTGTGTTAAGCGGTTAATGTTATTTGGGCCAAAAGGGTCAATCATATTATGGCCAAAGGGGTGAATTCTGTTTGGCCAAAAGGGTCTGGATTTAGTGGTGGCGGAAATTGCAGATGCCGACCAGCGAAGAATTTTTGATGAACTTGTTGCCCGAGGGGAAATATCCGTCGATGGATTCACTGCTGATGAAGTGATTGAAATTGTTGAGGAACACTCGTCAGTTTCCGGCAATCTCTCCATACCCGATTGCTCGGTATGCTATTTCGCAAGAAAGCATAACGTACCAATGTTGACGGGCGACCGACGGCTTAGACGCTATGCAGAAGAACAGTCAATCGAGGTGCATGGCATCCTCTTCATATTCGATGAGTTGGTCAGGCATGACATCATATCGACATCAATGGCGGCAGACCGACTTGAAGAATTATTCGCCATCAACGCCCGACTACCGAAGGCTGAAATCCGGGATCGTATCAACCGTTGGAGAAACAATTGAGATTACAAAATAAGAGCTTGATATGATAAACGGGAAGATACGATAATG
>CAJTLE010000188.1 GCA_910577085.1 uncultured Allobaculum sp. | reverse complement strand
AAAAGAATCAAAAGAGTTGTTGGAAGTATGGCTAACAACTGACCCAAGAAAGCAAAAAAAGAAGATGCCAATATGACATCTTCAATAAATCAAAGTGAGGTTCTGCCACACACTTTGCGTAAGAACCGGATTTTATTCCCTGACAGCCTCTTGTTTTGAAGTTGTATTGAATCAATATAGTTAGAATTGGTAGTCTTAGATGTTGTCTACGTTGTGGTAAACGTTCTGTACATCGTCAACATCGTCCAGTAATGTAAGCAGACGTTTGAACAGTTCAAGATCTTCGCCTTCGAGCGTAACAGTTTCATTTGGAACCATACGGCGTTCGAGGACTTCATATTTTACGTCTGGAATCAGTTCGTCAACGGCTTCTTTTGCTTCATCGAGCTGAGTTGGGTCTACAGTTACAGTCATGTAGCCGTCTTCCACTTCGGTATCACGCAGGTCGATGTCATGTTCTAACATGGCTTCCATCATTGCGTCTTCGTCAGTAAATGGCACAACAATGACACCGAGATCTTCGTATCCGAAAGATACAGAACCACTGACACCCATTTTGGAATGAGATTTGTTGAAGCAGGAACGCAGGTTTGCGATTGTACGGTTTGCGTTGTCAGTCAGGCAGTCAATGATAATAGTCGATCCGGCACCAGCACCAAATCCTTCGTAGCGGGCTTCGGAGAAGCTTTCGTCTGCAGAGGATTTTGCCTTATCGATGGCGCGTTTGATGACATCACTGGGGACAGAGTTGGCTTTCGCTCTGGCAATGGCTTTTTTCAGGGCCTGGTTCATATCCGGGTCTGGAACGCCACTTTTTGCGGCCACTAAAATTTCCTTGGAATATCTGGAATATACCTTGGCTTTGGCGGCGGCAGTTTTGGCCATAGCTGCTGCACGCACCTCAAAATGTCTTCCCATAATTTCACCTTTCAAGTTTTTAACTTCATCAATATAGCACGTTTTTTGTTGAAGGGCAGTTCTGATAAAAAAAGTCGCTTATTTTTCGGGAAATGAAGGCAATCTGTTTTCTCAAAACCCTTTCAAAAAAGATCTCTGAATGCTTGAATTGCCCGGTTTCATGCAAAGTGCACCTTCATTGCATTTTGTATGCATCAAACAAACGACAATGAAACCGCTTGTGAAATTTTCTCTTTACCTTTCGTTCAATCCGAATATAAATAAAGAAGATCGCAACAGTCTTAGAATCCAGAGAATCTATATAAAGTATCAGAATCCGATCAAAAATGCAAAATTAAAAAATACTTATTGCATTTCGGTTGGATACGAGTAGGATTAAGACGTTCTAAAGATCGAGTATTTGTGATCTGAACATTAAAAGGAGATCCCAATGAACGCATCCGTATTGTTCTATACCTCCCCTGGCTGTGCAAATTGTCGAAAAGCCAAGAAATGGCTTGAAGATAATCATATTGATTTCGTAGAAAAGAACATTTTCAACAATGAGCTTTCGGAACAGGAAGTCAAATATCTTCTCGCCCGCTGCGAAAATGGAACTGAGGACATTCTCTCTACCCGCTCGAAAGCTTATGCTTCCTTAAAGGAAGTCATTGATGATATGTCCGTCAACGATCTGACGCATTTCATTCAGAAAAACCCTTCTGTTCTGAAACGCCCGATCCTTCTCAGTCGTCGCAACATGGCCGTGGGGTATGACCATGACGAAATTACAACCATGATGCCTTTAGAAAAAAGACGCGCTGCTTTCCAGATCGGAATTGAACAGCCACGTATTTCCAGAGGCACTCTCAACTGATTTTTAATTAACCAAATCAGAAATCTTTTCTTTAGCGGTTTGACCTTCGCCCGGTCAGACCGCTTTTTTGTATGCCTGACGGGTATTGGGGAGTTTTCGGTCTGCTTTTTTGAGCCATTTCCCTTTATGCAATCATTATTTCTATTCTTCTTTGAATGTCTTTTTCCCGCCAGCCTTCAATAAAACCAGCAAGTTTTTGTAACCGAAAAAGATACTTTTTTCGATATTCAGTATATAACTCAAAGGTATCACCGGAAACTTTAACCCCTGAAAAACTCCGGACTTTCAACCGGGAATTCCCTGCTTTTTTGCGGTTGTGCATGCAAAAAACAGGCAGTTTTCTGCCCTGATCTGTCACCGTTTTCATGTCAAAATCAGGTCAAGTTTAAATCATGATGCATCAAAGTTGCTTATTTTCTTTTGGACAACAAAGACAGCCAGCCCAGGCACGACCTGCAGTCACAGTCAACAATCATTGATCTGTCTTTCTTTTCAAAAACCGAATTCTGTTGAGCGGTTTTCAGATTCTTGCGTATATCCAAGTGCCTGGCCAAGAAGAAGATCTTTGTTCAATGATTTTTCTTCTGGTTCAGGCCAAGTTCATGGTCGTTTTGATGGTCTGCCTGAATTCTCCTTTCAAAACGACCCCAAGGAGAAAATCATGTACCCTGCTCAACCCTTATCTTCCAGCTTTACGTCAGTCAAAACCAATCCGCAGCTGTCTGACTGGCTCAAACGCACACCCACACCATCTGCCTGTCCGGGAATGCAGCTTTTGGCTATGGATCTTTTCGAAACTCTGCCCGCCAGTTCTCTTTGTCTGGCTTCCCATCTGCCTGCTCTTTTCAATACGAACGTGGATCTGGACAAACTTGCCCAAAGTACTCTGTTATCCAAAGATCTGCTTTCAAAAGCCAAAGACTGCATCGAAAAGGCCATTGACCGGCTCTGCCTGAATGATCCATTCTTTCTGGCTTCCATGGTCACCTTAGAACCTGGCCTGCTGGAGCGAATGCTCAAAGTTCAATACGACAACTACACCCTCGAATTTGATCCAGCTTCCCTGCGCTCCCCATGCTGGGTCGAGGTCAATGGCCAGCTGCTGCTTTTCGATTTTCGCATCGACCTGAAAAAGCCATCCGTCCCGATTTATGGAAACTACCAGATCTGCCTGCCCTGGCAGGATCCTTCCCCGTTTTTCTTTGAGGATCTCTATTGTCCACAGGCTAAAGATCTGTCTTTTTCCACAAAGGAGCAGACAGTGCTTACCTGTCCCTTCTGGAAAGAAGAAAATCGAGATCTTTTGCAGGATGTTGACTGGCTCAGTCTGGAAGAAGACCGGTTTAACTTCATTCATGACTGGTTTGTCCAACGGGAAGAAGACTTTTATGACGCCTCCCTTGGCCGGCTGTTTCATCTGTTGAAAACAGATGATCATGCCAGACAACTGCTTTTGATCAAGTGGTCGCAATGGACAATGGCCTCTTTTCTGGAACTGACCGCATCACAGGCTCTTTATACTCACCCACAGCCTGTAAGACTCGCTGATGATCCTGAATTCGAAGGAGAAGAAATGAGCCGGAGTCCCGAACCTTTCGAACCTCTGGCTGATCACAGCTCACTGTCCGTTTTCTAGCTGCCCGTTTTTCAGATCTTACGCACGGATTTTAACAGTTGGTTATATTGGGTTTTTAAGGAAAAAACAGTCTATAATGAATATAGATGTGTTATTATAAATACATGAGAATGAAGACGTCACAAGCCTGCAAATACCTCGGGGTTGCC
>CAJTLE010000187.1 GCA_910577085.1 uncultured Allobaculum sp. | reverse complement strand
GGCAACCCCGAGGTATTTGCAGGCTTGTGACGTCTTCATTCTCATGTATTTATAATAACACATCTATATTCATTATAGACTGTTTTTTCCTTAAAAACCCAATATAACCAACTGTTAAAATCCGTCCTGCACAATAGCCAGGAGACAGCGATAGATGAACAGCGACCAGCAATATCCAGCAACGTGCCAGCAATATCCTGGACTCTAAGCAATACTAAGCAATATATAGAAAGAGAATTTTCAAGGGGAAAACTGCAGGGAAGCAGCAGATGGAATTATAACCATAAAGAAGAGCCAGTCAGCGGTCTAAAATCCAAAGAATGGGAAAATGAGGAAATCGTATAATCAGGGTTGCTAAATTGGCCGTAATGGATGATAATCCTTTTGCTCTTCCGCCAGGGAAGAGCAAGCGCTGGATTCCAGCAGGGCTCAAAATTCAAAAGTAAAATTTTTTGAAAAAAGTCCTTGCAATCCTGAATGGATATGGTATCCTAAACAAGTGCTGATTGAAGCGCAAAACAAAAAAACTGGCGCGTTGGAGAAACGGTTAACTCATATGCCTTTCACGCATACATTCACGGGTTCGAATCCCGTACGCGTCACCATTTGAAATCAACCGGCAGATCGAATGATCTGCCGTTTTTCTTTGTCTGGTTACAGGCTCTGGAGAATTGGCAGAACAGGAAATAGACCTGAGGCTTTGTTTCCTGTTCTGTCGGTTGATCCAGAGTGTCCGATGCTTTCCATTGCTTCAGCAGGCAGTTCTGGGAAGCTGATTGGTTTGGATTGTGAGGTTCACTGAATGATGGATGGTCTGATCCGGGGGATCGGGTGATCCTGATGATTCAACCGATCCAAAATCATTAGGCTGGATTTTCTCTTTCTGGATTTACCCGAAAGAGGGAAATTCAAATCCGAATCGGACATCATCAGATGACCAGACAAATTTTGCTTTTCCATCTCTATGATCAGAAACCCTGTTTCCATCGGATCTATGTCCGTTGATTCTGGCTGATTGTGGTGTTGAATCCGCAAAATAAGTAAAGAAAATCGGATATAGTTTATTTAGAGTTATATGATCAGACATGGAAATTGTTTTCGATAAATAAAGTGAATTTTCTTCATTTAACAGTTGTAAAACGATTCGAAAACGAGTATTATACACGGGCATGCGTGGGAGGGCCCTGTGCCCGGAAACCACTGCATAAGACCCAATACAGGAGGAGTGTCTTATGGCAAAGAAAAAGAAAAAGAAGATTACCAAAGTTGTAAAACTCCAGTTCCCTGCAGGTGGAGCTAAACCAGGTCCAGGTCTTGCAGGTGTTGGTATCAACATGCCTCAGTTCTGCAGCGCATTCAACGATGCGACTAAAGAACGCAGAGGCGATATCGTACCAGTAGTTATTACTGCATACGAAGACAAGAGCTTTGATTTTGTACTGAAAACAACTCCAGCCGCTCAGATGATCAAAAAGGCTGCAGGTGTAGCAAAAGCATCCGGCGACCAGAAGCAGACTGCAGGTTCTATCACTGTAGATCAGCTCAAAGAAATCGCTGAATACAAAATGCCAGACCTCAATGCCAATGACGTTGAAGCTGCTATGAAGATTATTGCCGGTACCGCTAAAAACATGGGTATCAAAGTAACAGGATACGAAGGATAAGAGAGGAGAAGACAATGGCAAAAGTAAGTAAACGCTATAAAGCTGCTAAAGAGCAGATCGACCGTACAAAAGTCTATACCGTTGAAGAAGCTGTTGATCTGGCTAAAAAAGCCAGCTCCGCTAAATTCGATGAAACTGTCGAAGTTTCCTTCAACCTGAACGTAGACCCACGTCACGCTGACCAGCAGATCCGTGGTGCTATGGTTCTGCCAAACGGTACTGGTAAAAGCCAGACTGTTGCTGTTGTTGCTGAAGGCGACAAAGCAAAAGAAGCTGAAGAAGCAGGAGCAGATTTCGTTGGTTCCGACGAACTGATCCAGAAAATTCAGGGTGGATGGTTCGGATTTGACGTCCTGATCGCTACTCCGAATATGATGGGTAAACTCGGCCGTCTCGGTCGTGTGCTTGGTCCTAAAGGATTAATGCCAAACCCAAAAACCGGTACAGTAACTATGGATGTTGCTAACGCTGTTAACGAAGTTAAAAAAGGTAAAGTAACTTACCGTGTTGACAAAGCTGGAAACATCAACGTACTGATCGGAAAAGTATCCTTTGACAACGATAAACTCGTAGAAAACTTCAACGCTATCTACGATGTAATCAAAAAAGCTAAACCAGCTAAAGTTAAAGGTACTTACATGAAAAACCTGGTTCTGTCCACAACTATGGGTCCTGGTATCCATGTTGAAATCAAGTAATCTTGATTTGACAATCTAGTTTTTCGTCATTAAACTTAGTTTGTTCTCAATATTCCAAAGACAGTAACGGCGAAAGCTTAATCATGTTACCGAGGGATTGATACGCATTTTTTCTATGCCAATCAAGCCCGCTTAGCGGGTTTTCTTTTGAATATTGATGCAAAATACAGAAAGTAGAGGAATTCTCATGAACAAAGACGTCCTTGCTCAAAAGGAAGCTGATGTTGCTGAGCTGTCGAAAAAGATTTCTGACTCTAGTTCTGTCGTTGTCGTTGAATACCGTGGTCTGAGCGTAGCTGACATCACTGAATTACGTCATGCTCTGCGCAAAGAAAACGTTGAAATGAAAGTATTTAAAAATACTATCGCTCAGCGTGCGGTAGATCAGCTTGGTTATGAAGGTCTTGAAGCTGCCCTGAAAGGTCCAAATGCTCTGGTATTTGGTGCTGACCAGGTTGCTCCTGCCCGTGTTCTTGCTGACTTTGCAAAAACACATGACAAACTGATCTTAAAATCCGGCATCGTCGATGGAGCCGTCGTAGACGAAGCAACCATCAAAACTCTTTCCAGTCTGCCAAACAAAGATGGCATGATTGCAAAATTTGCATCTACCCTGAATGCACCTGTTATTAAATTCGCGCTGACTCTGAAAGCTTTAGCTGACAGCAAGTCCGGCGCTCCTGCAGAAGAAGCTGCAGCGTAATTGGAGGATAAAAAGAAAATGGCTAAATTAACTCAGGAAGATATCCTTACTTACCTCGAAGAGGCAACTATTCTTGAACTGAACGATCTCGTAAAAGCAATTGAAGACAAATTCGGCGTTGTTGCAGCTGCTGCTGTAGCAGGTCCAGCTGCTGGTGCTGAAGCAGTTGACGAAGGACCAAGTGAAGTAACTGTTACCCTGACTGACGTTGGTGGAACTAAAGTTGCAGTTATCAAAGCTGTACGTGAAATCACTGGTCTTGGTCTGGTTGACGCTAAGAAACTCGTTGACTCCACTCCAGCTGTCATCAAAGAAAACATTGCTCCAGAAGAAGCAGACGGAATCAAAGAAAAACTCATGGCTGCTGGTGCAACTGTTACTGTTAAGTAATAGACGACACAGTCAAAAAACTAACTATAAACGAAACGCAAAGCAAAATGCTTTGCGTTTCGTTTATAGTTAGTTTTTTGACTGTGTCGTCTATTACTTAACAGTAACAGTTGCACCAGCAGCCATGAG
>CAJTLE010000186.1 GCA_910577085.1 uncultured Allobaculum sp. | reverse complement strand
GACCTGACAGACCTTAATTTAAGTCGATTATTCAGCTGGTTCGAGCATTTTCTGGACCTGGCACTGGCCGTATTCAGTTTTTGTGAATCAAATCATGGTTTTATCCGCTTAACCGAATGGCATTGGCAACAATGATCAGATCCAGCTCGAAGAAGGGGATCTGAGCATTGATGTTCTCGCTCATTATCTCGATTACAACACCGCCCATACCCGCTCTGATTATTCCGTTATGACGGATAAGACCATTACGTGGGAACTGACCAGGGATCCTGAATATGTGATCAGAGGCAAAGAACTGCGTTCAGCCAATACCGATCTTGTTCCAGCAGAAGACCCGATTGAACTTCAGGCTTTAGTCGATGGCAAAAAACCAACGGCCGAGCAATGGTCAACCATGGAGCTTCCCGTTGTGAGCCTGAAGGCTGGAACGGAAGACAAACTGGAAGATTTTTGTGTCGAGAAAACAGAAACACCAGGCCTGTATACGATTTATCCCCAGCTTCCCGAATCAGGACCGATGAAAGGCAAAAAATACGAACCAGCCGCCTATACGATTGCGTATAGCCAGAAGGTTGGACCGGCCACATGGCAGTGCGGAAGAAACACTGAAACTCAACGATTCCCGCAACTGGTTTGCGCGTAATCCGTGGTTCTGGTGGATTCCGATTGGAGCAGCGCTGGCAGTCATTTTGTTTGGGTATTACTGGAAAGGCCGTCTGCCCAAATCTTTAAAGGACAATCCACAGGTCACCGTCAAAGACAATCAGAACTATGGTCAGAGCACGATCGAGTATGGCCGGACGACCCGCGATAAAGTTTCAAAATGGATGCCGTACATGGCTGAAAAAGCCAGCATTCAGCTGCTGCCATCTACGGCTGGCCTGAAACGAACAATTGATGTCAAGGCCATCCGCGGGGATACAAAAATGAAAGTCCTCAATCAGAGCGTCCTGAAAGATGGAAAGATTCAGGATAAGACGATTGAAGACTACATGTCGAAAGGAAAAAAACGCTCCTCGAAAAATAAGAAGGAATCCAAGAATGAGGATCTGCTTCAGATCAAAGTCAGTGAGTCGATTAAGTTTGAAAACGATGGCAAGACCTACACCACCCAGTTGAACAAAGGCAAAGACGAAAAAGGCAAAGCCCGGGGCGGTAAAGGCGGCAAAGCCGGCCGGGGAAGCGGCTCTTCCAGAGGCCGTTCCAACCGGGGCAGCAGTCGACAGTCTTCTTCAAGAGGTTCTTCAGGCCGTTCGAGTTCAGGCCGCTCCAGTTCCAATCGTGGTTCACGCGGCCATAAACGTTAGCGGTCAGACTCAATTGATCCTCAACTTATTCACTCAATCAACCAATCTATGAACTGAAAAGAAAAACAGTCTTTGAAGCCAGCAGGCATCAAAGACTGTACGAAAGAAACCGATAAGAGATTTTTGCATCGTGCTAGAAAGGGAACTTTATGAATGCACCTACATTGATCGTTGGTCTTGGAGGAACCGGTTGTAAAATCGCCGAACGTGTTTCGGAGATGGTCACCCCAGATCAGCGGGACAGCATCGCGTTTTGCGGATTTGATACCGACATCAACGATCTTGAAAAGATCAGCCAGCGTAATCCGCTGATGCACCTGGTTCAGACATCGACCCGCCAGACCGTCGGGGAATATCTCAGTCTTGACCAGTATTCCAAAGACGAATGGTTTCCCGGCCATGCCATTCTGTATACCAAGCCATTAACAGAAGGCGCCGGCCAGGTCCGGGCAATTTCCAGACTTTCACTCAACCCCGTCATACGGGCCGGCCAGCTCGAACCTTTACATGAGGCCATCCAGAGTCTGTACAAAGTCGATCAGTCCAAAGCAGACCAGGCGCTGCGCGTCATTATTGTCAGCTCCCTGGCTGGAGGAACGGGATCCGGACTGATTCTGCCGATTGCTTTATATATTCGTCAGTATCTGAAAACGCACTATCGTCAGAATGCGAACATCACCCGTGGATTTTTCATTCTGCCGGAAGTCTTCTATGAAGTCATTACAGACAGAGCCGAGCGCAATAACCTGGCAGCCAACGCGTATGCCACGCTGCGTGAGCTGGATGCCTTCTTAATGAAAGGTGACAATTCACTGCCAAACCGCTATAAAGATTCCGTCAAACTGCTCATGCCGCGCATTTCGGCTGAAGGTTATGAAGATTTCAATGTCAGACCGTATGATTTCTGCTTCCTGTTTGATGCACAGAACGCGGAAGGATCGAAACTGAATTCGTTTGAGCAGTATCTCGACCATGCGGCCAACTGTATTTATTCTCAGTCCATTGGTCCGATGAACAAACGTTCCAATTCTTCTGAAGACAACACCATCCGCCGGCTGGCCCAGGAAAGAGGCCGTAACCGGTATGCGGGCGCTGGCGCAAGCCGCCTGGAATACCCGCTGGAAGATATCAAAACGCTGGTTGCTCTCAATTGGATGCGTCAGGCCATCAGTGAACAGTGGCTGGTGTATGACCGACTGTTTAAAGCCCAGAAAGCGGAAGCAAGTGCCCGTCGTGAGGAAGGCATTTCGACTGTGGATCAGTCGTTTGCGGAATTTTATTCCAAGCAGATTGAGACCGACGAAAAAAACAAGAACAAGTTTGCCCGTGCCATCTACAACTCGACTGGCGAATACCAGGATGGCATCACGCGCAATGGCAACTACTGGGAAAAATATACGGATCGGATTGCTGCCAAAATCAGTGAAGAATCCACGCATCTTTCCGATCGTTCAGGAACCGCAAAGACCAATGTAGAAAACCTGATTAACAGCCTTGAGGATCAGAGCGATTGGGCGGATTATGGCCAGTGCTGGCAGGATCTGAATAAATATCAGAGCCTGCTGGAAAAAGATATTGAAGAGTCTATTGCCAACATTGCCTATTCAACATTCCGGGGCGTGAAGGAAGATCCGGATGGCAAATTCTCGGATTTACAGCTCGAATACTATCTGAGCGATCAGAAAGGCAATTTCATTCACCCTTGTGCATCCCGATTCATGATTGCCAAAGTCATTGAAGAGCTCGAAAAACGCAAAGCGGCAGCCGACAACACGATCAAAGAACTCGAAGAAAAATTCAAGGATGAATATCAGGTGATTTCTGATGATATAGAAGGCAAAGAATGGGGAGCTGATTCGCTGGCGAACTACCCAAATCATGGCTGGCGCAAACGCAAAAAAGAAGCTGCTTTCCGTGAAGACGTCAAGGCACTTTTAGAAGATTACAAGAATGATATTGATGCCTGGGCTGCAGTTAAGATTCAGTCGGATGTGTATACGACCGGTCTGCAGTACTATCGCAATCTGTTTACTGCCTATGACAATTTCTATCAGGCCCTTGAAAGTAAAGTCGGCCAGCTTGATAAACGGATCGAGCAGCTGAAAAACAAATACAGCCATTCAAGCGGCAGTACGGTTCGCTATGTGTGTGCCAACCGGAAATGCCTCGATGCGATCATCAAGAAGATGCCATACTTACAACCTAAATTCCCCACTTTATACACAGGTAGTCTCTGAGTTCGGACTCAAAGACCGAATAACTCTATGATCTGGTTTTGCAGATTCGTTGTCTGGGTTCTGACGCAAACTTTGTTGGAACCCTGTGTTCAGGCCCTAAGAGATGTCTTGAGTGACATCTCTTTTTTTGCACTCTTTTTACATGTCTAAAATATAGCGAAAACTAGTTCTATAGATTTAT
>CAJTLE010000185.1:935-3748 GCA_910577085.1 uncultured Allobaculum sp. | reverse complement strand
AGATCCATGAGATAAAATGGTTAAGTCGTAAGACAGACCGGTATGGTGACGATAGCCAATGGGTCACACCTGTTCCCATCTCGAACACAGTAGTTAAGCCATTGAACGCCGACGATAGTGTAAAAGCGAAAATAGGAAGTCGCCAGACAAAAGAAAGCCTTGGAGGATTGAGAAATCGATCTTTCAAGGCTTTTTCTTTACATGCTGAGTTAGCATGCTCTAACTCGACGGTTAACAATTTTTGAAATTTGGCAGGTGGTTGCAAGGGCTATGCCGATGAATCAATTTTCTGCACCACTTCTAGGCAGTCAGTCCAAAAAGATCAATGATCCGCAATCACCATGTTCTGAATCTGATGACAGACTTCCTCTGTAAAAGCGGATGAGGCTCCAAGACAGGTAGCTGCAAGGGATCCGCATGTGGCGGCAATGTGAACTGACTGCTCAAAATCAAGACCATTGGCCAGGCCAAAAAGGAATCCCGCACCAAACGCATCACCGCATCCATTGGTCGATACGACCTTTGGACAAGGGACAGCGGGAATGGTCCGGATTGTTCCCTGGTGAAGAACATGGACACCGGCAGCCCCGTCCTTGAGCAGAACCGTTCTGGCGCCGTTCTGGAAAAAAGCATTCAGGATAGCTTCTAGTTCTACCGTATGGCATAAAGCAGATCCTTCATCCCGGTTACAGAACAGATAGTCAACATAGGGAAGTAAAGGGGCAAGGTCCGATACGGTTTCGTGTTTTTTTGGACTGGTCATATCCATACAGGTGATCTTTCCTTCCTGTTTCAGCCTGGAAAATAAAGAGGCAGCATCGGCAATCGAGAGTTCATGGGAGACAAACATAGATGCCAACATGATGATCTCTTCATCCAGATCTGACAAATCCTTCAGAGACAGTTTGCGTAAGGCTGTATTGGGATCGGTGAGAAAATGCCGTTCTCCTGTTTCATCGCAAAGGACAACGTTGACTGGAGTTGGAACCGACCACTCGGGAAGAGAGAGATGGACACCGGCCTGTACTGCACAGTCTTTTAGAAAGGCTCCAGCCTGGTCATCACCTAAAAGGGTATGAAGGGTGACATCCGCTTTCAGTCTGGCCAGCAGAAACGACTCGTTAAATGCATCTCCGCCAGAGGAGATCTGAATGGCTTTGACCGGCGTGGATTGTACATCCAGAATGGATGATGGACAGCCCTGAACCATCAGATCCATAACGGATGCGCCAATTATGCCAATTGTTTTTTTGCGGACGGGAGCGGTCTTTGCGAAATGATTCATAGAGTTTGAACCCGGCTGACTTTTCTGAATTCTTACCGGTTCTTCCGGATTGCCCGTATTCGTTTTGTGTTCATTCATTGCCTGATTCCTTTCTTCATTTTCAAAATATGTCTTCGATTTCGATCATTGTTATTGAACTGTTTCTTTTCTATTATCCGCCTTATCCGCCGATCCTTTTTTAATTCTCCAGCAGATCGAAATCCTTTCTCGGCCTTGCCCATAGGGAGGCAGGATCAAGAGACTGAAAATGAAACTTCTGAAAGAAATGGAAAACGTTTACAGAAAATAAAACGGCGGATTTACATCTTTAGAATGATTTTTCTTGGGATTCTGTAAAAAACAGACTATCATGTGTTCGCGTAATGATAACAGATGTCTACGAATTATAAGCGAAAGGAAGCAGGAAAACATGCTGAAACAGAATCTTCATACGCACACCTCGTATGACCACGGTAAAGATACCGTTGAAGAAATGGTCCAGACAGCTCTGGATAAAGGATTTACAACGCTTGGCTTTTCCGGACACGGAACCAATAAGCCATTGGCGCCTACTTCCATGAGCTCAGAAAACCAGAAAGCCTACAAACAGGCCATCCGTCAGGCCAAAGAAAAATACAAAGACCAGATTGAAATCTATATGGGTATCGAACAGGATTCGATGGCACCCTTTGAAGATGATGAACTGGACTACAAGATCGGCAGTGTCCACTATCTTTGCAAGGACGGCCGGGTAGAACCATTGGATGATAATCCACAGCTTTTTGAAGCGATCCGCGATGAGATGTATGGCGGCAGCATTGAAACAATGGTGGAAGCGTACTATCAGGCAGTCGAAGAGATGATGGATTTTCAGAACTTTGATATCGTCGGCCACATTGATCTGATCTCGAAGTTCAACGAAAACGAAGAATACTTTGGCTTTGAAGATCCCTGGTATTTAAAGGCTGCCTGCCATGCGATTCAAAAGGGAATTGATCAGGGGCTGATCTTTGAGATGAATACCGGCGCTGTGGCAAGAGGAAACCGCCAGACGGCCTATCCATCGGATGCTCTGCTTGACTATATGGCAAGTCATGGCGCTAAGCTGGTCGTCAATACCGATTGCCATGATCGAAATTATCTGGATTGCCAGATGGATCTTTCGATCGAACGGGCCCGTAAGGCTGGCTTTACCCATCTGATGCGCTTAACACCCGATGGCTTTGTTGAAGAGCCGATTGAACACTATCAGGAACCAAAGAAAATGGCGGTCAAAGGAACACGACATTATCAGGTGTAGATGTCAACTGAAAAGTTGCAATAATTTCGTTTAAAAAGTTGGCAGCTGTTGATGAGAACAACTGCACAGTTGAATTACTGAAGTTGTAGGCTGCTCACCTTCGATTGGCAGGAAGAGGACATCCTCTTTCCGAACCAGACAGTTCCCCTGGCGTCCACGTAAGGGCTCTGCCCGCTCGTGGACAGAACCTACTACAGGACATATGGCGGTGCGGAAAAACTTTTCACCGTCGCTTCGCTCGATGATTGA
>CAJTLE010000185.1:0-925 GCA_910577085.1 uncultured Allobaculum sp. | reverse complement strand
CTCCGGAACGGCTGTGCGACGATGGTCGTCGAGCGTGCGATGGTGAAAAGTTCACACCCCCACTTTTCCCCGGAGCGAGCTGCGGTCCAGCGTGCCGCGCTGGTGCGATCCAACTGCACAAGTTGGTCCCGCTGAAGGCGCCTCCGGAGGAATAAGGATATCGCCCAATCGCTTATCGTAATTCCGGGAAGGTTATCTGACCTGTTAAGCAGCTTTTCTGGATCCGCTGGTTATTGGGCAAAGCCATATTCTCTGCTGATAAACCGTTCAATCTCTATCGCATCACATACGTGATATGAGCAGTGGTGTCTGTCATTCTGTCTTTCAATGAAAGCCAGCTGGTTATATGTATCGTAGCCCAATAACGTATAGGGTTGTTTGTCCTTATCGTCTGATGAAACAACAGCCTGACGCTCAGAGACCGGCTTCTGAAGCTCAGCCGCCATTTTCTTCTCGATTTCCGGCATTTCTTCGTAGCAGGTCTTCATAAGTCTCTGAGCATCTTTAATCGTCAGATCTGCCTGGGCGAGTGCTCTGATCAGTTTCTTTAAATTCTCTGTATTCATGTTCTGTTTTCCTTTGATTTCTTTATATCTGGGACGCTGTGCCCAATTCCGCTTTTCGGCTTTGCATCCAGTCTTTTGTCTGCTGGATTCGATAGCTGCTTCCCGTCATATTGACCAGATATGAGAGATTGGTCAAACGGTCTATAATGGCGCCTGTAAGCAGCTGATCCCGAAAAATCTCATTCCATTGGTCAAGCGCAAGATTTGATGTGATGATCATTGATTTGTGTTCATTGCGGCAGGAAAGAAGGTTGAAAAGAACTTCTCCGGCCTGAACATCGAATGTGCAATATCCAAGCTCATCCAGGATTACAAGATCATAGCTTTCAAATTTCTTTTTATAGGATGTAATCTGGTTG
>CAJTLE010000184.1 GCA_910577085.1 uncultured Allobaculum sp. | reverse complement strand
TGGCAACCCCGAGGTATTTGCAGGCTTGTGACGTCTTCATTCTCATGTATTTATAATAACACATCTATATTCATTATAGACTGTTTTTTCCTTAAAAACCCAATATAACCAACTGTTAAAATCCGTTCTTTGAGTTTGGATGACCTTTGGATGAGTATTCTCTCTTGCTCTATCTGTTTTCCTGATGGATGCATTCTTCAAACAGGACGCACTGAAAAGGGGGAATCCAGCGAAAAATGAAAATAGCCTGTTACAACTGTGCAGATTTCGACAGACGGCGGGCAATTCTAAAGTTCTTTGAAAATTTTTCGAAACCTTCAGTCCTCAGGCGATTGTTCAAATCCGGATTTGATATGATAGGAACAACCTGCAGATCCCCTTCCTTATCTTTGATGGGCTGACTTTGTCTTTCAAGGAACCAGGCGGTTTTCTGCCTTTCTTTCTGGACCCCGCTTTTTCTTGTTGATCTTCTTGAATACCACAGGCAAAAATCGGACCAGTCTTCTCTCAATAAAGGAGTCTTATGAAAAGCCAAGCCAAAAAATACAAGAACCGGCTGCTGCTGGTCTTTTTAAGTTCTCTGCTTGCGGCTGGATGCGCCCAGCCTTCCGCCTCGTCAAGCAGTCAATCCAATACCACGACAAGCGAGTCTGTCTCTTATGAGACCACGGCAGTTTCCAACACCGAATTTGAAAACTTCCTCGATCAGTATGTCGTGAAACTGTGCGAAAGCAGTTATCTGCTCACTCACCGCTACTTTGAGCATCCGGAAAACTACGGTATCGATCTGGACAAATGCAAGATCACGCTGGGAACTTTTACCCCAGATCCTGAAGAACTTGCCTTTGAAAAGAAGGCGCTGTCGATTCTGGAAAGCTTTGAAGATACCAATCTGAATGCCACCAACAAGCAGATCCGTGAACAGCTGATCTGGGAGCTGAATCTGACTGTGAATATGTCCGATGAAAAGTTTGAATACCTCGGCTCGATCTGGTCTGAAATTTCGGGTGTCCAGGCGTCTTTAACGGATACGTTCTCTGAATTCCAGCTGTATACCGAAGAGGATGTTGAACCGTTAATTGCTTTAATCAACGATGTTCCCCGCTACGTGAAAGAAGCTCTGGACTATTCCAGCAAGCAGGCCGAAGCCAAAACATTTGCGATTGATCTGGGTACTGTTGTGGCTACATGCCAGTCCATCGTCAACTCCAAAGATGATTCGCCAGTCACCAGCGAACTGATGGCTGAAGTCGATGCGCTCGGGCTGGACAGTGAAAAATCCGAAACATATAAGCAGCAGATCCGCGATGCTCTGCAGCAGTCCTTCTTCCCTTCCTTCCAGACGATTATTGATGGTCTCAATGGCCTCAAAGACAAAAATGGAACAGTCAAGGGCATGGCATCCTATAAAAATGGTCGTGAAGCGTATGAGTACGTTTTACAGTCTTATGCCGGATCGAGTGATGACATTGAAGTCATGAAAGAAGAAATCCGGACTGCCATGGATGATGCAGTCACGGAATATCGTTCGATTCTTCGCACGAACACAGAAGCCGCTATGGTTGAAGAGCCGGAAACCCGGTTCACCAGTGTCAGTGAAATCATGCCATTTTTGGAAGAGCGCTATCCGGCTGAATTCCCGATTGTCAAAACCATGGACTATGAAATCAAGGAACTCTCTCCTGAACAGTCCAAAAACGGCGTCATGGCCTACTTTGTCATTCAGCCAATTGACTCCAAACGTCCATACGAAATCCGCTACAATGCCCGTGACTACGGAAGCGATCCATCCAGTCTGACGCTCTATGACACATTTGCCCATGAAGGCATTCCAGGACATATGTACCAGGCGCAATACAACCGTGACCACTTCAAGCATCCAATTCAGTACTTCTTAAGTTCATTTGGCATGCAGGAAGGCTACGCAACGTATGCAGCCTATCAGACCATTCCATGGACCGGCATCGATGAAGACACGGCCCGCGTGTGGGAACTGACCGATCAGTATTCCAACTACTCCGTGCTGTTGATGGACATTCAGATCAACTATGATGATTACTCTCTGGATGAATTTGAAAATGTCTGGGGCAAAGGCAGTGAAGCCATCTATAACCAGCTTGCGGAAAATCCAGGTGTCTTCTTTGGCTACTACTATGGATGCCTGAAAATTCTGCAGCTGCAGGACATCGCCAAAGAATCTCTTGGTGAGATTTATGATCCCGTGTCCTTCAATAATGCGCTTTTACAGGCCGGTGACGTCAATTTTGGACTGATTGAAGAAAATATTCAGTCCTATATCAATAACGCCCGCTCGAGCGCTTATGGAAGCAAAGAAAGCAAAGATACGGACAGTGCCGCTTCTGACAATGCAGGCGATCAGGCCGCTGACAAATCTGAAAGCAAAATCCCCGCTCCATCTTCCAATGGTTCTGACAACACCAATGAGGTGGAAGATACCGGCCCGACCAACCAGGGCGGCGACTTTGAAGAAGAGTACTTCGACGAAAACTAGTCAGAACGGAACGGGCAATAGATACACTGATAAAAACTGGTAACAAATTAGACGAAAAGTAAAAAGGCCGAAATCTGATGACCGGCCTGCTCCCTCTCCATTCAAAATCTGGCATGAGTAAATCCCACGATTTGCTCATGCCTTTTTTCATTTATGCCTGCTCACCTATCCACTCGCCCACTCATCCACTCGAAGTTTTCTTGTGAAGCCTTACCCAAACTGGTCTGACGGTTCTCTTTTGCGACACAATCCAGGCGAAAAGAAGCTGCAGGACAGACGAACAGAAACCAAATCCCAACGAACAGAAAAGATGGATGAAAACGATCAGGAAAGCGAAAAGAAGGCAGAAAAAAAGCCCGCGTTTTGAGGCGGACAAACATGACGGATTTGAACATCAGCTTCGAATCAGTCTGATGTCTTTTTGAATCCCTTCTTTTTTACAAAGGCTTTAAGACTTTCGTATGTTCCTGGGACTTTATCTTCTCCCATGGTCTGAAGAAAATGACGATGAATGGCACGGATAGAGATACCAGGCACCTGCAGCATTTTTTCAATGGACTCTTCATACTGGTCCCATTTGCTGAACTCTTTTTTCTTTTTTCTTGCTGGGACTTCACCAGCCTCAAAATACTTTTTCACCGTTCTGCGGTCGAGATCGTAAGCTCTGGCAAGTTCAGAAATGTTTGGCTTCATGTTTAAATCTTTTAAAAGCTGAATATTGGCAACCAGCTCGTCTTTTTTATTCATGGTTACCCTCCTGACTAACAGTTTCCACGAAAAGGATCGGTTCGTCTACAAAAAGGCATTATAAGAGTGCACAAATCTACATTTTTCGATATGATCATCCTATTTTTCGCATTTTTTGACGCGATTTAATAAACATCGCAAGAAGACGCCTTTACTCCCAATCCAGGTCAAATTTTTACCCGGATAAAAAACCTGTAATCCAATTTACACGAAATCTCACACAAAAAAAGTGCCCGGGTAGCAGGCACTTAAAATAACATATTATTTGTGAAAAAGTTGCGCAATGGATTCCGCTTTTCCGATGATTTTGTCGTGTTCCTCAAGAAAAGAAGTCAGAATGTCTGCTTTTTTCAAAAAACGCAAAATCTTTCTGTAAGCAATGCCATTCGGTTAACGACATTTTAGATAGCCAAATCGTCAGTTTAAGATGATTTGGCTTTTTTTGTGCATACTTAAAAAACAAAAACATTTAATGGTCAAAAAGTTGTCCTAAAGAGATAA
>CAJTLE010000183.1 GCA_910577085.1 uncultured Allobaculum sp. | reverse complement strand
AAAAGAATCAAAAGAGTTGTTGGAAGTATGGCTAACAACTGACCCAAGAAAGCAAAAAAAGAAGATGCCAATATGACATCTTCAATAAATCAAAGTGAGGTTCTGCCACACACTTTGCGTAAGAACCATCACAAGTGGCCGCTTTTTCTTTCTCTACTGGTAATGAACTGCGGGAAATCAGGCGAAAGAAAGCGAAACAAGGACGCTTTCTTCCAGTTCAGGGGTATCGATTGGAGCCGGATCCACAGGAACAGGATCTGGTGAGGGCACGGGTGCAGGAACGTCTGAACCGGGATCTGGAATGCCTGGATCGATCATTGCATCGCCACCGGTTCCAGAATCATCCGGGGTCAGGGAAGGGGTATCAGAGGGACTCGGTTCCGATGGCGTATATGGCGCATCATAGGAATTGTCATATCCATAATCGACAGACGGATAGTAAGGCGTTGTAGGATCAGGTTCTGTATCAGGGCTTGCCGGATAGTATGGCTCTGTGATTTCAATCTGTTCAGCTGGTCCAACAGACTGCAGATCGAGTTTTTCCCAGAATTTTTCTTTGGCATCTGCAGTTTGATTGAGGACATTGTAGGCGATCTTATTAATCACGCCGGCATCCACCGTATTGTCATTGGAATTGGACAGAACAACAATGCGATATGGATTTCCAATTTTTGAGAATCCAACGCTGTTCGTAGCTCCGCCAACCTGACCATACTTCTGGATCATGGTGTCTTCTTCGACCAGGGCATTGAGATAGGCATCCGCAGTGGCCCCATCTAAAGCCGAAATGATCGGTTTGTATTTGTTCTGGTTGTTCATCAGTAGACGGACTTCATCCATCAACTGAGCCGCTGTACAGACGTTATCGAGGGGATTTTCAGCAATTCCCGGATATTTGGAATAGCGCGAGCGCAGACTGCAGAATTCTTCCCAGCCGCCCAGGTTGTCATACAGAATTGCGGCGGCCGTGTTATCCGAATCATGCAGCGCAAAGGCAACCGCATCTTGAATCGGAACGGCGGCTCCGACACCATAGGAGGCGAGAATCGGGTTTGATCCTTCGTCCCGCACGGATTCCGCCCCAAAAGTCAGGGTGGACTCTTCTGTCTGATCGCCTTCGGCAATCTGGTCGTAATACAACATGGACAAAGCCAGTTTGTAGGTGCTGGCTGCGGTCATGGTTTTATCGACATTCAGTTTATAGGTGACACTTTCATCGCCGGATTCAACATAGACCGCCAGATCAGACATCGCGTAATCGCGATCATGAATATAGGATTCAATCTGATCGGCCAGCAGCTTACTGACAGCGGCTGGATCCTCATAGATCGAGGAAATGGCGCTGGTATTTGAAGCCGAGTCGGTCTGTTTACTGCTCTGAGCGGTGGTTTTCTTTCCACTGGTCACTGCCGAATAGATCGAGAAACCAGCCAGGCAGACTGAAAGTACGACAAAGACAATGCACACCCAGACAATCATCGGTCTGGAAGAAGAGTCATTGGAATTGTGTTTCATAAAAATTCTTTCTAAGGCGGATATTCGTCTGTCACCCGCCAGTCTTACAAGTTCACTTCCCCTATCTTCTGCATTTTTCCATGGACAATCAAGATTCAGTTTTTGAATTTCATTGAAATTGGTCAAAAATCATTCACTCTCATCGAACAAGTGTATCGTTATTCCTTTCTGCATTGGGCTGCGGAGAATCTTTCTTTGCAGGAGAAAGAAAAAGACCCATCCGTTTCGATGGGGCTCGTTGAATGGTTTTCCAGGTTGCTTGATATTCAGAATTTCTCGATATTCAGAATTTCTCGATATTCAGAATTTCTCGATATTCAGAGCTTCCTGATTCGTTTCTATATATTGTGGCTTGATATTATCGCTTGACCGTATGGCTTCAACATAGCAGCCGGTTACTGACTTATTCCTTTCTGCCAGACTGGAAAGAACCAGCCAGTCAGATTGTTGAATCGGATCTTGAATTCGATCGCTGAATCAGATCGATGGCGAAGACTGTCGGGAAGAAAGACGGAAGGAAGGTGTGGAAAGAGCAGCCCTCTTTGGCATCTGTTTTCCTTGTGGCAGAGGATGTTTAAAGTAGAGAAACAGTCCAACGCCGGCAACGATGATTTCAGTTAATGGGAAGGTATACCAGATGGCATCCAGGCCCAGGAAGGATAACAGCCAGGCCAGTGGAACCAGCAGAACTACCTGGCGTAAAACGGTCATCGCAATGGTTTCTTTTCCCAGATTGATGCCCTGAAAGTAAACCATCAACATCAGGGAGATCCCTGCTGGAATAAAGTTGCAGGAAATCGTTCTAAAAGCGGTCGTGCCAATGGTCAGAATGGCCGGAGCATGAGAGAAGATGCCGACCAGTTTGTCTGGCATGACCAGAAAAACAATGGTTCCCAGGCTCATCAGAATGCAGGAGATGGCCAGGCAATACCGCATCGTTTCACGGATGCGGCTGTAAAGACCAGCGCCATAGTTGTAGCTGATGATAGGCAGAATGACCTGCTGCAGACCCATTAATGGGATAAAGAAGAAGGACTGGATCTTGTAGTAAATGCCAAGAACAGTAACCGCATCTTCGCTGAAAGGTTTTAAAACCAGGTTGAGACCAACGACATATAAGGTGCAAAGCGCCTGAGAAAGAATGGTTGGCAGGCCTTCTTTATAGATATTGAGGCAGGTGGTCATGGAGAAGTGACCCAAAGACAGATTGAAGGCTTTGAAGACACCGAATCCAACAATCACCATGGCGGTCCACTGACCAATGATTGTGGCAATTGCAGCCCCGGTGCAGCCAAGGGCTGGCAGACCAAAGGCACCAAAGATGAAGAGGGGATCCAGAACAATATTGGCCAGAGCACCAGCAACCTGCGCAATCATCGGGGTCACCATATCGCCTTTTGCCTGCAGCATTTTGGAACAGTTGGCCTCCAGAAACATGCCCGGTGCAAAGATGCAGACAATACGGAAGTATTCAATGCCGGCTTTCCAGACTTCTGGCTGGCTGGAAGACATTTTGAAATAAGCATCCATGAAGGCAAGACCGCCCACGACAAAGAGCAGACCATTGAACAGACCTAAAATCAGGCCGTTGCGAACCAGATCCGGAATTTTATGGCTCTGACCGGTTCCATCGGCACGGGAGATCAGAATGTTTAAGCCCGTACCGGTACCTGTTGCAACCGCGGTCATTAACAGCTGAATTGGATACACCAGCGACAGAGCTGCCAGACCGATCTGGGAGTACATGGAGACAAAATAGCTGTCAACGACGTTATCAGAATAGGGCGAATACCCCATGGCTTGCCATGGGGATGAAAGCCCTCTGAAAGATGCTTTTGAGATTTAATAATAGATAAATAAAATGAATGCGTTACTATTTTTTGGTTGCGCATTTTTTACTTCAGAGGTCTAATATACATAGAAACAGGAGGGATTCTATGCCAAAAGGAGCAAAGCCGCAGAATGTACAGATTAATATCAGTCTGCCCAGAATCTGGAAGGAGCAGCTTGAGAACCTGGCACGAATTATGGCTGTGGAAGAACAGCACGATTTAACGTGGCATGATCTGGTTCGAAGAGCGGTTAAAGAAAAATACGAGCTTCCTGATGAATAAATACAGGCATTCGTCACATTCAACCTAAATTCCCCACTTTATACACAGGTGGCCTCTGAGTTCGGACTCAAAGGCCGAATAACTCTATAATCTGGTTTTGCAGATTCGTTGTCTGAAAAGCCAGGTCTTTTCTTTTTCCTTCTACGC
>CAJTLE010000182.1 GCA_910577085.1 uncultured Allobaculum sp. | reverse complement strand
AATTATCTCTTTAGGACAACTTTTTGACCATTAAATGTTTTTGTTTTTTAAGTATGCACAAAAAAAGCCAAATCATCTTAAACTGACGATTTGGCTATCTAAAATGTCGTTAACCGAATGGCATTGCTTCCAAATGGATTGGTCATAAGGCCTAAAGCTGTCTTCAGGGATGAAAATTCAATCGGATCTCTATGAATATTTGCTTATCAGATCAGGGGAAGAGTAAAATGAACAAATCCGTCTTCACTTTGACCATCCGTCATTTTGCTTGGAAGATGGCAGAATCGAAATGGATGCCAGAGTTTATCGTTCAGGAATTGCTTTTGCACCGTCGACCAGCGATTCTGAATCTGGACCATTGAAAACAACCCGAAAACAGCCCACAATAGTCAGGCAGCACCCAAACTCCCGTCTGTCGATTCGATCGTGATGGATCGGGAAATCTGTTATACGCCTGTCGCTTTCCTGTCAAAGTGGAAAGCTTTCAACTGGGCAGATTTTGAAATGGTATCCTGTCGGAGATTGATTAACTATGAAAAAAATTTGTATCGCAACCGGGGGGACTGGCGGACATATTTATCCGGCTTTAGCCCTCGCTCAAATATGGAAAGAACAAGAACCAGATACTGAACTGGTTTTTATTGGAAATGATGACCGGATGGAAGCTCAGATTGTCCCGAATGCGGGCTATCGCTTCTTGCCGGTTCACGCCTCCGGTCTGACTGGCGGCGTTGTGCAGAAACTGAAGGCGATCTGGCTGATGTTCCAGGCAAGAGGCCAGGCCAGAGTGTATCTGAAACAAGAAAAGCCAGATCTTTTGATCGGCTTTGGCGGCTATGTCTGCGCACCAGCGGCCATGGCAGCCCATTCCCTTGGCATTCCTGTTATGCTCCATGAACAGAACTCTGTTGTCGGCAAGGCCAACAAAGTAGTCAGCCGCTATGCCTCCGGGATTGTCACCTGCTATGACAAGGCCACCGACTTTTTTGGAGCCGATAAGGCCCGTCAGCTGGGCAACCCGCGCTCCTCCCTGGCAGCCCGCATTGAAAAAGATCCGGAGTACTTTAAATCCCTGGGACTGGACCCAAATCTGAAGACCATCATGATCGTAATGGGCAGCCTTGGCAGTTCTTCCGTCAATGAACTGATGAAAGAAGCTCTGGGCAAAGTGGATCCATCTTTGCAGATCCTGTATGTGTGTGGCAAGGACAATGATTCGGATCTGCATCTGTTTGATGCTTTCCCAAATGTCCACACCGTGCCGTATGTGGATGCGCTTCGCATTTATGCGATGCTTGATGGCATTGTCTGCCGGGCTGGAGCAACGACCCTTTGTGAAGTCACAGCCTCCGGAATTCCGGCGGTGATTATCCCAAGCCCATATGTAGCGGAAAACCATCAGTATTACAATGCGCGGATGTTATCGGATAAGCATGCCGCCGTTTTACTGGAAGAAAAAGATCTCAATGCCGATTCGCTGTCCAAAGCGATCGCCACCGCTTTTCTGGATGAAGAAAACCGTCAGGCTCTGGCAAAGAATGCCTGGAATCTGGGCACCAGACAGGCGGCTGAAAATATGATTGACTGGGCCAATCAGATTATCAAAGACAAGGGTGGAAAACAGTAAATGAGCCTGAAAGACACCCTTTATCAACTGGGACAGGTTTGGGAGCGCGAACCTCTTTCCCGACATACAACGTATAAAATTGGCGGCAAGGCTGATTTCTTTATTGAAGTCGACAGCATTGAAAATCTGGTAGCTCTTATTGAACTGCTGGATAACAATCAGATGGACTGGCTTGTTCTTGGCAATGGCAGCAACGTTCTGATTGATGACTGCGATTATCATGGCGTTGTGATTTCACTCAAATTCGGTTTTGATGCGTTCACCTTTGAAGAAGGTAATATTCTCAACGCCCAGGCTGGCTGTTCGATCATCCAGCTGAGTTTTGAGGCCATGGATCATGGCCTTTCCGGTCTGGAATTTGCTTCCGGAATTCCAGGCAGTATTGGCGGCGGTATTTATATGAATGCCGGTGCCTACCGTTCCGATCTTTCTGAAATTTTAATCGATGTTACTGTTCTGCGCGATGGCAAGATGGTCACGCTGCCCAAAGCAGAACTCGATTTTACATATCGTCACTCTGTGTTCCAGAGCCACAAAGACTGGATTATTCTTTCGGCCCGTTTTGCTTTAGAGCCCAAAGAAAGAAGCCAGATCAAAGCGCTGATGGATTCTCGAAAACAGCGCCGCCTGTCCAGCCAGCCTGTCTCCAGACCTTCTGCAGGTTCCGTCTTTCGAAACCCGGAAGGGATGAATGCGTGGCAGGTGGTGGACAATCTTGGCTATCGCGGTAAAGCGATCGGCGGAGCAAGAGTAAGCGAAGTCCATTCGAATTTCATTGTCAATGAAGGCAATGCTTCGGCTCATGATGTCGATTTACTCATCCGGATGATTCAGAAAGATGCCTGGGAAAAATTTGGTGTTCGACTGATTACGGAAGTAGAAAGGATCAACTGGCATGCCGAAGATGACTCTCTTTGCCAAGCGTGAGACAAATCCTGATCCCATGCAGGCGACAAAAGACGGCCGCCCAGTGTGGCTGAAGATTGGAACAGGGGTTCTGATTTTTGTACTGATCTGCACATTCGTCTATCTGTTCTGCCCCTATACGCGGATTCAGGCTATGATCTGCTCGGGCAACTACTACTTCACCCCGCAGCAGATTTATGGGATAGCCGATGTATCGGTCAATCGTCGGACGTATCTCAATCTGCCCCAGCAGATGGAAAAGAAACTGATGGCCAATCCGCTGATTGAATCGGCCGATGTTTACTATGATGGTCAGGTCTTAAACCTGAATGTTCAGGAAAAAACGATCATTGGCTACTACGAAGAAAACGGGGAAAACTTTCTGTTAACCAGTCAGGGAGAACGAATCCCGGTGACCAGTCAGACGGAACTGCGCACGCTGGTTCATTATCCATTGTTAGCGGACCTTTCGCCGGAAGTTATGGATTCGATTGCCAAAGAAGTCCGGGAGCATCCAGATCAGCTGACTCGTTCGGTCTTTGAAAAGATCGCTGAAATTCTGCCGTGGCAGGAAAGCTATGACAAGAACATGCTGAAACTGGTCCTGCAGGATGGAAATACCGTGTTCACCTCGATTCCATCCTTGTTTATGATGAGCACCTATCAGCAGGTGCTGGCCAACCTGCAGGGCGAAAATGTCTGCCTGATGCTCGATGGCGACAATGGGGTCGTCAATAAGATTGCCTGCTCCTATATGTATCTCTCGCCGGAAGAACGCGCCGAAAACCGCGAAATTCCAAAGAGCGTTCTGGACCAAAATATCTATCCAACCCCGCAGGCAAGCTCGGAGCAGACGGATTCTTCCACGAATCAAAGTCAGCCTGGTCAGTCTGATCAAAACCAGACAAATCAGAATCAAACCGCAGCAGACCAGAATCAGGGGGCAGCCCCAGCTGAAAATCAGGATCCAAATGCGCAGACACCTGCGGCTGATCAGACACAAGCAGGACAGACCCCGGCTGCCGATCAGACTCCAGTTTCGCAGACACCTTCCGGACAGATTCCAGAGGACCTTTCGACCATTACAGACTGGGAAGGCTCAGCGGTCGACTATATGCAGCATTCGCCATCGACCAATCTGTTCTATAACACCGACAATGGGATTTACTATACCTATGATGCAGCTACGGATACGTTCTATCCTTACTAGAGACTGCATTGTGTCTTGGTATTGTCTGAATACTCTATAAATAATTGATTCCTTACCCTTCGTTAAATGAGGTTGTTTTATCCCTGATAGGATAAAACGGTTACATCCCTGTCTGCGAACAGTGTTCGGCATTAGCCGGCGGGAGAAGGGTTAAGATACAAGATCCTTATCTAAGCCCCG
>CAJTLE010000181.1 GCA_910577085.1 uncultured Allobaculum sp. | reverse complement strand
TTAATAAAAAGTTAATATTTATTCAAATAAAAAATACCATTTTTCGCTTCTGAATGTAGGAGAAATGAAAAATGGCAAATATAAAATTCACGAAACCTAAAGAGGTTTCGAATTTATGAGAGTCTACTACAAATATATAAGGAAGAGTTTTCCGTGTCGATTCCAAACCGAATCAGAACAGATTCAGAGGATGACCTGTTTCCTCTTAAATAAAGAGGAAGCCGGTTTCTTTGGTGCCAGTGATCATCTTGCGGATCACGGCCGGATCGAATTTATATTCATGATGGTGGTCAAGAAGACCATTGACTTCCTGCTCGACATCGGAAAGCTGCGTATAGCAGAATCCACATAAACCATCGATGGAATAGACAGCCTGGCAAAGCGAAGCCATTTTTTCCAGAACTTCTTTCTGGCCATTGAGTCGGTTGCCATAGCCCCAACTTGAATCAATCAGACGGGTGCCAGTATCAAAGGCAACGCCTCCAAATTCCGAAATCATAAACGGCTGACTGGCATATTCGTATCCTTTGGCAAAGACATGACGAAGGCTGGTCAAAGAGGGGTTTCCATTGGCTGCACCGGCCAGATTCCCATAGGAAGCAGCGAGCGTTTCAGGATCTGAGTTGTAGTCATGAACCGTAATAATATCGCCAATGGTCTGTTCCCAACCATCATTTCCGATGATGACGCGGGAAGGATCCAGCGACTTGGTCAGCCAGTACAGACCATTGACAAACGCCTGCTGCGCCTTGTTTTTATAGACCTCGTTAATCCCCCAGCTTTCATTCATCAACGTATAGGCGATGACCGAAGGATGGTTGAAATGCTTTGCCACAAAACCATGCAGCTCGCATGTTACATTCTCGTTGGCACAATGGGAAAACTCAAAGAAGCTTGGCATTTCTGCCCACATCACCAGACCCAGAACATCGCAGATATACATATAGCGGGCATCCTCGATTTTCTGATGTTTTCTAGCCCCGTTAAAGCCCATTTCTTTCACTTTTTCCAGATCGGCCAGCAGCTGTTCTGGCGTTGCGGTTAAACCGCCATCCTGCCAGTATCCCTGATCCAGAACCAGTTTCTGATAAAACTCCTGATTGTTCAGGCAGACTTTATTGCCTTTCACCGATACATCCCGCATGCCAAAATAACTTTCCACATGATCTTGCATGCGGCCCTCTTCAATGACATCAAAGACAATGTCATAAAGATTGGGATCCGCCGGGCTCCAGAAATGCAGGCGGAAATTGGCCTCTTCACTGGACACATCAACACTCAGACGAACCCGTCCCGATTTGACCAGACTGGAAAATGCGGTGATCAGCTCGCCCTGAAAATACACTTGCCCTTCCACTCTGGTAGAGGGTGTAGCATGAGCGACTGACAGATCCAGATGCAGACTGGCTGCATCGATATCGGGGGTCATGCGGATCTCGGAAAGATACGTACTTCCGACTTCTTCCAGCCAGACCTGCTGCCAGATTCCCGTTGTGCGGGTATACCAGCATAAAAAGTTTTCTTTTTTCCAGGACTGTTTGCCAATTGGCTGGCAAGTCCGGTTATAGTCTTCGACCCGGACAACCAGCTCACAGTTTGGCCGGACCATATCGGTAATATCCATCGTAAAGGGAGTGGATCCGCCCTCATGGCAATACAGATGCTGGCCATCCAGATAAATATCTGCTTTGTAGTCCACCGCTTCGAAGTGCAGCAAATAGCGTTTTTCCTGATTTTTCATAATCGGAAGCAGTCTGCGATACCAGACAACCGGATGGTCTTCATTCAATCCAATTCCGGAATTTTTCGTCTGATAGGCATAAGGAACAATGATCTTACGATCAAAGAAACCCGGTCTGGTAAAAGCAGCATCTTTGTGTCCGATGTTGTCATCATCAAAACAGAAATCCCACTCTCCATTCAGGTCAACCCAGTCGCGCCGCACCATCTGCGGTTTTGGAAAGTTCAGTTTCTCTAACATAGTTTCTCCTGTGCTCATCACGTTATTCAATTCATCTTTTCGTTAACTGATTAACATATCGGTATTCTATAAATCAGTTTGAATCATGTCAACGCTTTCATCAAAAACAGTTTAAATCCGCTGAATAAGATTGATTTTTATCTGTTTTAAATTGTAATAGTACGAGTAATTCGCTCTATCGCTCTGAAATTGAAGTTAGTTTTCTGACGTCTTGTGAATGTCATTTCTTTGAGCAGATGACATAGTCATGCAAAGAACATCGCAAATGGCAGAGATCTGTTACTCTATCAATAACAGAGAATCATTTTTGATCCATGCCGACTCATCCCCCAAAATCCAGTCCCGCAAAAAGAAACAGAATCTATTTCCTGTCTGATCAATCGATCAATTCATCCAGATCGCAGCCATATAGCTTTCTATCCTGCTTCTGGTCTTTCTTTTTGTGAACACTGATTGTATATGTCTGCTTCATCGAGAATGAGAAATGTCCCCGTTGTCTGATCTGCAGTTCATGCAGGTCTGATCGATCGAAATGCGGTTAAACCGTTCATTAAACAATTCATAACTGTTCATAAAAGGATGAGACATTGATGAATCACGAAAAAAAAGAAATCGTCTACCTGAAAGCAGACGAACAGTCCCTGCTCTTCTTTCAGGCCCTCGCAAATAAAAACAGGCTGGATATTATCCGCCTGCTCAAAAAGAATGAAGCTTCCATCACGGAATTAAGCCAGGCTTTAGGCCTGTCTACTGCCCTGATTACCAAGCATGTTCAACTCCTGGAAGAAGCTGGAATTGTCAAAAGTTATACCAACCCGGGTAAACGCGGGCTCAAAAAGCTTTGTTATCTGGCACTCAATGAAGCACAGATCATCTTCAATAACGACTATCAGGAAGTCACCCGCTCCTTTGAAGAAGTTGAGATTCCAATTTCTGCCTACAGCGACTATGACATCACAGCTCCCTGTGGTCTGGCCACCGAAGACAAGGTCTTTGGCAACATCGACAATCCCCGTTACTTCAGTGCTGTCAACCGCTACTCTGTCTCCTTACTATGGTTTTCTTCCGGCTATATCACCTATCCGATCCCATTAATGGATGTGGATCTTGACCGGACCGAAGAGATCGAAATTTCACTGGAACTCTGTTCCGAACATCCGGGCTTTAACAGTTCCTGGAAATCGGATATTCAGTTCCAGATGAATGGCATCAATCTGGGTATGTGGACCAGCCCAGCTGATTTTGGAGATCGCAAAGGCCGCTATACCCCAGCCTGGTGGACTTTAGGAACAGAATACGGCCTGTTAAAGACTTTATTGATCAACGAAGAAGGAACCTTCATGGATGGCACCCAGATTGGAACCATCCCGCTTTCCAAAATTCTTGAAAATCGCAAAGACAAGGATCAGCTCACCTTTACCATCAGCACCTACCCAAAAGATGGCCACTATGGCGGAATCAATCTGTTTGGCCGCCATTTTGGGGACTACAACCAGCCGATTATTTTCCGCTTTTATTATCGTCGGGCGAATTTGCAAAAGACGGTGCAAAACAAGGGATAAGAAAGCCTGAAATGGTTTCTCATCCCTTGTTTTTGTTTTCGAAGATATAGGCAGCTTCCAATTCAAAAACCTGCAGATGGTGAAGCGAAGAAAACAGGTGAACCTGCTGCTTTAATACTCGTCCAGATGAAGTTTGCCAATGCTCTTGACTGGCTGCACTCCTTTTGAACGGTCACCATCGGGATTGATCCTTGTTACTTCCAGCAAAAATTCCCAATCCGCTCCATAGTCATAAACCAGAAGCATCTGGGCTCCTTCAAACAGATCCAGTTTGTCCAGTGAAGTTTCCAAAGGAGAAAATGATCTCAGATCCGATTCATACTCCCGCATGAATTCAGGTGCATACCCTTCGTTAAATGAGGTTGTTTTATCCCTGATAGGATAAAACGGTTACATCCCTGTCTGCGAACAGTGTTCGGCATTAGCCGGCGGGAGAAGGGTTAAGATACAAGATCCTTATCTAAGCCCCGC
>CAJTLE010000180.1 GCA_910577085.1 uncultured Allobaculum sp. | reverse complement strand
GCCCTTGTAGAAACTATACCTTCACCGGATATGGGAACATCTACATAAAGTAACTGGTTCAAAAAGTCTTCAGTCGGGTCTCACAAGCCTGATTGAAGGTTTTGCGGGCTTTTTACTAACTGTATATAATTCTTCGCACTGATCATGGTTGATCTGATAGAACGAAGAGGCGGTAAAGGTAATCTTCAGTCCTGCAAGTTCATCCGTAATGGTTCCGTTGCCATAGAGGACAATGGTCTGATCCTGCAGCACAATGGATGTATCGCGTGGGTTGATATTTTGCAGGATGGTTTTAATCTGTGGAAATTTATCCCGTAAGGCTTTGACCATGTTTTTGCGGGATGGAAAATCACGGGTGCTCGTAACGAAAACAACCATGACTTCATCGGTTGCTTTGGCATACCGGATCAGGACATGACGCAGCAGTCCGGTTCCCGTTTTTGGGGAGTACAGCTGAATCTTCATAGATTCAACCAGACGGGTGAGTTCTTCAAGAATCTCGTTGACCAGATCCGGCTGCATCCGGCAGTTTTTCGTGTTGATGACTTTATGCGAATTTGGGGCATACAGTCCACTGAACACTTTTTTATCTTTATCTTTCGCGAACCCATAGATGACCTTATTGCGGTATCCGATTGCGCTTTCGGCCATACGAACAGGCTGAACGGTAATTTTTAATTTGGCATCATCGATCAGTTTCTGGACGTTTTCCCGCTTCAGTTCGCCTTGTTTTGCATACGATACCTTCAGCATTTCGCATCCTCCGCAGAGTTTTGCGACTGGACAATTCATAACAATCCCTCCAGATCTTTGCTTCATTGTTACATATCTTGTCCACCTCGGCAAAAGCAGACAACTGACAAGATTCCGGATTATAATGATACAGAATGTGAGGTGACCCCGAATGACAAATGATGACCCGGCTCCGGACGTGATTGAACAGACGGGGCAGACTTCATGACTTACTTCTCATGATTCTTTCCTTCTGCCCCAAAGGAGGAAGTAATGAGCGAGATTCAAACCCCTGCTGTTTCCAGTCCAACGCCAAATGGAAACCAGCAGCGCCCGGATTACGAGAATCAGATTCTTGAGCTCATCAGCAAAGCTCTTTCCCCAAAAGCACTGCGTGATGAACTCGAAGACTATCATGCAAACGACATAGCGGATGCTTTTACCAGACTGGATCCTGCGGCTCGAGAAAAGCTGTTCAAGCTGCTCGATGCGGACCGTCTGGCTGAAATCATTCCCTACCTGGATGAAGAGGAACAGGCTGGCTACCTGAACTCCATCAATATTAAAAAGACACTGGCCATCCTGGCTGAAATGGAACCCCAGGATGCCGGGCGGGTTTTAAAGCGCATCAGCAAAACCCGCCGTGAAGTCATTTTCGAGCTGCTCGATGCCGAAACCAGACGCAGCCTGAAGCGTATTTACGCCTACAGTGATGAAGAAATTGGTTCGAAAATGTCTACGGATTTCATTGAAATCCCCCGTTCCTACAATATTAAAGAAACAATGCGCTCGCTGCGCGATCAGGCCAGAGAAAGTGACACCGACAACATCTCGATTCTGTATGTGGTCGACGAAAACAGCCTGTATTATGGTGCGATCCACATTCAGGATCTGTTTGCGGCACGCGCCGATACCGATCTGGAAGATATCATCCAGGTAAACTTCCCGATTGTGTATGCCAATGAAACCATCGATTCTTTGATGGAAGACCTCAAAGATTACGATGAAGACTCCATTCCTGTTTTGAACAACGACAACCAGATCGAAGGCATTATTACCAAGCCGCGTCTGCTCCAGTTGTTTGATAAGGAAATGGCAGAAGACTACGTCAAGTTTGCGGGTCTTTCTGCCGAAGAAGATTTAAACGAGACCGTCTTCCGTTCGATTGTCAAACGAACGCCATGGCTGATCTTGCTCTTGTTTTTATCTTTACTCGTTTCAGCCGTCATTTCCATGTTCGAAAGCGTTGTGGCCAAGCTGACGATTGCGGTCGTTTTCCAGTCCTTGATTCTGGATATGTCCGGTAACGTCGGCACCCAGTCTCTTGCCGTTTCGATCCGCGTTCTTGCCGATCCGGACGTCACACACAAGCAGCGCCTGAAACTGATGATCAAAGAAGTGCGGGCAGGTCTTGTCAATGGTTTGATCATTGGCGCCGGATCTGCGGTGGTGCTGACTTTTTTCATCCACTTCTTTTCTGGCTATGACTGGATCCAGGCCAGCGCGATTGCGTTATGCATCGGTCTGGCGATGGTGACCGCAATGATTATTTCTTCATTTACTGGTACCGCCATCCCAATTACCCTTTCGGCGATGAAAATTGACCCGGCTGCTGCTTCTGGACCCTTGATTACAACCCTCAACGACTTGATTGGTGCAACTACCTATTACTCGATGATCTGGCTGTTTCTGATCCAGATGCTGCATATCTAAAAGGAGGACGACTGTATGGATGAAAACAATACAAAACCTGTCCAGGAAACAGAAGGTTCTCAGGAAGAAGTCGTTCATTCCCGTCCTCATTATGAAGACCAGATTCTGGAACTGATTCGATCGGTAAACTCCCCGAAACTTCTGCGTGAAAAACTCGATGACTATCATGCCAACGATATCGCCGATGCATTTGAAAGCCTGACACCCTTTGAGCGGGAAAAGCTGTACAAAATGCTTGATACCGAACGGCTGACAGAAATCATCGAGTATATGGACGAAGAGGATCAGGCCCGCTTTTTAAACGAGATGAACATCCGGAAGATCATTGCGATCCTCAACGAGATGGAAACCGATAAAGCTGCCGATCTTCTGAAAGAATTTGATAAAGAAAAACGTGAAATCATCCTCGAACTGCTTGAACCTGAAGTCCGCAAACAGATTGCAGTCATCTTCTCTTATGACGAAGATGAAATTGGTTCGAAGATGACAACCAATTATATTGAAGTCCCCAAAGGTGTCAGCGTCCGTCAGGCCATGAAAGACCTGATCGCTCAGGCACCAGAAAATGACAACATCACCACGATCTACGTTCACGATGAAAACGGAATGTATTACGGTGCCGTCAATTTAAAAGATCTGATCATCTCCAGAGCGGATACCGCTTTGGAAGAGATCATTGCCACCAGCTATCCATATGTATATGCCAATGAACCCATCGACAAAGTCGTTGAAGAGTTGAAAGACTATAACGAAGACTCCATTCCAGTGTTAAACAACGATAACCTGCTGTTAGGTGTCATCACCTCCCAGGACCTGCTGGAAGTTATGGATGAAGAAATGGGCGAAGACTACGCGAAACTCGCCGGTCTGGTTGCGGAAGAAGACCTGGAAGAAACGCTCTTTCAGTCTTTGAAAAAACGTCTGCCCTGGCTTTTAGTCTTACTGGTTTTAGGTCTGCTGGTATCAAGTGTTGTATCCATGTTTGAAGGTGTCGTCGCCCAGCTGACGATCGTCATGGCTTTCCAGTCTCTGATTTTAGGTATGGCAGGTAACGCCGGTACCCAATCCCTGGCTGTTGCCATCCGGGTGTTAATGGATGATTCTTTAACCCGCAAACAGAAACTGTATCTGGTCTGGAAAGAAGTCCGTGTCGGTTTTGTGAATGGTCTTTTGATCGGCCTGTTAGCTTTTGCCTTCTTAGGCCTCTATATTCATCTGGTCAAACCGTACGACTGGAGCGAATCCTATGCAATTTCGCTTTGCATCGGGATCGCCCTGTGGCTGTCGATGATTATCTCATCGCTGACCGGTACAGCTATCCCGCTGTTCTTCAAACGGATCGGAGTGGACCCGGCCGTTGCTTCTGGACCATTGATTACAACCGTCAATGATATGGTGGGCGTAATTACCTACTATGGGCTGGCCTGGATCTTTCTGATCCAGATTCTCCATATCTCCTGATCCAGGAGTCAAATCCAGCATTTAACCAATGCCATTCGGTTAAGCGGATAAAACCATGATTTGATTCACAAAAACTGAATACGGCCAGTGCCAGGTCCAGAAAATGCTCGAACCAGCTGAATAATCGACTTAAATTAAGGTCTGTCAGGTCT
>CAJTLE010000179.1 GCA_910577085.1 uncultured Allobaculum sp. | reverse complement strand
GCAACCCCGAGGTATTTGCAGGCTTGTGACGTCTTCATTCTCATGTATTTATAATAACACATCTATATTCATTATAGACTGTTTTTTCCTTAAAAACCCAATATAACCAACTGTTAAAATCCGTCCAGTGTTTGAAGTTGTATTGGTCTGCATGTATCTCCCTGTCTGAGAAGATCTCTGCTTTTAAAGCCTGCCAGTTTGCCGGATGACTTTGAATTCAGGCGTTTTTCGCGCATAATGATTGCTTGAGGTGATTATATGCTTTTTTCTGCTTCTGGACTCCATCTGGATTATGGCAATGGAGTGATTTTAAATAATGAGTCGCTGGACGCCCGGGAAGGCGAAAAAATTGGTCTGGTGGGAATGAATGGCTGCGGCAAATCGACGCTGTTAAAGGTGCTGGCCGGCCTCGAAACCTGTCAGGGCAAGATCATCCGCACCAATGGGATGAAAACCCATATGCTTGCCCAAAGCCCTGTCTTTGCCCATGAAACCATCTGGCAGGAAATGCAGGCCCAGAACCAGGCTTTAAAGGATCCCAGAGAAGAGTATGAGCTCAAAGCCATTCTGACAAGACTTGGTCTGGATGACTTTGATCAGAAAATCGCCTACTTATCTGGGGGCCAGCAAAAGCGGCTGGCTCTTGCTCTGGCGCTGGCAGATCGGGCTGATCTTTTGCTTCTGGATGAGCCGACTAACCATCTGGATATTGAAATGATCAGCTGGCTGGAGAACTGGCTGTCTCGTTCCAAACAGACTGTGATTACGGTCACTCATGACCGTTACTTCCTGGATCGCTCCTGCACCCGGATTCTGGAGTTGGATCATGGAACTTTGTATTCGCATGAAGGGACGTTCTCTGATTATCTGGAAGCCCGTCATCAGCGGATGCAGGATGATCTGAACCGCGCAAAAAAACGGGAGAATCTGTACCGCAAAGAACTTGAATGGGTTCGTGCGGGTGTCCAGGCCCGTTCAACCAAATCGAAATCTCGTCTGGACCGGTTTGAAAAGCTGCGTGAAGAGCGCACCCGCATTCAGAATCAGAATATGGAACTGAACTTTGCGGCTGAACGATTGGGCAAGAAGACGCTGGAATGGCAGAATATTGGCTTTGCCTATCCAGATGGCGAGCAGCTGTTCTCTGACTTTTCCTATCATTGTAAACGTACAGACCGCATCGCGTTTGTCGGTCCGAATGGATCAGGAAAGTCGACTTTCCTGAATCTGGTCGCTGGCTTGCTCCAGCCAACGGAAGGTGCTTTTGATCTTGGATCGACTGTCAAGATCGGCTATTTCCGTCAGATCATGCCAATCGAAGACCAGTCCAAACGTGTGCTGGATTATATTGAAGAAACAGCAGCCAAAGTCGATACCCTCGATGGCACATTGAGCGCGTCGGCGATGCTTGAACGCTTCCTGTTTGATAAAAACAAACAGTATCTGCCCATTGAACGACTTTCGGGCGGTGAAAAACGCCGGCTGTATCTGGTCAAAGTTTTAATGGAAGCCCCAAATGTTCTCTTGCTGGATGAACCAGGCAATGATCTGGATTTAATGACCATGGAAATTCTGGAAGACTATCTCGATAACTTCCCAGGCATTGTTCTGTTTGTCTCTCATGACCGCTACTTCATCGACCGCTCGGCTACCGAACTCTTTGAACTGCAGCCAGATCACCAGTGGCATCGCTATACTGGCGGCTACAGCGATCTTGTCGCAGCCAGAGAAGCCGAAAAAGAAATCCAGAGTGCAGTTTCCGCTCAGCCAAAAGCCAAAGCTGTACGTACCCGTAAACCTTCTTTATCGTCTAAAGAAAAGAAGGAGCTGGAAGAGATTCTCGTTCAGCTGGAAACTCTGCAGAAAAAACGCGATGAACTCAATGACCGTCTGGGTCAGCCGGGCAGCTATCAGGAACTTGCCCAAGTCGAAAAAGACCGCGACGAAACGCAGGAGAAGATCGACGAGATGGAAATGCGCTGGATGGAACTGGAAGAAAAGAAGGAAAAGCTGGCAGCTGCCTGATCTTCAAGAAGGATGGAAACAAGGCAGGCCGAATTGGAATCGGGAAACTGAAATTGGAATCTTGGAATTGAAATTCTGAAATCAAAAAATCGGAACTGGAATCGAATGCTGAAAGCCGAAGCAGACAGTCAGAACAGAAATCGAAATCAGGAACGATAATAAGAACCAACAATAAGAACTGGCAATAAGAACTAAAGCAGGGGAATGTTTCATCTGGTCATTGCGATCAGATTCAAATATTCCCCTTTTTATAATGGAAATTACAGAGAGCCTTTTCAGACGCTTTGGACTGCTCCTGGCAGTCAGAGTGATCCGGATCTTAACGAAGACGATACAGATCTCAACAGACCGGAGGATAAGAAAAGACTTCCTGGATCTTTTTTCTGCTCTTAAAAACGCCAGGTAAGCAAAACAGGAACCGAAGAAAGATTACAGAAAAGATAATACAGAATGTACAGAAACGGTAATAAACATCAAGGGATAACTCAGGGGTGATGACATGAAATTCGTGCTGAAAATCATCCCAAAATTCTGCAACATTCTAAGGAGGACCAGTGATGGCTGATTTTTTAGAAGATGTAAAAAATGACCTGACAAAAGCGTGGGACGATACAAAGGATATCTTTGAAAAAGCCAAAGACGATTATGAAGCAACCGAAGAAGCCAATGAGCAGGCTGCCAATGACTATCATGATCTGTTTGCCTGGGCGGATGGAGACCTGCTTGCCTATCCATATCAGGATGAAAATGCTTCGGACAAGGACAAGGCGATGCGTACGCTCGTCACCTTGAAGGTCCATGACCAGAACATCGATTCTCCAGTCGATGGCACAGTTGTTTCGGTTGACCCGATTCAGAATGTCATTATTCTTCAGACACCAATGGGCAACCAGCTGGGTCTGAAAGTCTGCACGCATTCTGTTGACTTTGAAAAAGACGCCAAAATCCTTGTTTCGGCCGGTCAGAAGGTCAGACAGGGAGATACGCTTGTCCATTTTATCCAGCCGATTGAAGCCAAGTCCAAATTATTTGCGATTACACCAATCGATCAAGTTCTCTATCGTGAAGGATACAAACCTCGGCAGAGCTTTGGAAAAGTAAGTCAGGGAGAGCCAGTGCTTGCCCGTTCTGCCAAGTAAAGCGGGCAGAACGCTTTCCAATATTTTGGGTGCAAGTAGAATCAGAACTATCAAGGAGGCTTTTAAGAATGAGTGAATTTTTCAAGGATGTTGAAGCAGGTTTCGATAAATTTAAAACAGATGTCGAAAAAGAAGTGGATAAACTGAAAGACGATTTCCACAGTGATGAGAAGAAGGTTGAAGCAAAAGCAGAAGCCGATAAAGCAGATCTGAAAGCAAAATACGAAGCAGATCTCGAAAAAGCAGAAAAGAAAGCTGAAGCTGATGAAGCAGCTGCAAAAGCAAAAGAAGCTGAATTCAAAAAAGAAGCTGACGCCAATGCAGCCGATGCAAAAGCTGATTTAGCCAAAGCTGGTGCTGAAGTCAAAGACAAAGCTGCTGCTGCAGTTGAAAAAGTAAAAACTGGTGCAGCTGATGCCTATGACAAAGCAAAAGACGGAATCGTTGATGCTTACGACAAAGTTAAAGAAGGCGCAGTCAATGCGTACGACAAAGCTAAAGAAGGCGTAACAAAAGCTGTTGATAAAGCCAAAGCTGATGTCAAAGATTTCAATGGCGACGTCAAGAAAGATGTAAAAGCTGACGAAGCCAAAGTTAAAGCAGGCGTTAAAAAAGTAGAAGCTGACATCAAAAAGTAGTCAGTCTCAAGCCTTAAACTCATAGAATTACCCTTATTTCCAAATTCCCACTCACATCTGCCTGCAGATGTTTCTATTCCCAATTTACGGCCGGTCACCCCGGCCGCTTTTTATTTCTTCTGCAAGTTTTCATCCATTTGGCAATTTGAAGTCTTTTCCGGCAAAACTTGACCTGGACTCCACTAGTGTTTCGTTTCATTGACTTTTATATTAATTGGCCTCGATTTGCCATGATATAAACAAGATTGAATTCCTATCCTAAGATAGTTGCTATAAAAATGCAGACGCCTTTTCCTATTAGTCATGTT
>CAJTLE010000178.1 GCA_910577085.1 uncultured Allobaculum sp. | reverse complement strand
ATGTCAATATATTTTCGAATGATTTTGTGCATTTAATGTGATTTCTTATTAGACATAAAAAAAGGTAGTGGCTCAACGGTTAGTCACTACCTCAGTGGTAAATCAATCAAATTTTGTCAGCAGCCTCGCTTGCCGCAGGCAGAACCGGTCATCGCATCCAGACAACAGCCCATTCGGGTACGAGCCAGTGAACAGGCTCTGGACTACTGAAACAGATCGATGTCTTTTAACCGAAGATATCCGCACTGGATCCGTCCAGTACGACCATGGCTGTTTTAGCTCCCGAAGCCCCATCCAAACGGATTTTAATTCAGGATTTATTGTTGAAAAAATGCTGATTGGTTATCCGTTTGGGTGGGGAGGTTCACGCCCCGATATAGATAGACTTCCTCTATCCATAGATCGTCCTCAAAAGATCATCCTCAGAACCATCTGAACTTACAGTCCGTTTCTTCCTTCTCATCGGTTTGGAGCTCTGCTTTTCAATCTGAACAGAACGGCTTTTCGACTCTTTTGTAGGCCTGGCAGCCTTTGTAGTATGATGGCTGCATTGGAGGATTTACCATGTTAGAAGTCAGTGCAGCAATTCTTGAACAAGACGGAAAGATTTTGATCTGTCAGCGTCCCGCTCATAAATCATGCGGTCTGTTATGGGAGTTTCCCGGCGGGAAAAAGGAAGCTGGAGAAAACATTGAGCAGTCTTTAATTCGCGAATGCCAGGAAGAACTGGGCGTGCTCATCTGTAAGCCTCTTTATTTTGCGGATGTGACACTGCCAGATAAGGATCTCCATCTGAACTTTTTCAAAACGGCCATTCAACAAGGCTCGCTGACAAGAAAAGAACATGCGGCCTTTGCCTGGATCACAGCCGATCAGCTCAATCAGTATTCCTTCTGCCCATCTGATCAGAAAATGCTGGAGCAGGCTGATCTTGAAAAACTGTTTGCCCCTTATTCAGAACAGAATCATTAAGCCGAAAGTCTCATTTTTCCGATAAAAAGCGCCTGCGCGTTTCAGATCTCTCTGAAACAGGCAGGCGCTCATTTCTTTTTCATCCTGACGTTTTAATTATCGTTTGATGACCGCATGAACCGGGCAGTCTGCATAGCAGTTGCCGCAGTGCAGACAATGCTTTTGATCAATGACATAAGGAAGACTGTCATGTTCAATGCAGTTTTGCGGGCAGACCGCAAGGTAGGCCTTACATCCGATGCAGGCGCCCGTAATGAAGTAGGGTTCAGCCTGATTCAGGTCATTTTCATCCGGCGTATAACCGCCAATTTCAAAGGACGCCCGGGTAATCGGACTGGTAGAAAGATCAAAGAATTCACCGGATCCCTTCGTCATGCGAAAGACAACCAGTGCCTGACGGGAGACATCATTTGGATAAATACTGGCCATATAGGGATTTTCTTTGAAGATTTCATCCAGCTTCTCGCTTCCAATGCATTCAACTGTTCCCCGTAAGAAAATGGCTTTTTATGCAGCGAAGCTTCAGCCTGATCCATTCCTTCACCACCGCTCATGCCGGTCATGGCGATGTATTTCTCTTTCATCAGCTGGTCATAGAATACTTTCCCTTTGGACGTCAGAAAATAAACGGTATCGCCATCTTCCAGCATCATATCAATCACTCGGGTAACCGGATGTTCCTTTTCATCAACCGTTGCACAGACAACGGAATGAATATCATGAACCAATAAGATAAATAAGGATTCTTCATTGTTTCTTCCTTTCCGCAAACGGATTCCACCAACTCGCTTCTCGTCTTCAGTTTCTGAATTCTTCAAAACGCAGACAAAAATCTGTTTATCGTTGTAACCTTCATTATTTTATCTATTGTTTTCAGCCTATCACCTGCTCAAATCCCTGTCAATCAACAGGATGACCAGCTCCCGGCGGTCCTGGTCGAAATGGTTTGGTGAACGTTTCTAAGCATGAGGCAGCAGTTGAAATAAGCCAGTCTGGCCAAATTTGCCACGAAACGAACAGAATCAAATTTTTTGAAAAAATTTTTAAGAAGTTCAAACAGATCCGACACTCTCGCGTATATGGAAATAGAAAGGATGCTCAACCATCATGAATAAATCGATTGAACAAGAATTTGATCAGGTCCTCGCACCTGATCAGCCACAAGAAGGTCCACAACCCTCCCCAACCACCAACTCTTCAGAGAATCTCTCTGAGGATTCTGCCACCGCCTCTTCCCAGACTGCTCTGAATAACAGTTCAGTAAAAAGAAACGAGACTTACCAGCAAGACTTGCCACCTCGCGACAGCAAAGAAGATTCTTCCAGCAGCCACAAAACATCCGGAAAATCCAGGAAAAAACAGAGAAACAGCAAATCGCCGTATCGTCCTTCCCCGACTCTGCTTCCATCCTCACCACGGGATCTGTTTGCCAGAGATTCCATGGATCATGTCTATGACATCCGGTTTCTGCTCAACCAGCCGCTCAGTCTTACCCAGCTCGAATCGTATTCGCCCGCCTATGCGCGAGCCCGGTATGAAAAAGAGGGCTGCACAATCAAAGATGTCATCCTCGTAATCTTCACAAACCAGCAGCGCTTCGATGATTGCGGGACGGAAATCTTCAATGGAGAACCTGTGGTCCATATGGAAAGGTTTCAAATCTACAAGGGGGAAACATTGGAATTCGTCCCAAATTCACATTTTACGGTCTACCTTGTCAACGCCCTGTACGACGGCAAAGACGAGCGCGGCGATCTGATGCGTGCCCTTCGCAGAAGTTCTCTCGAGGAAATCCAGAATTGCAGGATTCACTAAGCCGCAATAAAAAGGGAAAAAATGGAAAGAAGGTGAGAAAGCGTGTCCAGTACTTTTTCAGAATTGCTCAAAGAAATCCGCGAAAAAGACAAAGAATTCTACGAACAAGAAATTGAAGCTGTGGTAAAAGAAACAGAAAACCTGAAAAAGCAACCCATCCAAACGTATTTTGCCATTGGCGGTAAGGACCCTGCCTTTATTGCAAAAATTATGAATACATCAGTAGAAGATGTAGAAAAAATCCGCAGCGAAATGGAATCCAATGGATGATCCTTACCTCTTGGTCAATGCCAGAGGACAGACTCGAACGGACAAAGACAAAAAGGACAGACATCTCTAAACGTTTAGCCTTTGCCTTCACGATCGGAGGATCTGTCCTTTATGTTTCTGGTTTGTTCATGGATAGCTGGAATTGAATTTGACCGATGCAGTCAGGGTTCAATAATCAGAGATGATGCTTTTCGAGTCTGGTTTACAGGTCTGCCAAGGATCAGAACCTGCCGGCCTTTTGGCCTGCCAGTACCTGGAAAGCATCCGACTGGATTCGCTGGAATCTCAATTTTTCAAAAGTCCTTTCTCTGTTCAACTGCCTGATTTTCTGTCCGATTCAATCACAATTCCATTTTGGTTCAATGCCTTCGTCTGCTATTTTTATTCGCAGGTGAAGCCATTGGATTCAGCATCGGAAACGATGTCTTTGTAGATCATTTTCTGATCCTCTTCGACGCCAAATAAAGTACGGATCTTGTCGAAGTCTTTCATGGAGATTTCCATATTTAATGCAGAATCAGTAACTTCGGTTGTGATGTCGGCAGCATCGACACCAAGCATGGTAGTGATGGTCGATACATAAGCATCTTCCTGCGATTCAACGATGGATTTTACTTCGGAATCGCTCAGATCCGCTGCTGCATCGCCTGCGGCTTCCCGAATGGCCGCAAATGGCATTTCGAATTTAAAATCAATGGAAGATATTTCTGCATCTTCACTTGGAGCTTTAATGACAGCACTCATCACAAGACCGGCATTTGGCATTTCAGCAGTGCAGGTCGATGACACTTCTTTGGATACGCCGCCGCATCCCGCTAACATCAGAGCACACAGCGAGGCGGCCAGAAAACGTTTTGTTCTTTTCATACAGAATCCTTTCTTGATCCATTTTCCACAATGTAAAAAACATTGGGGAACTGAATGGTTCAATTATGCGTGAAATTCATGAAGAAGGCAATCACTGCCGGATTGCCCCAGAAAAAGGCATTCGAAAATGTCAATGACCCCACCCAAACTGCCTTGCAATTTGGATGGGGCTTGAAATAAGAAGCTTTCATGCATCTGTTTCAAGCCTGATTGACTAGCCTGAGTCTTAACTGACTACGTTATTTGAGAATTGAC
>CAJTLE010000177.1 GCA_910577085.1 uncultured Allobaculum sp. | reverse complement strand
GGTCAATTCTCAAATAACGTAGTCAGTTAAGACTCAGGCTAGTCAATCAGGCTTGAAACAGATGCATGAAAGCTTCTTATTTCAAGCCCCATCCAAATTGCAAGGCAGTTTGGGTGGGGTCATTGACAGGTACTCCTATAGTCAAAGACCTGACTGAGTCTTTATTTGGCTGACTGGGTGGAAAAGTCCACCAGAATCAGCGAAGTATCATCGCGCAGTTTAAGGCGTGGGATGATTTCACACGAAGAATCCTGGTTTTGCTTTTGGTAGAGAAGATCTAAGACTTCGCTCTGGTGATCGAATACAAAATTTAGAAAGGCCTGATCGGAGTGGATGATCTGATCAGCCTGCAGGAAATCTTGCAGCTGATCAAAACCATCACTGTACAGAGCGACCCTCTTGAGTGCTTCTAGAGAGAACGCTCCGCTCAGCTCATGTCCAGCCCAGCGAGTAGTGCAGTCTGCAATTGCGTAGCCGTTGGGCTGATTTCTCTTTTGGCGGTTGGCAATTAAGATCTCATTCGCCAGCGGGCGCTGGGCAAGGAAGGGCTCATGTAGTTTCTGGCTTCTAGCTTTCATAAAGTCTAAAGCCATGCCATCAAAGTGAGCGATGGTTGGATCTGTGATTTTATAGGTGGTAAGGGCTGGCCCATCAGAGGATGAACCAGTCTTTTTCTGTGCGTTCACAAGGTCAGCCAGCAGCACGCAGTCCCCAAGGACGAGATACTCAAACCGTTTCTGGGCCACGTTTCGATAAAGGATCGCAATAGCGGCTGAAGGCATTTCCAACTCGGAACAGGGCGGAAAAAGGTTAGCGGCTTGTTGGCATGCGGAAGCCAGAATTTCTGACAGGCTGGATGATACAGGTTGGTTAGTTTCTGGCTTGAGAGCACTCACGATGAAGTCCACCAGAAAATGAGAAAACCAGGCGGCGTCACTGCCTTGATGCATCCAGTCGGTTTTGGTCAGGCCGCTGGCTGCATCGCAGACGATCCAGAGGTTGTCAGAGGCGTAGATGACGTCCTCGTTATGCTTTTTCTCGGTCCGGCTTTCTGAATACATAGATTTTCTCCATCCTTAACAAATTGATCTGATAGCCAATGCCGTTTTGTGCACCATTGTATTTGGTTACCCGGCGGGCACTGTCTTTGACGGACTGGGGAGCGCTTTTCATCGCAATGCCGATTGTGTGGAACATGGCTGACTGGTCCTTTTCGGACTCACCAAAATAAAGGATCTTATCCGCAGTCAGACCAAACTGAGCCATACCAAGTTTTAAGGCGTCAAACATATTGGTTTTCGCTGGGATGACTTCAAGGTTAGCCGAGGATGGATGCAGGATTCTAAATTTTTGCATATCGAACGCTTCTTCGAATTTGCGCAGGTCTTTTTTAGACCCGGCGATCGTCACTTTGGAGAAGGTTGTGGCCGGGTCAATGAGGTCAAAACCTGTGAAGTGAGGAAAGCGATAGATGCGCAGAGCGTAATTTAAAGCCCAGGGACTAAAGCCGTTGAAAAAGATTTCGTTGTGGTACCCCACACCGCATACGAGATTAAATTTAGCTGCGTTTTTGGCGATTTCCAGAAGCTCTTCCTTAGATAAAGAAACGAGATAGGAACGCTGACGGGTTTTGCAGTTGAGATACTGGGCTCCGTTGCAGCCGATTAAAAAGGAAAACATTCCCTTTAGCTGTTTGGACTCCAGAAAATGTTCCAGCCAGACGATGGATCTGGAGGAGGTCAAAGCCAGCACAACTCCTTTTTCCTTCAGATCACGAAGAATCGAAAGAGTTGCTGGCGGGATATCGATAAACTGGTTCGCAAGTCCGTTTTCAAGGGACGCGACGATTGCATTGATTTCGGTCATAGACTCATTTTACCAAGTGCTATGCGATCACCAAAGACAGGCGGTAAAAAGATCCGAATTCCTTGGTTTTCCTGTAGAACTTTTGAAGTGACTTTTTTACATCGTCTATGGGGATGAGAACTGTTTTGGGATTTCATCGGTTGTGACTGGCATACCAAATGAGATGTTTTGTATAGCGATTTAAAGGAGTAAAGTCATCAAAAGGAAAGCCGTTACCATAGGGCTGATGATGTAAAACTGAAAGAATTCCTTAAAGATTTAACCTGAATTGTACGATACTTTTGTAAGACACAAAGCGAAAACTATACATGATGACTAAGAAATGTTTTAATGTTTTCTGAATATAGAAGTAAACGAAGTAAACCAGATCGGTTTTTTTGAGCTGATGATGAGAGTTTCGTCGGTCGAAGAGAGCTTACAGACAACACAAAGATCGATCTGTGAGAGATAGATGCAGGAAAGGAGATCGCAATGAAAAATACAAAGAAACCAGGCCTGAGCCGGGCACTGTCTTTGGCCCTTGCCGCACTTGTTGCAGGCGGTTCCATGACAAGTGCTCTGGTGCCTGTACATGCGGTTGAACAGGGTTTTGAAGATGGCGGTTTTGATGAAGCGCCATCGAACACCAATTCAGGCAATTCGTCTGCTGCCGATTCCAATGACAGCTGGGTAGAAGATCTTGACCATGGGACCGGATCGAGCACGGATGCTTCCACCAACAATGGAAGTTCTGTAGACAGTGATTTTTCGGGAACGGTAAATGGAGGAGAGGCCGCCTCGACTCAACCAGCTGCGGAAGATACAACTCCTGACACTTCTGGCCATATGGGGGCCAGTGCTGAAGACGGACCTTTGGCTGATGAGGAGCTGTTTGGGATGGAAGAAGAATCGGACCTGATCCTTGGAGATATCGATAACCATCGTCAAAGCAGCACAGTTCTGGACGGAATCGATATTTCAAACTGGCAGAATACAATTGATCTGGACTTGATTGATGCAGATTTCATCATCTGTAAAGCCACAGGTGGAACAGGCTTTAAAGATCGCTCTTTTGACTACTTTGCGCAGAAGATTCTGGGGGGCGGCCGCCTTTTTGGATTCTATCATTTTGCCCATGACTCCGGCTATGAAGGCTCTGCCCAGGACGAAGCAAAGTTCTTCTACGAACAGACTAAACAATATATTGGAAAGGGAATTCCAATTCTGGATTTTGAAGATCATGACGTCCTAGCTAAAGGAGCTTCCTGGGCTCTCGACTTCCTTGAAACCTACTACAAGCTTTCAGGCGTAAAGCCAATGCTGTATACAAGCAGCTACTACACAAGAACCATTGACTGGACACCAGTCGCCAAGGCTGGCTATCAATTATGGGTTGCCAACTATGGCAAGAACGATGAGCAGCAGGGTTATCGGGAAACTGCGGAAGTAAAGACGGATCTCTTAGGGACCGGCGCATTTGAAGAGTATTACATGCATCAGTACACATCGCGCGGAAAACTCGAAGGCTATGAAGGCAATCTGGACCTGAACAAGTTCTACGGCACAAAAGAGGAGTGGCAGACACTTTCTCAGCCTGAAGGTTTATCCCAGACACTCCTTCGCCTGTATAACCCAAACTCTGGTGAGCACTTCTATACCGCGAGCCGAGAAGAAAAGAAGATCTTAACCAATCTTGGCTGGACGGATGAAGGCTTTGCCTGGACAACACCAGGTACAGGACAGAATGTCTATCGTCTCTACAATCCAAACTCCGGTGATCATCACTACACTGTCGATGTGAATGAGCGCGATACGCTGATTTCCTATGGATGGCAGGCAGAGGGTGTCGGCTGGCTTGCAGTAGAAGATCGCAAGGATGGCATCCCTGTATACAGAGCATATAATCCAAATGCCGAAACAGGAGCTCATCACTTTACAACAAGCGTTGAAGAGATCAATGCGCTGGTTGCAATGGGCTGGGAAAATGAAGGCGTTGCATGGTATGCGGTTGACCCAGGAAAGACTTTTGAAAGTGGCGAAAAGTTTGAAGATATGAAGGAGAAAGCTGACTTGCAAAGATCGAACCGGCTCAATGATGCACTGCCTTCTTTACTGGGCATTCGAACGAACAGATAAAATACAGCAGTTGCTTTGACATGAATAACAACCCCCCCCAGCAATTCTGGTCTTTCAGATTGCTGGGGGTTTCATGTTTTCGACACTTGGGATGATCAGGTGCCTTGCTTGGAAAATAAACTTCATGGCTTGGCAGCCACATGCCGGAATGAAAACGGTGAATAGATATTGAGTGTAGACAGTCCTTCTCCATAAAATTAATAGTGTAAGGAAAGAGTCTGAGAATTGCGCTCTAAATT
>CAJTLE010000176.1 GCA_910577085.1 uncultured Allobaculum sp. | reverse complement strand
GTGTTTTTTGTATCCTTTCTGTGTGGAAACTTAAGGATAACACATGTCCTTTTTCATATCTATGCTTTATATACAGGGGGTGTCATCCGTCAAAAAGATGACATCCCCTTTTTTTCGACTCAAAAACCCACCCAAAGTACAACAGAGCCTTTTTTTTTTTGATTTCTCTTGTTGTTTCTTATTTCTCTTTTTTGTCGTTGACTTGGGGTACGTTTCAGACTGGGGGGCGTTATTTGGCACTGATCTGAGAGATGTTTCAGAACGCTTTACTCTTGGTTTAGAGTCAGGCTCAGACTGGGTATGTTTCCCAATGCCGACTGGTATGGCTGCGATTTCTGAATGTTTCCTGGAAGGCCTTTTCTAAGGTGAACGAACCTGGAATGGCTGGATAAAGACGCAGCATATCCGGCTGCAGGCCAGTGCCTGAAATTTGGGTGTCATTGGCGCTCGGAAGAATGCGGGCCGAAAAAACGTATTGACCATCGTTAACGAATACTTCCAGGCTGGAGGTATCCATGAACAGTTCGACTTTGTTCAGCGTTTCAAGGTGAATGCTTCTTTCCTGCCATTCATCTTTATCCCAGTCCCAGCGAAACAACGTGAAGACATGGGCTTTCGGGCACCAGCTGATCTGCGCTTCCCGGTCGTTAATTTTCAGGTTGAATTCCTGATTGTCTGTACTCAGATCGGCTCTCCAGCAGCGGCTGCCAAGGTCGATCTGTGCTGAAAACGGTAGTGGACAGGGTTCAAAAAGGGAATACAGCTCCCGGGCTGGCTTTTGGTACAGTTTTCCGCCCCGAATGGACAACTCACGGGGAAGCGTCAGGCAATGGATGTTGTGCGCAGCGTTGGCAAGCCGTTTTTCCTGACCATCATCTAACCGGTTCATCCAGGAGTACACCAAAACCCGACCGTCTGAATCCGTCAGAGTCTGGGATGCGTAGCAGTCATAGCCAGCATCCAGTGACTTCCAGTCTTTATCAAGATCGATGGGTCTTGCAGGATTTTTTGGATCGATCAGCTTATAGACGCCAAAGCTGTCGAGACATTCATCGTTTTCGGGGTCGCGGTTTTGCAAGCCGTACAGCAGCAGGTCACAATCTTGAAAGTGGATCAGATCTGGACACTCGATCATGCTGGTGTTTTTACTGATGGCATAGAGTCCGGTATCCTGCCAGTTTTTTCCATCCTCCGATCGGTAGGTCAGGATCACGCCCTGTTTTTCAAGGTTCTGCCCTCCAATGATCATTTCGGGCTTTCCATTTCGAATCTTGACGTTGGGATCGCGGAAATGATCGGTAACAGAGTCGGGCTTTTCAAGAACGGGTCCTTCTTTTTTGAAGTGGATTCCATCCTCGGAAACAGCCAGACACTGTCTGGTAAACCGGACGCCGTCTTTCTTTCGGTTCCCGGTGTAGTAGGCATAGATTTTTCCATCCCACTCCACACTGCTTCCGGAATAGACACCGTTGAGGTCATACTCACATCCAGGCTGGATGGGGCTGGCGTGCCATGTCCAGTGCACAAGGTCTGAAGAAGAGAAATGGCCCCATTCCTTGCTGGAGTGGTCTTTGGCATGAGAGTTCCACTGGAAGAAAATGTGATATTTCCCTTTGAAGTAGATGAGTCCGACCGGATCGTTGAGAAGACCATGTTCCGGCTCCAGATGGTAGGTCTGCTTCACATTAACCATGGATGCTATACCATCCATATCAGCTTTATCTTTTGCTTTTTCCAGATGCTTGTTCAAAGTTTTTCTGCTCCTTTCTTTTTCTGTTGACACCCATATTAAAACCTATTTTCTTCGATAATCAGATAGCAAAATCCAATATCTCTATAGCAAAATCTAACTATTCAGGCTTAAGATGGAAGAAACTGCAGAAGAGTTGAGCAGAAGATGGAAAAGGAGTTGAAAAAGAGAGATGAGTTTATCGTGTACCGAACTGGGAAGGATGAAAGAGATTAAAGATACCCATTTTTCCCGCGATGAAAAAGATTCTTCGGACTTGATTTTCTATGCGTGCGGCAATCACAGCCTCAAAGGCGGCATGTCTTACGGCCCGGTGGTCAGAAACTATTATGTCATTCACTTTGTCAGCGCCGGCAAAGGGACTTTACACATTCGCAACCAGGTTTTTGAAGTCCATGCTGGGCAGGCTTTTCTGCTGCCGGCGCAGGTGCCGCATTATTATGAGGCTGATCAGGAGGATCCCTGGCAATATTCCTGGGTAAGTTTTCTGGGACTTCATGCCTCAACCTATTTCCAGATGCTCCAGAATGCCTGCCCCAATGCCTTTCTGATTCCGAATCTGAATGTCGGCTGGTATGCCACGGCGATTGAAAATATGATTCAGAACTATTCCGATGACTTCTCCGGCTTTTTCAGAACGAATGCGCTGATCTCACAGGTTCTCGGACAGTTGTTTGAAGAACTGAAAATCCAGAAAAAGCCGGATACGCATGAAGACAAGATGGCAGAAATCCGCTATTTCATCGACATGAATATTGGCAAAAATTTAAAAGTCAGCGAAATTGCCGAAACGTTTGGCTACCATCCAAATTACCTGAGCCGCAGCTTTGCGGCTCAATATGGTCTTTCTCCCAAACAGTACATCACCCAGCGCAAGCTTCAGAAAGCGGAAAAAATGATCAAGGGAAGTACCGACTCCATTTCGTTTATCGCCTTGTCCCTTGGCTTTCCGGATGAATCCTCGTTTTCCAGAGCCTATAAGAAGTACTATGGGTATTCACCAGCAGCTTTGCGAATGTGACGAAAATTGGTCTTTATCTGAACTGAGCTGAATCAATCAAGGACGCAGAAATAAGCAGAAATAAGCAGAAATAAGCAGAAATAAGCAGAAATAAGCAGAAATAAAAGGAAAGCCACCCTCCATCCAGAAATAAAAAACTCCACCATAAAGATAAAGGTGGAGAGAGTTGGATCCTGGATTCATATTCAGGATCCAGTCTGAATTGAGAATCAGGCTGATTTCATGATGAAAATCAGCCAAAATACAAAATGCTGGCTCCATTCAGACCAAATGTTGAACTGGACTGTAGCTCGATCGGATTCAAACGGATGAACATTTTACTGATTCACAATATTCACAAAGGGCGTTCCGTTCTGAAGGGCATCGAGGTTTTGCTCCACCAGTTTCCAGAGCAGTTCTTTGGTTTCCGGCAACGAAAAGTCACCGGAGATATGCGGAGTAATCATAACTTGTTCGTTTTGCCATAAAGGACTGTCTGCAGGCAAGGGTTCGGTTTCAAAGACATCCAGAACCATCGATGAGATCAGTTTCTGGTCCATGACATCTTCCAGGGTTTTTAAAGAGACCAGATCCCCGCGGCCAACATTGATAAACATCGCCGTGGGTTTCATTTTTCTAAACGAATCGATGTCCAGCAGATAGCGGGTTTTCTCATTAGAAGGCAGTGTGGAGACAAGGATATCGCACTTACCCAGATAGTCATCCAGCTGATCGAGCGTAATGACTTCATCAAAACCTTCGATTGGACGAACGCGAGTGGCTGCGCCGATGGTATGGGCGCCAAGTGCTTGTGCTTTTTTTGCAAAGGTGCTTCCCAGATCCCCGCAGCCAAGGACAAGGATGGTTTTCTGGCTGATAGACTGAATGGGCTTGAGATTTGGATTCCAGATCTTTTGATTCTGTCTTTCTTGAAGCAGAGGGAAGTAACGGTATTGGTTGAGAATGGCGCCAATCAGGTATTCGGAAACAGCCAGACCATAAATGCCCGATGCGTTGGCCAGTGGACACGATACAGCTTCGGGCCAGCTTTCATAGCCCGCAAAAGGCAGCTGGACCAGTTCAAGATGGGGCAGGCTTTTGAGTTTGTCTTTGTGGGCGGCATCAATAAAACCAATGATGGCGTTCGTCTGGGGAAGATACTTTGGCCAGTCTGAATTGTCGCCATAAATAAAACGAAAATCAGGATATCTCTTTTGAAGAGCGGTTCTTCTTGCCGGGTCTGCTTCTTCAAAAATGAGAATTGTTTTGTGCAATGTGATCACCTTTTAATGATGATTTCACTAAGCATCCGGCTTAGAAATTGAGATGCTCAACAGAGACACAGTCATTCACCAGTCCTTGCTGATCATCCATCGCTGCCCATGGCCATCAGCAGCATTGTTGATCCAGCCATGAAAAAATCCCTGCCTTGGTCTCAGGACAGGGAAGAATGGTCAAAAACAAAGGGATCGAAAAGACATGTTCGGTCCTTAGGTTCTTACGCAAAGTGTGTGGCAGAACCTCACTTTGATTTATTGAAGATGTCATATTGGCATCTTCTTTTTTTGCTTTCTTGGGTCAGTTGTTAGCCATACTTCCAACAACTCTTTTGATTCTT
>CAJTLE010000175.1 GCA_910577085.1 uncultured Allobaculum sp. | reverse complement strand
CTTTTTTTGCCCCCTGCCGTACCCCTGTCCATCCCTAATGATGGGGATAACCCAGTGATCTCCATTTTTGTCCTTAATTCGAGAACAAATCCACATAAAATACATTTGTGAAAAAGCTCATGAATTATTCAGGTATTATGTTCTGGAATTTGTGATGGTCGGCCTGATCTTTGTTATTGGCATGGCTGCTGGCTTTCCGATTTTCGATGATTCCCTTATTCTGACAACCGGGGATATCTGGAGCGTTCTGATGCTGATCTGCGCTTTATATGTTGCTGCGTTTGCACTGATGGCCTGGATTGATGGGCGCAAGGTGGTCCGCGGGGTCGATATTGACGGCTGATGAACCAGCTAACTAAACGAACAAACAGAACAGGCCGAAGAATTAACTAACTGCTGGCCTCTGGTGTTGGAAACTGTTGATTTGCAAAGATCGTTCCGGGACTCAAGAATAAGGACAGAAACAAAGTGACTGGAACGAAGATGATGCGTGAGCATCAAACAGATAAACTCAAAATGTTCAAAATGTACAGAAAAGCCGTTCGACTGGATTGTCTTCTTAATCTGGTCGAACGGTTTTTACTTTCGATAGCGAAGTTTCAATCTGGACCAGGTTGAAGCTGACCTTCGATCCGGCCCGTTAAGTTGACTGTGATTGGCGGCAGCGGAATTGTCAGTCGTCTTCACAGTTCAAGCGTGCTCCTGAATCAAAGCGCTGCTATGCAAGATCGTGGTATGTTCCAATAGCAGCCAGTCCAGTTCATATTCCGTATCTTTACCAAACAGACAAAAACCCCGATCCGGTACAAAACAAAACCGGGTCGGGGTCAACTGGCTTATTGTGAGAGTTTCAGAGTGGGTTCGACTTAGTCAACCTGGGATTTAACGTAGTCGAGTACTTCTTCAGCTGTATCCATGGACAGGCATTTTTTAGCGAGTTCCTGCATCTCAGCATAGCTCAGGCCGTTAACGACTTTACGTGCTTTCAGGATCTGAGTTGCGGACATGGAGAATTCATCCAGACCAAGTCCGAGCAGGATTGGTACCGCGTAAGGTTCGCCGGCCATAGCACCGCACATGCCAACCCATTTACCATTCTTGTGAGCACCCTGGATAGTCATGTTAACCAGACGCAGGATAGCTGGGTTGTATGGCTGATAGAGGTAGCTGACTTTCTGGGACATACGGTCAGCAGCCATGGAGTACTGGATCAGGTCGTTTGTACCAATGGAGAAGAAGTCTGCGTATTTGGAGAATTCGTCAGCCAGTACAGCAGCGGCTGGGATTTCAACCATCATACCAACCTGGATGTCATCGGAAACAGCAACGCCTTCAGCAAGCAGTTCAGCCTTGCATTCTTCAAACAGAGATTTAGCAGCCTTGAATTCGTTGATGGTCGCGATCATTGGGAACATGATGCACAGTTTTCCATAAACGGAAGCACGGCACAGAGCTCTTAACTGAGTTTTGAAGATGTCAGTGCGGTCGAGGCACAGACGGATTGCACGGTAGCCCAGGAACGGGTTCATTTCTTCTGGGAATTCGAAGTAGGACAGTTTCTTGTCGCCGCCGATATCGAGTGTACGGACAACAACTTTTTTGCCTTTCAGAGTTTCAAGAACAGCTTTGTAAACTTCGAACTGTTCTTCTTCTGTTGGGAAGTGATCATTATCCATGTAGAGGAATTCAGTACGGAACAGACCAACGCCTTCACCACCGTTCGCAACAACCTGTTCAGCGTCTTTTACGCTTCCGATGTTACCAGCAAGTTCAACTTCATGATCGTCAGTTGTGATGGATTTAGCGTTAACCAGAGTTTTGAGGGCCGCCTTTTCTTCTTTGTAGGCTTTTTCTTTTTCAGCCAGTCTTGCGATGGTTGCTTCATCTGGGTTAATGAAAACTTCGCCATCCAGAGCGTCCATACCAATGACATCACCAGTATTGACTTCTGCTAAAACACCACTGGTACCAACAACAGCTGGGATTTCCAGGGAGTTTGCCATGATGGCAGAGTGGCTTGTTTTTCCACCGATTTCAGTAACGAAACCTTTTACAAATTCGTTGAGCTGAGCAGTATCCGATGGGGTTAAGTCGTGAGCGACGATGATGGTTGGTTCATCGATTGCACTCAGATCTGGAATGGTAAGACCGAGCAGGTTACATTTTAAGCGATAGGTAACGTCTTTGACGTCAGCAGCTCTTTCTTTGAAGTATGGGTTATCCATGGATTCAAACATGCTGACCATCATGTTGGAAACCTGATCTGCAGCGTATTCAGCGTTGACCTTGTCGTTTTCGATCATGTTTTTCATCTGACCAACGAGTTCAGGGTCATTTGCCATCATTAAGTGAGCGTCGAAAACTTCGAGTTCTTCAGGTGCAAGACGTTTAGCGGCACGTTCTTTGACACCTTCGATATCCGTGATGGTTTTTGCCAGAGCGCTTTCGAGTTTTGCAACTTCGTCAGCTACATTGACATCAGTCTTTTTTTCGATGACAACAACAGGCGACTCAAGCTTGTAAGCTTTAGCTGTCGCAACGCCTGCTGATGCGGCAATTCCTTTTAACATTCCTAATCTCCTCCTGTATTTGAATGCGTTTTACATCAGCAAAATTGTATCAGATTTTTGTGAGACCGAGGAGGTATTTTTAAGATTGCCTGCACCGGTATGATTTCTTTGTGATTCATTTTATGGTTACAGGACAGTTTATCCGGCCGACTTATGCAAATTACCAAAAACTATCAATTTTTAACGTTTATTTTCTTTATAGCTACCGTTTTGCTCTACTAAATTTTCTATTCCCTTTCTGAACATTAAAAGCGCCGGAATCCATAAGAAATCCCATGCCTGAATCCCATCCAGAATCGGAAAATGTAATATTGAAAAAATGCAGATCGTCAAATCACATAATCAGCCCAGTCATGTAAAGGCTAACAAAAACAATGATATAAAGATAGTAATTGTGCGATATACAGACTATTTAATGTCAACGATAAAATGATGAAATACCTGCATGGCAAAGACTGGAAAGGAAACCGGAAAACTTCGTGAAAGAAACAGGCCAAATCAGCAGATTGAAACCCAAAAATGAAAGGAAGAAACTGGAAAACTGAAGAAACAGGACAAGTGAAGAAACAGAACAAGTGAAGAAACAGAACAAGTGAAGAAACAGAACAAATGAAGAAACGAAAAAAAAATAAAAAGAGGAATCCCAGCATCCCTCTTTTGAAATATTCGATTTTGATTTTAGATCTGCTCATGCACCCGCAAAAGCAGATTCGATTGTGACTAAGCTGCAGCTTCTTTGGTTTGTGGAGCACCAACCATCGTTGGTTTGATTGCTTTGGCAAGGGCCATGCTGACAAGACCAGCAGCAGCCATTTCGCCAAGACCATTGGTCACGACCACCAAAGACAGATACATCAGCAGCGTATCTGGAGACTGTCCGATTGCCTGAGCGTATTGCGGACCCCATAACAGATAGATCAGACCGAGAACCATCAGAGTATGGCAGAAAGTGGCCAGCACGCCGGCAAACAGAGCAGCCAGTGGACGATTGAGTTTTTTATTGAAAAGCCGGAAGAAAAGACCAGCAAGATATCCAAGTAAGATTCTAGGAACCAGAGCGATGACTAACGAAGTCCAGTTGCCAGAGATTCCGCCAATGGTAACAAATGGCGAGAAGACAAAGGAAGCTGCACTTGGAGCCGTCGTTGCGTTCCATACGGAAGTCAAGCCGAAGACCAGACCTAATGCGGCGCCATAGGATGGGCCCATTAAGATGCCGGCGGCGATGACTGGAATGTGCATCAGTGTGATGGACAGGAATGGTGTGCGGATGTATCCGAGCGGAGTCATCAGCAGAACCAGTTCAATTGCCAGGAACATAGCGAACAGCGCCATGTTCTTTGTTTTTTGATTGCGTTTCATTGTAATCCTCTACTTTCGTTTCTCTTTGAATACGATGTAAATGAAAATGCCAAAAGGCTTATAGACACCTGAAAGCTAGCCTTCCTGGGGATCGGCCGCGTGTGTCTTTAGCAGAATAGTCAGACTGGGGTGAAATTGCAATCCAAAAAACGGACCCTACCAAATTTTCCTACAATTTATCCGCACCAAACACACAAGAATACGTTTTCATTTTCTGTTGCACTGGATGAAAAAGCCATTCTTGGTTATTTCTGACAGGAAAGGTAAACTGAACAATAGAAACGAAATCAACCATTTCGCCAAGCATTCATAACCAAAATTCCCATAGATCGGGCTCTGCCACTCCCCATGTAACTGGGGGTGCTGAGAATTATTATTTTTCCGTCGGACATTCTATATACTGAATTTAGCGGAAGAGATCGACTCCTTTTTGAGACA
>CAJTLE010000174.1 GCA_910577085.1 uncultured Allobaculum sp. | reverse complement strand
TAGAAATTACACTTTTTCGTCATGCTCTTTTGTTTTTTAGTTCTTATGGCTAACTGCTTATCTTTCATATTTCACGCCCAAGTTGGTTCCGAGGCTAAAGGACATCACCTTAACTTAATGACATTGATGTAAAGGGTGAAAAAAGGGGCGGTAAGAGAACGGATAATTTTGTTGATGCAATCGAAAAAATCGTTCTTTAGACACGTGTGGCACTTTGTCTGAATTTTAAAGAAATAAAAGAGATGAAACCGGTGATCATTTCGGCGGGAAAAGACAGGAAAATATTTTTAAGTTCATGGTAAATCTTTCCTGAAATCAAAATGAATTATCCAAATAAGATGATTTTAAAAATCAAAAGAGACAGGTCGACGCATTGAAGCGGTATCAAGACTTGTCAAAGCGAGCAGTTTGACCGGGATGTTCACCTTTAAAAGATTGACTACCCGATTAAGTCGGTGTTTGCGATGTGGTCTGCTATGATGAAAACAGAAAATTATGCATGTCCTTGGACATGTTCAGGAGTGATAGAGATGAAAACAAAAGTCGTAACAGATTCTGGAAGCGGCCTGACTCAGAAGCAGGCTGATGCCTTAGGAATCGGTTTCCTTCCATTACAGGTTCTCGTCGATGACAAGCAGTATCTTGATGGCGTGGATCTGAATACAGATATGCTGTATGCCATGTTAGAAGATGGCAAAATGCCGACAACCAGCCAGCCACCTTTACTGCTGGAAGAAGAGCTGTTTGAACAGTTACTCAAAGAGGGTTACACTGACATTATCGCAATTAATCTTTCAAGCGGACTGTCCAGTACCAACGAGATTGTTCAGGCTACGGGTAAGCGTTTAGGCCTCAACGTTCATACACTGGATATTTATACAACACTGGCCATTCAGAAATACCTGGCCGTTGCAGCCAAACAGCTGCTTGACCAGGGAAACGACCCAGATGAAATCATCCGCCTGCTTTCAGAAGCTGTGGACAAATCCGAAGGCTATCTGATGGTTGACAACCTGGATCATCTGGCAGCCGGCGGCCGGTTAACTCCGCTTGCAGCAAAACTGGGCGGTCTGCTCAAAATCAAACCTGTTCTGAAAGTGGCCAAATCGACCGGAGGAAAAGTTGACTCTTTCGATAAAGTCCGTACTTTCCATAAAGCTGTAGCGAAAGGCGTAGATCAAGTTAAAAATGCGCTGCAGCCAGGCGTTGAATATGAATTCTTCATTCTCAATGGCAATGATGATCCCATGGCCGATAAGACTCGTGAAATGCTCAATGCCATCAGCCCTGAAACACCGGTTCATATTATGGACATGTTCCCGGTTATCGCCTCTCATACAGGTTTAGGTTCCATTGGGGTCCAGTTTATTCCGAAAATTGAAGGGGTTGTATATGATGAAACTCGCATTTGTAACTGACAGCGGCACCGGATTCTCAAGTGAATTCTGGAAAGAAAGAGGCATTTACTCCCTGCCTTTACAGCTGACCATCGGGGACCAGACCTATGCTGAAGGAGAAAACATCAGCTATGATGAGATCATTGAAAATCTTCACAAGCAGGTCATGATGAAAACCTCGCTGCCATCCCTTGGACGGATTGAAGATCTGTTCGAACAGATCAAAAAAGACGGCTACGATGGTGTCTTCTGTGTTCCAATCTGTCGCGGCCTTTCCGGTACGCTCGATGCCATGGAATCGGCAGCCAGCCAGGTTGGTCTGAGCTTCTATGGTTTTGACTGCTATACCACAGCTGTTATACAGGGGCATTGCATTGAAACGGCCAAAGCCATGTATGAAGAAGGCAAGTCCATTGAAGAAATCATGGAAACCCTCGAAAAGATCGCTGGCCATGCCGATACGGTCGTTCTCTGTGATGACTTGCAGCACATGAAGCGCGGTGGTCGTCTGACTCCGGCAGCAGCCCTGCTTGGCGGTCTGCTCAAAATCAAACCGATCCTGCATCTTGATGAAAGCACTCAGGGAAGAGTCGATGTTCTCGATAAAGTCAGAACCATGTCCCGTGCTCAGGATCGCATTGTCGACCATATCCAAGAACTCAATCTGCCAGCCAATGCGGATATTACTGTCGCACACGTGGCCAGTGAAGAAGCAGCCAAGAAATTTGCGGCCCGTTTCCGTGCAAAATATCCGGAAGCAACGATCCGTGTCATCGACCTGGTCAGCGCCGTTGGAATCCATACTGGCCTTAATGCTCTTTGCGTCGAAGCCTTTGATCCAGCTGGACGTCCAGTGGATGTTTACACGGCTGAAAACTCCATTCAGATTTAAGCTCTTTGAATCTGATTTCAATCCGGTCTGAATCTTCACCGACTGATCTGAATTCTTCACCAACGAGATTTCATCGATGGTAAGAAAACCAGCCTGGTTCGAACCAAGAGATCAATCCGATTCAAATTAAGAAATCAACTGGATTTGAACGAAGAGACCAGCCAGATTCAAATCAGGAAATCAACCAGACCAATTCAGACGAAACGACCATGTTGTGCCATTGCACGGCTCTCGTTTCGTCTTTTTTGGTCCTCCACATTTGCTGGCACTTTACGGTTTTTGGGTTTTTGTTGCCAGAATCATGTTTTCTTTTGGTTTTCCTGTTCCGTTTTCCATCCTACCAAGATCAGTCAGCAGCCCAAAGAGCCAGAAAAACGACCTGACTGGGAGCTGAGAGGGGCCAATCGAGTCGTGAGAAGGCTTCCGAAACCGCTTTCCTGGCGATTTTTTGAATGTTTTATGATGGTTTCTTATTTTTTGAGGAAATGAAAGGTTGCATCGGATCGAAAAATTTGGTTGAGAGATCGGTTGCTCATTTCCGGTTTTTTTGATAGGATAATTCGGCAAGTCATACTTGCTCTCTGCTTTGTAGAACACTGCGTGTGAAAACAAAGCCAAAAGACCAAAGGGAGGTGTACATAAAATGAAAAAATACGAAGCTATGTACATTGTGAATGCATCTCTGGATGAAGCTCAGTTCGATGCTCTTCAGAAAAGACTGTATGCTCCAATCATCGAAAACGGTGGTTCCATCGACAAAGTTGACGACTGGGGTGTAAAAGATTTCGCTTATGAGATCAATCACATGAAAAAAGGCCACTACGTGGTTATGTACTGCACTGCTGACAACGCAGGAATCGAAGAATTCCAGCGTCTGTGCCGGATCAACAACAGCGTAATCCGCACGATGGTTATTAAAAAAGAAGAAGAAAAGTAGAGGAAGCCAATGAACCGAGTAATGTTAACTGGCCGGCTGACAAAAGATCCTGAACTACGCCGGACTACCAATGGCAATAGTATGGTCCGTTTTACTCTTGCGGTAAATCGTGCCTTTCGCACGCCAGGACAACCGGAGGCAGACTTCCTGTTCTGCGTTGCATTTGGGAAAACAGCTGAAAACGTTGCCCGTTACTTACATAAAGGCTCTTTAATTGGAGTTGAAGGTTCTATTCAGACTGGTTCCTATGTCAACCAGCAGGGCGCGAAGGTCTATACCACGGACATTATGTGTGACCGGGTAGAATTCCTTGAAAGCCGCAGAGCTTCACAGGAATACGGAGCGGATAACGGTTATAACAATAATGGTTATAACAATGGCTACCAGTCCAATCCTGGCTATAACAATCAGAATCAGGGATACTCCAATCCTGGTTACAACAATAACCAGAATTATGGCGGCGGCTATCAGGACTCCTATCAGTCCGGCTACAATTCCAACTCCAATCCTTACGCACAAAGCGTAGACAATGGATTTGGTGCACCAGCTTCTACACCGAAGCCAGAAACATCAAATTATTCTGCACCAGCTTCTTCCAATAACAACGACGAGGATACGTCGAGTTTGTTTGATGATTCTCAGACACTTGATATTTCATCAGACGATTTACCATTCTAGAAAGGGGATCCGACATGGCATTTAAAAAACAGCGCATGGGTCGCAAAAAAGTCTGCTATTTCACTAAAAATAAAATCAAAGAAATCGACTATAAAGACGTTGAACTGTTAAAACGGTTCATCAACGCCAATGGAAAAATCATTCCTAGACGTGTAACTGGCACTCGTGCAAGATACCAGAGACAGCTTGCTACTGCAATCAAGCGTGCAAGACAGATGGCTCTGCTTCCATACGTAGTAGACTAATCTATGTAACTTCAAGGTGGGACGCGATCCCGCCTTTTTTTTGTGCCTGCCTGCAGCACGCACAAGCATCGTTCAAATTCGACGAGCATTCAGAAGAAAATTGAAGAGAATTCCAATGCCATTCGGTTAAGCGGATAAAACCATGATTTGATTCACAAAAACTGAATACGGCCAGTGCCAGGTCCAGAAAATGCTCGAACCAGCTGAATAATCGACTTAAATTAAGGTCTGTCAGG
>CAJTLE010000173.1 GCA_910577085.1 uncultured Allobaculum sp. | reverse complement strand
ATCTGCCTGGCGTATTCAGCAGTTTTTAAATACTTTGATTCTGAAGATCTTTTCATAATATATTGATACAATATAAGACAATTATTATCAATATAATACATCAAATATTAACTGTTTAATATCATCTAAAAATGTCTGTTTAAGAAAATTCATAAATCCCATTAAAGAGAGGCTTAGATCTTTACTCTCATAAATATGAGATTAAGACTCATTTCCCTTCATAAATTAAGGCTCTATTAATTTCAGTGTAAAGAAAAGTCTTGGTTTTCTTTACACTTTCAAAGAGATCGTTCTGGATAAAACACAGTATAAGATATGAAAACAAACTGATATAGGTTATTTATTAGAGTTTAAAGTGAATGTGATTCTTTTGAGGATTTGTAATAAACCGCATTGATAACATGTTATTCACTAATTCAGATTGATAGACTTTCTAATTTTGAGCTTTTAAAAAATGTTCAAAAATGCAGAATAAAAGTTGGACAAACGCCGAGTATAAGGATAGAATAAAGACAGAGTTAAGGAGATATAAAGAAAACCTCTTCCAGAATAAAGAGAAGCTTTACTTCTTCCTTTCAATCCATACAGAAAGTTAAAGATGCCAAGACATCGAGGGAATAATTATGACACGCACAACTACTTCTAAACACAACACAAACCTGAGCAAACTCGTCGCTTTAGCAACCAGCCTGTCCATCGCCGCTGTTGTTGGTTACACCGTATTAAAACCATCCGCTCCAGTTGTAGAAGCTCACGCTTATACAAACGAAAACAAAATCGTTGCTGTTTCCAGCCAGAAAGTTTTAAAAGCTTCCGTTGAAACTCCAGAACAGCCTGCTGAAAACAAATAAGAACCGCAAGGCTCATCCTTCAGGCACCAAGACAAACCTGACAACTCTTACGATGGCTCCAGACTATCCATCATTCGTATTTCATCCTTATGGAGCCAGTCAACTTGATCTTCATTCCCTCGCTTTTTGCATTTCCCTGTAGAAAGCTGAAAAAATTTCTTCACTTGCAGTTTTCTACTCTTTATAAGATGACCATTCGATTTCAAACAGATACCAGACTTGCCTCTGATCTTGGATCAGGGGCTTTTTTTTGCCTGGGGCAAAAAAATTTCTGAATCCAACACAAATCGTCTTTCGTGTTGTTCTGTTGGAGGACGAGCGCCGATATACTTCCATCATTCCATTTCATTGAAGGAGGAAAAAACAATGAATACAAAGAAAACTTATACCAATAAAACTTACGCCAATCAGTCCATCCATCCATACGCTCCAGCCAACTCATTCAAGCCGAAGACTCATGGTAAGGAAGACCTCCCCACAATCATCCGTGCGTGTCTGTTGGGAATGGCCGGCATCGCGACGATTGTTATTGGCGTTCTTCTGTCTATGAACGCCATTGAAAATGGGTCCACATTCACCTTGATTCTGGGGATTCTGGCCGGCTTTATTGGATTGGTCAGCATCAGTTTCAACTGTTACCTGTACAAAAAAGAGCTGGTTTAAAAGCCGGCTGAAAAAGACCAGAAACAGCCAGTGAGAAGATCGATCTGGCCATGCGATCAATCCCGAATAAAATCAAAGTTCTAAGCGGATCAATACTGATCCTTTTCGGATAAAGTCATATTGGAGCAATCGGATATGACTTTATCCGTTTTTGATATTGTGGCAACCCAAATCCTGGAGTAAAATTTCGAAATCTGAAAACCTGCCCACAGCTCTCATGGCATGGTCGGCTCTTTTCATCTGGCAAAAAGCCACACAAAAAAGGAGACTTCTTGAATCGTTCCCAAAGTAAATATTTCAATACGGCTATCCGGATGGATGAAGCTTTTCTTTCTGTTCTGGCCAGAAAGGATTTTCCAAACATTACAGTCAAAGAGATCTGCGAAAAGGCTGGTGTCAACCGCTCTACTTTCTACCTCCACTATGAAACGCTGAACGATCTGCTCAACGAAAGTGTTGAGTATATGCATGCTCAGTTTGTGATGCATATGAAAGAACATACGATTGAACTTGAACTATTCACCGCAAATCGCCTGCAGACCGGGCCACTGGACGATCTGTATCTGATTACGCCAGAATATCTCCTTCCTTTTCTGAGCTACATCAAGAACAATCAAAGACTGTTCAAAACTGCTTTGGAAAATACAGGCGTCCTCCAGCTTGAAGAAACTTATGGTCAAATTTTCGAACCGATCTTTACTCCTCTTCTCGAACGGTTTCGGGTTCCTGAAAAAGACCGGCCATATCTTATGGCTTTTTACATTCGTGGGCTGATGGCCATTCTCCAGCAGTGGCTCAAAAACAAATGCGAAGATTCGATAGAGCGGATCGGCGCGCTGATGGAACAGTGTGTTCAAGGCGCAGGCCTATTGGGGAAATGATTATCGAATAATCATTTCCCCTTTATTTTTCGCAAATCATCACTCGTCTTTTCCCTTCTCTTTTCTGCCAAAATGCTGCAGGATTCTGGTTCAGGCTTTCCGTTTGTAAAGCGACAGGAATTACCTGAAGATAATTTTCATCAGGATAAATCCTGACCGAAAGGATGATTCCATGCGATCCTAAAAATTTTCTCTCCTGTTTCTGGCGTTTCTGATGGCAGCCGAAGTAGGGGGATGTGCTTCAGAAAATAATATTCAATCCGAAGAAACAAGCGAATCAGCAATCTTGGCGGATGACGAAAGCCCGGAAAGTAATGCTTTATTTACAGAAGAAAACATCTCGAAAGGGCTTCTGCGCCAAACGGTCTATGCTCTGGTCAGTGCTGCCGAAAATTCAACGTTAGAGTACTGGAATGAGTATGGCTATACCGAAGATATCGGAGATGGCCGGGGATACACAGCTGGCATCGTTGGCTTTACATCCGGGACTGGGGATTTGTTGGAAGTGGTGAAGCTCTACACTAAACTTGATCCAGACAATAAACTGGATAGCTATATTCCGGCCCTTGAAAAAGTCAATGGTACAGATTCCCACCAAAATCTTGGTGAGAGCTTCTGCCAGGTCTGGAAAGAAGCAGCCAAAACTGCAGCGATGATGCAGGCCCAAAATGAAATCATCAATAAAGAATATATGGATCCAGCCATCAAGGCTGCCTCCGAAGATGATCTTTCTCCCCTTGGTCAGTACATCTACTATGATGCACTGATCGTTCACGGTAACGGGGACGATTCCCAAAGCTTTGGGGCAATTCGAAACGAAGCGAAAAAGAAGGCCAAAACCCCTGCCCAGGGTGGAAATGAAACGACCTATCTGAATGCTTTTCTTGATACCAGAATTCCAGTCATGAAAGCCGAAGCCGCTCACTCCGACCTTTCAAGAATCGATGTCCAGCGTGAGTTCCTGAAAGAAAAGAAATTTGACCTGGCCCTTCCCCTTTCGTTTACGATGTACGGTGATTTTTATGATCTGACCCGTCAAGTTCTGGAAAAAGCGCCGGACAACTTCTAATCCACCGTTTCCATTTTGCTCTCCATAAAAAGGAGGGCTTTTTTCATCTGCTCTAAACGACTTTCCATTCCACATTGTTTTTTCATCCTGAATCTATTTTTAAGCAGCTGCCTGATCTTCGTTCAGGCGGCTTTTTTGGTGAAGAAAGAGTCTCTTTCCCTTACCATCCTGCCTGTTTTTGAAAAGATTCAGCCAATCCTGAACCTGCCAGACCAGACCGTGCAAAGAAAATTTGATTTTTTTTGGCTCTGTTGTACTTTGGGTGAGTTTTCGATTCGAAAAAAGGGGGATGTCGTCTTTTTTGACTGATGACAACCCCCGTATATAAAGCCTAGATATGAAAAAGGACATGTGTTATCCTCTAGTTCCCAACACAGAAAGGATATAAAAAACACATGACCCACAATCAGCTTATCAAAAAAACTCAAAACCTCAAGGGGGTTTCCATCTCAAAAATTGAAGAAAATGCCGAGGGTGATACTTTGTACATCCACATTAAGCTTCATAAAAGGCTCCGGGGAATCTGTCCTCATTGCCATAAACACGTGCCTGGATATGATTCAAAAACCCAGGAGCGGCAATGGCGTGCTCTCGATATGGGAACTAAAAAAGCCATCCTGGTCAGCGATGTTCACCGGGTGAAATGCCCTGAGCACGGTGTCGTAACCGAAGACGTTACCTGGGCCCTGCATGGTTCCCGGTTCACCAAAAAGTTCGAGCAGCAGGTTGCCTATCTCGCTGTTCATCAGTCTAAAAAACTTGTCTGTGAGCAGATGAGAATCAACTGGAGAACTGTCGGATCTATCATTTCCCGTGTTCAGAAAGCTAAGGAAAAAGATCCAAAAGCGAAGTATGAAAACCTCGAAGCCATTGGCGTTGACGAGACAAGCCATAAGAAGGGTCATACCCCGTCTTCAGGGTTTGAGTATTACTTTCTTTAGAAAAACGCGAAAAAAATTTAGAAGATCATTTATTTCAGCCTTAAATAAGGGCCTTTTTTTTTGAAAAAAATTGCAGGGATATTAATTTTGCT
>CAJTLE010000172.1 GCA_910577085.1 uncultured Allobaculum sp. | reverse complement strand
TCCTTATCTGATTCTTATCCTGGTTCTGGCCATGTTGATTCCTTTGCGGTATCTGCCCGCTTTGATTGTGTATGTTCTCTTATTACAAATCCTTGTACTGATTGCAGCTGGTGTTTTGATCTATCAAATTCCACTGCTGAAAAAGAATCCCAAAAAGAAAAAACTGAAAGTCAAAATTTTTTCTAAAACGATTACGGCTAAAGAAATTTCCCGCCGTTTTCTTGGCCGGCATAAATGGATTTACGGGCTGCAGATTCTCTGTCTCCTTCTTTTACAGGTCAGCCTGCTGTATTTTGGAACCAAAATTATGGGCTCTGCAAGAATTCTAAATCAACGAAGTATCGATTACTATCTGTCAGGAAGATCTGAAAGTTATCAGGTGGAGGAAAGAGCTGCAAATGGTTCAGCATACATTCAGTTTTCCTATCCGATTCCGCCGGAGATTCTGGATGAACTGTATCAGTGGACTGATATTGAAGTGGTCCATACGTTAAGGACAATCCCAAATATAAAAATGTCATGGGAGAATTTTCAGGAGTCATTTCTATATAAATCTAAAGACAGACAGGATGGACTGGTAAACAGTTGGAGCATCTACGAGGACGAGAACAGTCAATTGTCCTTTTATCCTACGATATGGATGATCAACGATCCAGAAACCATCGAGCAGTTGAAAAAAGCTGATATCGATGGAACCGTTGACTGGAAAAATTGGAAAAAAGGAAAAGAAGCCATCCTATATTTACCTAGATTCAGAAACATGGATTCCGAAGAGGGCGGAAATATCACCCAGACACTGGACGGAGTCCTCGATTCTTCGATTCAACCCGGAGATATCGTTACTTTAGAAAAGGAGAATGGGCAAGATGAAACTCCAGTCAATGGAATTCTTCGTAATTTTGATCCCCGTTCCTTATTTTTTCCCGGTAAACCTTATGATCTTATCGTGTATGGCGATGAAATCGATGACGTTCAGATTAACCTCAACGACATCCGCAACCAGGTTCCAGTAGAGCTTGGGCTATCAAAACTGGCAAGCCAAAACGGACTGGAATTTATGAATATGGCCTCCTTTAATGAGCAAATGCGGCAGTCTTTAAAAACCTCAATCGTTCTCAACCTGTTTTCTGCCCTGATTCTGCTTTCTGTCCTTGTGGTGATTCTTCAGCTTTCAAAACTCACAGCAAAAGCAGAAAACAGCCACTATCTGGATCTTCTAAAACAGATCGGGGTCCCAAAACGATATCGAGAGAAGATTGGAATAAATGTCGGTCATCGGATGCTGGCGGGTACATTTGTCCTTGAAATGGTTACCACCTGCTTGTGGATGTACAACTTGTTACACAATGGTTGGGATCCAAACGATTCATTTGAGGTTGGAATTTATACAGGTGCAGTTCTCATATTTACTTTAGTTATAGCGGCTTATACATTTAGAACAAAAGACTCTAAAAGTCCAAACTCGATGCTGCTTTGAGGATCCAATACTGAAGTGTACCCAATATCAAGCGCAAGTTTTTAGATAAAGCTGCTTCATGATGCTGAGTTTAAAATTCTGAGAAGATAAATATGAAAAATTGTGTCCACGTAATACTCTCGTAACACTACAAGAGTATAAAAAAGTCAGATGAAAAGAAGAACTTACGGGAAGTGGATGGACTCAATCCCATGGATTTCAAGATATCGCAAAACTGAGATTTCATCTTTGAATCATGACCAATCATCGATGAGGCGAAATGAAATTAAGTCTTTGCATTCTTGAAACAACTCGTAGGATTCGGAAAGGAAAACAAAGTTTCGCTCATAAAGAAACGATTCATCTATTACAGCCAATCAATCCGGTCTATACTCATGTCTAATCAACCAAAAATAAAGTACGAAATAGCATCTCTCGTAATTCACATCAAAAGGATTACTGAGTCGAAGGACTAGAATTAGCTTTCTCGATAATCCACCCAATGCAGGGAATGGTTATGTTCCCCACCACAAAACTATTCCTTTTTGCATTCGTAATCAGTGGCCTCTTCTCTGCCATCTGGCTTTAAGAGAAGAGGTCACTTGTAATTTGTCTGGTCAGACCATGCCCATTATCTGATTTTCTGTATGTGTAATACTTTCTTAACAATAATCAAGTATAAGAAAGATATAAGATGAATCCAGAAACCAAATAAGTGTAAATACTTGAACGGGCAAACATTTGTTCATGAAAATCACCGATGACCATCCCTATATCGACTTAATTCATCCACAATCCGCTTTATCTGCATTCAATATTTTCTGAAATCATCTAATTAAGAAAGGGTCCGTACGGGTATGACCAAACAATTCTCCGGCTCGATTCATTTATAACCACTTAATGCCCAAACAATTGGTTGGATGATTAGCGGAGATTTTTTTGAAAGCGGCATCCCATCGCTAGGTGAAACTGTAATTGGTGGCATTGGTGAATTTGCTTCTGTTACGTTATCCGCATCTTATTCATCGAATCACTTTACCTACAATAACCAATCCGGCCGTTATTACATGCCCCATAGATAGGTACAAAAAATGAAAAAGTTCCTTGAAGTAATTATTCTTGTGCTCTGCATTTCGATTCCTTGGGTGTTGAAAATTGATTCCTTGTCGTTAATAGAGTATCCAGATACAAGTTTAGCTATTCCTCTGACAAACTGTGAATACGTTTTGAAATGGATGACCTTAGAAGGAGTATTGATTTTTCTTTTAAGAAAGCTTGAAAATTCAAAAAAATAAAAGTAGTCATCTGCGCGCGATTGTGATGCTAACTGTGTGATGGTTAAAGCCCTTGGTTTAGAACGGAGAGAATTTCTATCCTAGATAACTCTTGGATAAAACGAAGCACCAGCATCCGCCACTTTCAAAAATAGTGGACGCTGGTGCTTTTCACATTCAATACAGACCTTGTGTCAGACCTGTAATCAAACCAGTTTTCTATTGAATCAACACGCAAAAAAACGGAATTTTACGAAATTTTGATTGCCATTCCCTGTTTTTCCCCGGTCAACCTTACGACCTTATCGTTTATGGCGATGAAATTGATACTGCTCAGATTAACCTCAATGACATCTGCAACCAGGTTCCAGTAGAACTTGGGCTATCAAAACTGGCAAGCCAAAACGGACTGGAATTTATGAATATGGCCTCCTTTAATGAACAAATGCGGCAGTCTTTAAAAACCTCAATCGTTCTCAACCTGTTTTCTGCCCTGATTCTGCTTTCTGTCCTTGTGGTGATTCTTCAGCTTTCAAAACTCACAGCAAAAGCAGAAACCAGCCACTACCTGGATCTTTTAAAACGGATCGGAGTCCCAAAACGATATCGTGAGAAGATTGGAACTGATGTCGGTCGTCGGCTGCTAGTAGGTACATTTATCCTTGAAATGGTCATCACCTGCTTGTGGATGTACAACATGTTACACAATGGTTGGGATCCATACAGTTCATTTGAGGTTGGGATTTATGCAGGTGCAGTTCTCATTTTGATTTTGATCCTGGCTGTTTATGTGCTCAGAACCAGTCCTTCGAAATTGAGTAGAAAATTCCATTATGGTAGTCACTGACCTTATTCAAACTGGATAGCAATATGGTTGGGTCCCCTTGCCTGAACAATGAAGAAATTCCAGAACCGGTCATATTAATCGATCAGCATCATTCGTAACACTTCCGTAACACTAACAAAGTATAAAAATGTAGAAGGTGAGTCCGATCATCCTTTAAATTTCTATTTTTAAGGGGTCTTTGATTGGAATCATCGTAATTCGAAAGGAGAATGAATCTAAAACAAGCACATCTCCAACAGCAAGATATATTTTTCATCTTCACAGTCGGTTTCATAATTGGAACGTTCTCATTGCCCTTGGTTTTAAACAGATGAACAGATAACCAATAATCAGTTGACCAAATGATCAAACTCACAACCGTTAATAATCGGCATTGCAGAGCAAGTCTGTTATTTTTAGCAGTCATGTCCCCACCACAAGTCTATTGAACCTGAATAATTCATGAGCTTTTTCACAAATGCGTTTTATGTGGATTTGTTCTCGAATTAAAGACAAAAATGGAGATCACTGGGTTATCCCCATCATTAGGGATGGACAAGGGTACGGGAGAGGATAGAAATATAAGGCTTTAAAGGACGAAAAATGAAGAAAAATTGGGCTTGTGCACGACGAAAAGACAGTCCGAAAGCTGCCAAAGCTTTAAATTAGCTTTATATACAGAAAATTTAACGCGGACAGTTCGCTATCCACCTGACTGTCCTAGCTTTGTGAAGATAGTGCATGAAGCGCTGGGCATGACGAAAAGAGCTGGCAATCTTCAGGTGAAAGCTCTTGGCATGACGGCTGAGTCTTGAAGCAACTTTCTGGTACCTGCTTCGGAAGGATCTGACAGTGATGTTCTGATCTGTTCCTTCCATCACACGAAACTGAAAGAAGCGGAAAAGATTATAGGCAAGGCATTTCAAAAGGAATTCAAACGCATTTGCCTCAAATGAGCGATGTGAAAGAGTGT
>CAJTLE010000171.1 GCA_910577085.1 uncultured Allobaculum sp. | reverse complement strand
TAGAAGTGTATGAAACTGGTTCATTTTTCGAAAACGTCTAAAATGGCCTACAAAAACGAAAAAGACTTCTCGCCATCAGAGAACTGACGGCTAGAAGCCTGAGCTTACTTAACTTAATGACATTGGTACAAAGCCTTAGGCAAAGAGTTAAAAGGAAACGTCGCAGTTAAACTGCACTCCGGCGAAAAGGGAAATCAGAACTATCTGCGTCCTGAATTCGTAAAACCAATCGTCGACGAAGTCAACGGTACTGTTGTAGAATGCAACACCGCTTATGGTCATGACATGGGCGGTCATCGTGCCACAACAATGGAACACGAAAAAGTTCTGGCTGAGCACGGCTGGACTGAAAACTTCAACGTCCAGATCTTGGATGCAACCGGCCCAGATATGGTTCTGCCAATTCCGAATGGCAAAATCATTAAGGAAGACTATGTAGGACGCGATCTGTCCAAATACAATTCCCTGCTCGTTCTGTCTCACTTCAAAGGTCATCCAATGGGCGGCTTTGGTGGAGCTCTGAAACAGCTGTCGATCGGCTGTGCTTCCTCTGCCGGAAAATGCTTTATCCATTCCTGCGGTCAGTCCAAAGATATGAGAGACTGCTGGGAAAAAGAAGTGAAACAGGAAGAGTTCATCGAAGCTATGGCTGATGCTGCTGAAGCAGTAGATACCTACTTCAAAGACAACGTTGTTTATATCAACGCCCTTGTTAACCTGTCTGTAGACTGCGACTGCTGTCATGTTGCCGAAGATCCATGCATGAAGGATATCGGTGTCATGATTTCAACTGACCCAGTTGCGATCGACCAGGCCTGCATCGATATGATCTTTGCTTCTGACGATCCAGGACGCGATCATCTGGTAGAACGAATCGAAAGCCGTCATGGTCGTCATATTCTTGAAGCTGCAGAAGCTCTCAACTTCGGCAACCGTGAATATGAACTGATCAATATTGACGAAGAAGAAGCTTAAATCTTATTTGCTTTCTGATTCAGCCCTATTGATAGACTTTATTCTCCAATTTAAAAAGCAGCCTTTTTGCGGGCTGCTTTTTTCACATTCTCGTATTCACCGATTTAGATAATGCCGGGTTTTATTTAAACAGTTCTGAATTGTCTACAGCAGGCATTCCACCCAGGTCAAGAAGTACTGGGCATCGATCAAAGCAGCTGCCAGTCCGGAGTTCTCATATCCGGTATGAGCGAGCAATTTCAAAACTTGGTCTGTCTTATCCAATGGAATCTGTGTAATTCTTCCTCGGGAAAGATTCAAGCTGCATTCCTGGTTGATCTTGTCCAGAAGGCCAGCTTTCTCCATTCCTTCAAATTCTTCCTCAGTCATTTCATAATCATGAATCGCCAAAGAATCCTCAACTTCCTGTTCGAGATCTTCAATTCCCTGCTCATTAATGGGAACGCTGAATACGTAATCGGCCATGTTGTGTCTTCCCCTTTTCATTTTCCAGTTTTCATTTTCCACCCGGACTCGGGCTGGACTGTTTTCAATCAGGACTTACGGATATATTGCATGCCAAGTCCCTGTGCTTCTGATTGTAGTCTGCTTTAGAAGTCCTGGGATAATTTTTTACAATTGCCATCAGGCAGTCCATAAAGAAAAGGGCCCAACCGGACCCTTTTGATTGTTCTGAATTGTTCTTGATTGAGCTTTTAGGAAATTATCTTCTGGGGGAAAGACTTTCTTCCTAACTCCTGTCAATCAGCGAATGATTAAGCTTTTGTGGCAGCCTGGATACCTGCGATGGCACCATCACTGACTGCTGTAGCAACCTGTTTAACTTTCTTGGAACGAATATCACCAGCCGCAAAGACACCTGGAATTGAGGTTTCCATGTTTTCGTCAGTTGGAATAAATCCAGCTGCATCCAGTTCCAGCTGAGAATACATTCCAGTATTTGGAACAATACCAGCATAAACAAAGACACCAGCTTCTGGATCTTCGATCATAGTCTTTTCACCAGTTGTCAGATCAGTGAACTCCAGTTTGTTGAGATGATCGCCGCCATAGACTGCTGTTAAAGAAGTATGTGGAACGACTTCAATATTTTCAGTGGCTTCAACTTTGTTTTTGAATTCAGGGATGCTGACCAGTTCGTCTTCGACGCAGACAATGACAACCTTCTTAGCCAGGTTGCTCAGATACAGAGCTTCTTTGACTGCACCATCAGCGCCGCCGATTACATAGACAGTTTTGCCTTTATAGTTTTTGCCATCGCGTGGAGCGTTCAGACGCATACCACCAAGGTTTTCACCTGGGATTCCCAGCATTTTTGGAGATCCGCCGTTAGCAAGAATCACTGTTTTGGTTTCGTATTCACCTTTATCGGTTTTGATTTTTTTTGGTTCGCTGACCAGATCAACGTCTTCAACTTTTTCTACACGAATTTCAACGCCAGAGTCCTCAGCCTGCTCTTTCAGTCTTGCCGCAAAGGTCTGTCCAGTTTCACCAGGAATGATTCCGGAATAGTGAGTAACAGTAGAGACGTTGCCAATCAGGCCGCCTACACCTTTCTGGTCAAGAACCAGAACATCTTTGCCCCGGCTTTTTGCATAAATAGAGCTGCTGATACCAGCTGGGCCGGCACCAATAATAATTGTATCGTACATCGTGTTCCCTCCGTTTTTTTACATCTGAATCCTACTCTTAAATCATCCATTCGTCAGGATTAGATACCTTAACAAGACAATTATGATGATCTTCTGGACAAACCGCATGATCCATGCCTGTCTGAATTTTCCTGCTGTATCTATGTGAGGGCTTTAAAAAAGCCCAACCATTTCTGGTCAGGCGATCAGCTCTTATAGATTCAATTTTTGATCAAAATACTGGCTTTTAACGTTCTGATCAGGCCTGGGCCCGACTGGCGCGCATCTCTTTTGGTTCAAGCTGGAGATGGTGGCGGGCGATGAATTCTTTTCGCCCCTGTTCAGAAAGATTTTCCATGTATTTCTTTTTCAGGTAGACGAAATCCTGAAGGGTATAGAGTACGACCAGCAGGACTCTTTGTGTTCGTGGAGTCATATTTTCCAGAGGATCGGATTCAATCTTTTCAATCAGCTCTTGATTGGCGGCAAGCAGATCTTCTGGGGATACATAATCAGAAACCGAATTGGCAAGCTGTTCAATATAGTGAACTACCCCAAAATTTCCATGCGTATCGACTGGATTGGCTTCAATCTGTCCGGCCAGAACATGAAGCAAGGCATGCTGGGCAAAACAGAGTTCCATATAGAACAACACCCATTCGTCTTTGGCCAGCAGTTTATTCTGCGTGTATTTATGAATGAGGTCTCTCCCCTTTTGGGCATCTTCCAGCATATGGCTCAGTGTCCTGGAATTGACATTCGCCTTTCGAGTCCCGCTGATCGAATCCGCCAGTTCATCCAGGGCTGCTCGCAGATCGATTTCAACCAAGCAGATCTGCTCATAAACCAGCGAAGCAATTGTGCGGTCTGGCTGGTAAAGGTTTAAAACAAAGGCGATCACAATGCCGACCAGTAAAACACAGAACTCCAGGAAAATATTCTGCATGGAAAAGTTCTGGCCTAACAAAAACACAGTTCCAAAAACCGCATTGACCGAAAGCGTATCTTTCCAGCCTATCGTCCAGAGGATAAAGACAATTAAAAACAGATACAGTCCATAAGCTGCAAAAGCCGGACTGACATGTGGAAAGATCAGCCAGCTCAGGCCCACCGCAAACAGATAAGAAATCAGTCGTTTATAAATTAACGAAACAGTCTGCTTTCGGGTCTGAACCATAATGGTCAGTAACGCCACCGTTCCAGCTGATGCCGGATGGGGCAGTCCAAGGAAAGTGCACAGGACAACCGCTGTTGCAGCGCCCAGTCCAATTTTTAAAGCTTCAAGTAAATTCATCTTCAGCTTTCTTGATTCGAAAGCCTGCATCAGAGTTGTTCTCATTTTTTCTCTCACCTGTCTATTACGGATTTATCCTATCAAGAATCGCAATTTCAAACTACAACAGTTTTCAATTTGTAAGCGATTTTATGTAAACCGTTCCATTTTCAGGCAAGATCAGGCAAGAATTGAGAGTTGTTTTCATTTTCCCCTTTAAAAAAGAAGATTTTTGTTTTTTAGACTGAATTTTAAGTCCTCTGTTTTCTATGTAAACATTCGGTTTTTCAGGTAATAACGTGGAAAGGTTTCCATAAATCTTACCTGTGATTTTTTGCCTCTCTCAGCAGTTGTTTTTGCCCCCTGTTCTCCAGCTCCTTCTTTTTGTCGATTTCACTTCGACTTTCTTTCAGGCCGCACTATCTTTTTGATCCGCTTCATATTGTTCTCTGGTGATCTCGTAAACCAGATGAGGCATCGTAAATCCTCGATAGTGTTTGATGATCGTTTCGACTGGTTTCATTCCATTTTTTCTGTAACCCCTGTATACATTATTCCTAAAAAAGCGCAAAAAGCCCCTATCAAACAAATTAGATATCATTTCTAGCTATTTATGCATCTAATATAGCTAGCTGATCTGGCGTCAAAGTTACC
>CAJTLE010000170.1 GCA_910577085.1 uncultured Allobaculum sp. | reverse complement strand
CAAGCAGGTAAAAAATATTTATGAATCTATGAAGATAGAAATTCCTGCAACACTCAATATCGATGATCTTAAAAAGTCACTTTCTTTCAAGTGGTAGATGTAGAGTTACTTTTGGTCTCATCTTAGGCTAATTTTGCGGCTGGAAAACAAGAGCGCATCCGCATCCTCTTTAAACGGATGATGATTGTCGCCACCATCGTTGGCCTGGCTGCAACCGCCTGCTTCTTCTTATTTACTCGCAAACTGGTCAGCATCTTCGGGGCCCAGGATGCTCTGTATGTGAACTTTGCTATTCAGGCGGTCAGAATCTATCTGTCCCTGATTACATTGACCTGCCTGCAGAAAGTCTGCTCCATCTTCATGCAGTCTATTGGTCAGGCTGGATCCGCAGCTTTCCTGTCGATTCTTCGCGATGGCCTTCTGATCCTCTTTTCCATTGCCTTTGCGATGATTGGCGGACTCAACGGAATCTTCTATGCAGCCGTTGCAGCTGACTTATGTGCCTTTGTGATCACCGCTGTCATTGCCATTCGCTTCTTTGCCAGAATGCCAATGCTCATCAAGTCCCAGCAAGAACTCTATGCCCAAGCCTGAAAACACGAAGCACTCTTTGACCAATCCATCTTGAGCTGAATCTAAGAAATCATCCCATCCAGATCTTCCGTATGCCCAAAAGGCTCTGTCTTCAAACCGATTCTTCCAGGCAGTGGGGGATCTTTTGGTTTTGGGGCACCAACTGACAGGTAAAACCAGCCCTACCTATTGAAAAAAGCAGTTGATCAGACAGCCGAATAGGGTCTTACTTTTTCTACTTTCCAAGAAAGACTCCTGGATACCTATTTCTTCTACCATCTGACTATTCGAACAAGTGCTGAATTTAAAATTACAATTTCATCCCAATTGATATTTGTAATAGGATGGAAATACAGACACGACCAGCTTTCAGGCAGAAGATTCATGGAGGGACTCAATCCATCAACAAGAGGATGGAAAAAGCGATGGTCAATGATCAGATCAGCCATGAGTAACCTGTCAACACGCCATCGCCAAATTGGAAGGGAGATTAAAATGAAACAATTCTGGATCAAAGTAGTCGCCTGGAGCATCATTTTTTCCGCCATTTCTTTTCTCTACTACAGAAGAACCGGGGAGCTTACCTATTTTTATACCTTTCTTATCGTTGCGCCCTTTTGCATTCCGGTATCTTATCTGACAAGAAACTGGCATCCTCTTCGTGATTTTTATAACTGGGCGCACAGGAACGATAGCGATGAATTGACTGATTCGGAAGAATCATCGTAAAACAAATTGGGGCTGTCCTAAACTGGAAACACAAATTCCAGCATGGGACAGCCCTTTTGCTTGTTGTAATGATTACTGATTGATTCGAGTGTGGTTGGCGAATGCAGTTTCCTGAAGCCATTTGTAGAGATCCTGAATCGGATATCGCTTTGGAAATTCCAGTTTCAGTGAATCGGTCGAAACACCGGAGCTGACTTTGTAATACGGGGAAGTGATGTATTCGATATTGATCTCGCTGTCATCAATTCCAAATCCGGCAGTTTCTACAGACACATTGATCACGGAATCCAGATAAATCGTATTGAGTCTTGTCTTCTGTCCGGTTGCGCCCTGTTTATCGACATAAATGATCCGGAAATTGGTGAAGATCACTGCATCGCGAATCAGCGTAAAGCCAGACTGAATGGTTTCGCCATTCATCAGGTAGGGAGCATACTCACTGGTCAGTTTTTCAACAGACTGTTCTGACAGGTTGCCCATCAGCCCCTGCGCCAGGTTGCTACCCAGTTTGTTCATGATACCCATAAATTTCCTCTCCTTATAATATTATATGTATCGCCCGCTGCTCACAGTCAGATAGGATTTCAAATGCTGCCTCTTTTAATTCTCAAAGAGCTTGCATTTCTCCCTATATGTTTTTAGACATTTTGGCGTGAGTGATTAAAAATAAGCCTACCATAAAACTTGAGTTGTCATGAAAATTATGGTGATAAAGCGGCTTATCTCGCTATTCATCAGCCTAAAAAGCCGGTCTGTGAGCAAATGAGAATCGACTGGAGAGCGAACGATCGGATCCATCTTTCTGGTGTTCAGAAAGCTAAGGAGAAAGATCCCCATTTGACTAGGACGGCTCGAGTCACCAGTGGGGTTCACCTGGCTTTGGAAGAAGGAAGGGATAATGACTATTCAAAGAGTTTTTTTCAGGTTTATCCACTCGATATGCACTTGTAGAAGAATTAAATCATTATATGACATCATGGAATTACTTGGATTGCCATCTTAGATAATTGTGTGATGTAGACCGTCTGCCCCAGAGCAAAATAGTCAATTGAATCTATTGAGCTCAGGGGTATTTTTCGTTTTGGCTACTGTATATCGACCACAAGCATTAAAATGCTGCTCAAAAATGGCGGATCTATCATTTGCACTACCGTTTGTTAAATTCTTCATTCGGAAATTTGATTATAATACATCCTCTAAAAACACAAATGATAAGCACAAAAACCTCACAAAAAGGTACAAATAATTTTTGAAATCAATAACTTATGCAGCTTTACAATAAAAGAACGTATAATTCTTCTTGAATATGGGATTTGTCAACTAAAATAGTTGCTGTAATCACAAAGAATTCCGATGGAAAGTACAACGAATCGGGTCTCAGGTAAAGAAGGGCATCTTTATACCAGCATCGTTGATAAATCAATTTTGATATTCTTGCTACAAGTATGTTTGGGTCATGACCGACTGTGTTTAAACAAGATAGATCAGATAGTCAAGAACTCCTAACGCCTCGACCTCAGGATCGTTTCTTCCTTTATAATGGGTGCTAAAGAGCAAATCAAATGATGAAGCTGGAGGTACTGGAAATGGAAAAAATCATTGAGTTTCGAAAATATCCTCTCAACATGGTCTTGGAAAAACTCCTGGTTGATAAAACGACTGGAAAGAAAATTATCTGGGCAACGGATGGTTACAGCGAATATGGACCCAAATACTGTGATCGCTTTGAAATCACAACAGGGGTTCTCAAGGGAATGAATCCAGTTCTTATCCAGCCGCGGGCATTCAAAGCAATAGAGACTCAGCAGCAAAGAACGAAAGCCAAAGCAGAGGTATTCACGCCCTCATGGATTGTGAATAAGATGATCAATCACCTCGATGAAGAGTGGTTTGGCAGACCAGACGTGTTTAACGTTGAAGGAAGGCAATCCTGGATAACAAGAAAAGAAAAAATCGATTTCAAAGAAAAGAAATGGCAGGACTACATTGACCGCTCAGTCCTGGAAATTACCTGTGGCGAAGCACCGTTTATCGTTTCACGTTACAACGCATCAACTGGAGAGATCATCCCCATTGAAGAAAGAATGGGAGTTCTCGATCGCAAACTGCGTGTAGTTACAGAGAACACAGATAATGCAGAAGACTGGTTGAAGTGGACCAAACGTGCTTTTGAAAGTGTATATGGTTATGAGTATCAGGGCGATAATCTGTTGATCGGACGAATCAACTTGCTCATGACCTTCTTGGACTATTACCAAAATATCTGGAAAAAAGAGGCAGACCAAAGTCTTCTAACAGCGATCACAAATATCATTACCTGGAACTTTTGGCAGATGGACGGACTAAGTGGAACAGTTCCGCTCGGAGTACCACAGCCAATGGTCGAACAAATGACTTTGTTCGATATCGAAGAGGAACAAGAAGAAAAAGCTCCGCTTTGCCAGGTTAGAAAGTGGAGAGCAAAAAAGACAATTATATGTAAAGAGATCGAAACGAAAGAAGGTACCGATATGGGCAAGAAAAAGTTTGATGTAGTGATAGGTAATCCGCCTTATCAAGAGGATAGTGCTTTAAGTACTCGAAAGCCCCCAATTTATAACAAATTCATGGACGCTGCATTTAAAATATCAGATCGAGTTGAATTGATTACTCCAGCTCGTTTCTTATTCAATGCTGGTCAGACCCCAAAAGATTGGAATAAGGAAAGACTTGCTGATAAACACTTTAAAGTATTAGATTACATTCCAGATGCTTCTACTGTTTTTCCAAATACTGACATTAAAGGCGGAGTGGCAATTACATTTAGAGATAAAAATAATAATTATGGAGCTATAGAAGCTTTCACCGCATTTCCTGAACTAAACTCAATTTTGAAAAAAGTTAAATCAGGTGTAGATGTTGATAAACAGAATATTGCTTCAATTGTCTCTAATCGTGGTTTGTATCGATTTTCAGAAGATTTCTATCGTGATTTTCCTATGGCTAAATCAAAAGTTGGTTCAGGTACAGGAAATATGATAGCTTCCAACTTGTTTGAAAAAGTTCCTGAAGCATTTAGTAAGGAACTCTCAGGATCGAATGACGTTCAATTGCTAGGAAGACTCAATGGAAAGAGAGTATATAAATCAATAACAAAAAAATGAGGCTATTGCACTTCAGGTGGGTAAACCTGACAAAAACACCCTTTGAGCGGTCGCTGTCCCTTCCTTCTGTCGCCTCGCTCGCAAGACTGGCTTTTCACAGGTTCTGGGAGCACGCAAGGGGTTT
>CAJTLE010000169.1 GCA_910577085.1 uncultured Allobaculum sp. | reverse complement strand
AGCGGGGCTTAGATAAGGATCTTGTATCTTAACCCTTCTCCCGCCGGCTAATGCCGAACACTGTTCGCAGACAGGGATGTAACCGTTTTATCCTATCGGGGATAAAACAACCTCATTTAACGAAGGGTTGAGTCCAGCCAGGACAAACTGGATGTCCATTCCCGCGAGCGGACCAACAATATCATTAACTCGATTATGCCTTTTGACACGGAAAACTGTGTGCGATGGAATGCCAATTATCTGCATGGCTATACCTCAGAAAAAAGGGACGTGAATGTGGAGCAACTGTCCCCTGTCGTCCAGAAGCAATGTGAAGAGATCGCAAAAGATCGGGTAAACGAAACGATTTCGCAATATGACCGCGGCGTGCGCTGGGATTCGTGCAGCCTGGTTTTTAAAGGCCGCCAGTGGAAATCAGCCTATCTTCCGGTATGGCTGTACAGTTTCCAGGAAGAAAAGAATGATCAGAAAATCATTCACTATGTAGCCGTTAATGCAAGGACCAGAGAAACTATGGGCAGTATTCCCATCTACAAGCCAAAACTGCTCTTGTTTTCGGCTGCAATCGAGCTTGTGGGGCTGATCGCGGCGCTGATTTTGCATTTTACTGTTTTCGATCAGGGACAATGGTATCCCTGGCTGCTGCTTCTTCCGGGCTTCATTTATTATCTGGTGATCCATAACAAATATCGCAACAGTGCGGCTGTCCACCACTATGTCAAAGAAACGAAATGCAACGTTTCCAATCTTGAAAAGCAGGATACTTTCGTCAAAGAAAGAACCGGGCTGGACAGCCCTGCAATGGAGGGAGCCAATAACCGCTGAACATCTCCAACACATTCAACACGTTCAATAGGTTCAACTGATCCAACAAGCCCAAAAAGCGGATGGAAACAGGCGGACTGAAAGGGAAAAATTATGGCTTTGCACTTTGCAGGAACAGCGGTTTTAAGCCTGATTTCTTGGCAGAGATTTCAAAGGATGCACGGCCTGTCTTCAGGCTTTAGAAACAGAGGCTTTCAGATTCGATGTTAGACTGACCTTGATCCGAAAAAGCGGATCTTGAAAGCGGGGAAACAAAATGAAAATCAATGGACAGTGGATTGAACAGAAACTTTCCCAGAATGGCTTTACTGTCAGCGATCTGGCCGCACAGAGTGGTCTGGATGCAGAAACGATTGAAAAGATGATCAAAACGGACGAAGGCGAGGAACTGGACTGGAATACGGTTTTAAGCACGCTCAATCAGTATCCGGCTTTGTACGCGCCTGCCAATGATCTTTTAGCCATCATCGAAGGTCAGATCGAACAGAGTTCAGCTGACGATCCCTGCACGGTCTTTTATGGCGTCAACCAGAGTGATTTGTTGTTTGTGGCCATTCAGTTCAGTGATCTGAGTGTTCATGGCGCCAATGTCAGTCTCGACTATCTGCACCGTCTGGACCAGGTCAGCCTTGGCCAGGCGCTTGCTCTTTTCCAGGCCCAGGCAGATGCGATGGCCAACGCCGGCATGCATCCCAGAAAATAACCGAAAAGGCAAAACAAGCGGAAAAACCTGATTTGAAAGAGGTTTTTCCGCTTGTTTCCTGTTTTCAGAGGCAGTCAGTTTTTGTTTCTTTATGGTCTTTATGCCATGAAGATCGAAGGTAAAAAAGAATCTGTCTTACAGCTGTAAGACAATGCCGACCACGGCACAGATGCAGATTAAAGCGATCGGGTGAAGCTTTTCAAATTTCCAGGCAAACAGGGCAGCTAAAGCCATCAGACTAACATTGATCCAGAAAGAGCCATCAAAGACCAGGGCATTGCCAGGAAACAGAACGCTCGCAAAGACACCGATGGCGGCCGATAAAATCAATCCACAGGTTGCCGGACGAAGACCATAGAAAGCCTGCTGGACATACTCGTTGTCCCGATAGGCTTTGAGTACGCGGGCAATGATACAGATAATGATGACACTGGGCAGCACCAGTCCGACAGTCGCAATGACGGCTCCGAAAATGCTTCCGCCTGTGACGTGATAGCCGACATAGGTCGCCATATTGACCCCGATCGGACCTGGCGTCGACTCCGAGATCGCGATCATGTTGAGCAGATCACTTTGGGTAAACCAGTGATACTTTTCCATCATTTCATACAGAAAAGGAATCGTGGCCAGACCACCGCCCACCGAAAACAGGCCGGTTTTGAAAAATTCCCAGAATAAAATCAGATACAGGGAAACAGAACTCATCTTCACTGGCCTCCTTTGGTGGATTCATTTCCAGAAGCAGAAGAAGCCGATTGCGCTTCATTCTTTTTTGGGGGCAGCCCCGAGCCAGCCATTCTGGCTGCCGGATCTTTGCCGGTCTTTTTAAGGACGATCAGGCAATAGACAATTCCAGCTGCCGCAGCTCCGATGACCGCAACGGAAACCGGAATCAGATTGAAGTAAGTCAGTGCCAGGACAATCACAAACAGGATCATTCCAAAAACGTCTTTAACCCCTTTGCGATAAAGCCGGATGACAGCCTGACCAATCAGAACGCACACCGCAATCCGGATGCCGGCTAACGCGTGCTGAACGATCGGCTGATCGGCAAAGGAAGTTAACAGGGAAGCGATCAGCAGGATGATGACCAGTGAAGGGGCAACAATACCGGCTGTCGCGACAATGGCGCCGGTGATCTTTTTTTGCGAATATCCGACAAATGTGGCAGTATTGACTGCGATGATGCCTGGTGTACACTGCCCGATGGCGTAATAGTCCACCAGTTCATCATAGGTTGCCCAATGCTTATTGGTGACGACCTCTTTTTCCAGCATAGGAAGCATTGCCAGTCCACCCCCAAAAGTGAACAGGCCGATCTTGAAAAAGGTCCAGAACAGATCAAGGTAAATATTCATATTTTATTCGTTTAGTCACTCCATTCCATTCTTTTTGATTTCATTTATATCCGAAAATATCGGGTGGTCAATGATTAAGACTTTGTAAGATCGTCTCAGTTGCCATATTGGCGTATCATGAAGACGATGGAACTGATTCCCCACACGTGCAAAGGGGAAGTTTTGCCTGGAGGTTTTGATTCCCACAAAAAACGAGTACAATACTACTTTGAATTTGAAACGAGGTACATATGAAACTGAAGAAATTGCTTTCCAGCCTGGCCGGTGCAGTTCTGGTCAGCCAGTGCTTGTTTGGCTGCTCAGGCAACTCCAAAGGCGACCTCAAAGTCGTTTCTACCAAGACGGTAGAGCTCGGTGAGCCAGTATCTTTAAAAGCATCAGATTATCTTCTCGAACAGCCATCCCAGACTGTGCTTGATGAAATCACGGTTGATTCTGATCTGATGACAAACTCTAAATATAACTACAACGCTTTTTCCGAAACAGTCAGCACTGCCAACAAAGACTTTCTGGAAACAGGCACCTATACGATCAATCTCAACTACAAAGGACAGAAATATCCGGTTACGCTGACCGTTAAAGATACCGTCATGCCAGAATTCGTCTCCCCGGCGGCTGTCGTGACGATTCCAAAAGGAACCACAAACTTTGACTTCTCCAAAGTCTATCGCACAACCGATAAAGACACGGTAACCCTCAGTGTGGACGGTGACTTTGACGTCAATAAAGTTGGCACATACCCGATTACTCTGATCGCAACCGATAAATCCGGAAACTCCAACTCTCTGGAAGTTACGATCAATGTTGTTGGCAACAATACCCCAATCAAATCGACTGACCAGTTCGACAACGAACTCGTTCCATCCGACAGTGACGATGACGAGGCTCTGGCCAGTGATGCCAATGCCAACAGCCAGGACTACACAACCATTCCGGATGACACCACAACCGATCCATCGACAGGCGGTGATGTCACCACTCCGGATACAAACAATAACCAGGTAACAGATCCATCAACAACAACCCCAAACAACCCAACGGCTTGCACCATTTCCAACCAGCCAGCCGGCACTTCCGTTTATCGGACCTTCTCGGATCTGTACAATGCCGGAACCAACTGGAACAAACAGTCTCCAAACAACTACTTCTATTATTTAGAGGGCGTTGATGACTGCGGAAACAAAGTCTACTTCCTGACAACAGGAACCCAGGAACTGGTTCCAGGACCAGATGCACCAGTCAATCCAGGACAGGGTGTTACCCAGCCATCTGAAGGTGACGACACAAGCACTCAGCCAGATATGTCTGAAGACGTCCACAACGCTCAAAACAATGAGTAGCGTCCAGCACTGAAAAACAGACTGAATCCAGTCCAGACGGAATGGACTGAATCTTATTCAAACTGAGCCAGATTTAAACCTGAGCATACAAAAACAAGCAAGGACTGCTTCTTTGATCTCCGATTGAAGAAGCAGTCCTTTTTTGTGGAATGAGCAGCCAGAGAAGAAAGCTGGGGGCCTGAGAACCAGGCTTGGATTGCAAAGAACAAAACATCGGAGAACAGAGCCCTGAAGAATAGAACGTCAGACAATGTCATTAAGTTAAGGTGATGTCCTTTAGCCTCGGAACCAACTTGGGCGTGAAATATGAAAGATAAGCAGTTAGCCATAAGAACTAAAAAACAAAAGAGCATGACGAAAAAGTGTAATTTCTAA
>CAJTLE010000168.1 GCA_910577085.1 uncultured Allobaculum sp. | reverse complement strand
AAATGTTGCATTCAGGAATAAAACCGGCCATACTATTGTTCAGGGTGTGTGTCATTGTTCAAAATCCTTTCTTTGTTGTTTAGGGTGAATAATATTGTACAGGATTGATGAACGATTTACACTCACCCGTTTGGTGGAAAATAAGATGGCCGGAAACACGTTCTTTAAAGGTGTTTCCGGCCATTTGTCGGTTTTGATGAATTGTTCAGGATTAGAATAATCAAGCCGTGCCGATAAACATAAAACATTCTTTAGTTTTGCGATAGATGTATAAATGCATGAATTTAATTCTGCTTTATGCTTATTCCTTTCGGTACGTTTGTCTATTGTTAGGTTCTCTTCAAACAAGCCCACTAACCACTGATTCTCCGGAAAGTATCCCATCAACCTAAGAGATTGCCATTGATGAGCGTTTAAAGACTAACTCTTTTTCTAACGAAGTGAATACTAATCAAAAAAATTTAAGGATTGGCAGAGTAACTGTCTTTATTTAAGTACCCTGTAAAATAAACAGTCCTGCCAGCATCGTTATTAAGCCAAAAGAAAGATGCTTAAACAGAACTGATAGAAGGTGAATATGAATATGAATAAAACAACGAAATATACCCTTGTCTTTATTGCCGGTTTTATAATTGGAATGTTTTTATTGCCTTTGATTTTGAACAGATAGACATATACCGATTAGTTAGTTGATCAAACGATCAAGGCAAATATGCATTACATGAACTATCACTGTTAATAATCGGCTTTGCAAAACAAGTCTGTCATTCTAACAGTTATATTCCCATCACAAAACTATTCCTTCCCGCATTCGTAATCAGCGGCCTCTTCCCTGCCATTTGGCTTTAAGGGAAGAGGCTGCTTTTAGTTTTTCTGATCAGAGCATACCTATTTTACAGGATTTTATAGTATGTCTGAGGGCATGGGTTTTATCTGCTCAAATCATGTCAGCCTGATCAAGTTTCAATCCACACAGTCCATATGGACCGCGACGTAATAGAACGATTCCAATCATATACTGTTTTGATTGTTTTGAATATAGAAAATGGTGATCACAATATCATTCGTTACTCAATACCTGTGAATTCATATTGGCTTGAAAAGAGAAGACTCTTTTCGTGAAGATAGTCGTTCGACAATCCGTATCCGTTTAATCACAATCCTTATACAAAGCGGATATTAAAAATACCATTCTCCAGACTATTCCAAAGGGGTGTGAACAGTAACCTGATCAAGAAACTCCGCCCGATTCCAGGTCATGGATGGGAAAGGTTAATTTAACAATGGCTTTTCCTTCTGTTGTTAAGGCTTCAAATTTTCCATGATGGGCAGTCATCGTCTCTCGAACAATATCCAGACCAATTCCAAAATGGCCATTTTCAGCAGACTTTGACTGGTATCGTCGGGGGTTTCCGGTCTCAAGAAACGATTCATTCAGAAATTGGTTGATCAGTTGAATCTGGATGTTCGTTGAAAGTCGAAGAACCCGAATTTGGATCTGACTGTTTTGGGGAGCTGCCTCAATTGAATTAGCCAATATGGTTTCCAGAGACTGTCCAATCCAGGTGGCATCACAGACAATTTGAGCATCTGTTTCAATTGAGATATCCATCGATAAATTCTTATGTTCCAGTTCCCGTTTTTTCTTCTGAATGGTCAGCTCCAGGATCTGCTTCAGACTCGCCTGCCCATAAACGGAATCAATCAGGCTGCTGCGAATCAGAGAATTGCAGTTGTCAACAACTTCTGCCAGTTCCTCCTTCATGGAAGGATCTGGCAATTCATCCGCAATAAAATACAGGCTGTTCAGGGATGAACGCACCTGGTGCAGTATATTTTCATACTGGATTTTCTTATGCTGGGCTCTTTCTTTTTCCAGGCTGATCTTTTTCTCATTCAGGTTTTTAAAGGACTGAAGATCCCGACCAATCGATAACAGATCAAGATCAGGCACTGTCTTTTCATCCTCAACCAAATACAACTGAATGTTCTTCTGTTCCTGATCAATTTGCTTAAATGTCCGGATCAGAAAGAACATCAGCAGAAATATAAGGAGAATAGCCAGAACCAGCCCCAGCAAAACGACTGGGCTTTGAACCAGCTGCTCAAACAAGTAGCGAGTCTGGATCCAGCTTCCACTCTGGCCAAACCAGTTGGCCAGATTTGCCTGCCGTTGGGCTGCCGAAGTCTGAAGGCCCATAAAAATTGTTTCCCGGTTAAACATGGATAGAATCCAGAGAACGATCCCGGTCAGCATGAGGATAATCATCCCAGCAAGCAGCAAAAGAAGAATCAGGAAGATTGTTTTGGCGGATTTCTTATTCATCGCCCAAATCCCGTTGATTCAAAACCAGCTGGTATCCTTTGCCGCGAAGGTTAGTGATTTCTATCTGATCAGGCAGCTGTTTTCGAAGCTCCGCAAACCGAACCCGCAAAGACCCATCCGTGCAGTCCTCAGAAATCAGACTTTTTAAAACTTCCTTGGATACAACCGCAGGATAGGATTGAAACAATTTTTTAAACAGAACAGCTCCCGGGACGGAAAACTGAATGGTTTTCTGTTGATCACTGGTGAGTTTTCTTTCCTCAACATTGTAAAGCCAGCCTTCTTTTTCGATGGTCTCCTGAAGCAAGCCTGCGCGTTTTGCCGCGGCATTGATTTTGGCCAGCAGGATCTGAGGCCGGACTGGTTTTTCAATATATTCATCCGCATTCAACCGGTATCCTTCCAGAATACTGGACTCCTCCAGATCTGCGCTCAACAGCAGAATTGGTGCCTCACTGAAGCCATGAATCCAGTTCAGGCAGTCAAAAACCGACTCTCCATTCATATGCACATCCAGCAAAAAAAGATCGATATGATCAGTTGCCTTTTCGCACAACTGATCAATCGTCTGGCAGCTGATCACCTCATATCCATGACTGACTAACAATGATTGAATCTTTTGATTTAGATTACGATCATCTTCACACACTAAAATTCGTATTTTCATACAAAAAGTATAGATAAATCAACCAAAAAACAAAACATACCCTCGATGTTTTTTTCGTTTTGGTCATGAAAAGACGATTCCGATATCTGATCAATCACCAGCCTGAATGTGTTCTGGTTTCTGAGTAACTTTTCAAAAACGCAAAAACAAAAAGCTCCTGACCATTTATATGGTAGAAAAACCACATAAAGATCAAGAGCCTGCCATTCCAAATACACTTTGACTTTCGAACGCCACAGGGCAAATGTCTCAGTCATGGACGAAAACGATTATTCTGTATCGCTTGTCAGGACTGTTGCATAGCTATCATCAAATTTATTAAAGGCTTGGCCATTCCCTTGCCTGACAAGCTTTCCTTCTGAATCAAGCTTGAAAGATTCATTAGCAAGAATACCAGAGTCAAGAAAGACCTCTTGCGTACTCTCATCCAGATGCCCTTCCCCTTCTCCAGAAGATACCTTTACCTCTGAATCAGAACGATTTACTTCATCAATCGATCCATCGTAATAAAAATATTCGAATTGTCCTTCCGGCAGTTTCGAATACAGCGTATTGAATGAAATCCAGATAAAAATAGTCCCCTCGGGATTCCATGATCCATGGAGGCTGGGTTTGAGAGATTCATTTTTTGACTGCCGGATTCCTCCATTCATTATAATTCCAAGTCCAAGCAGCAGCACAACAGCTAACGAAGCGATGATGATTAAACTTTTTTTCCTTTCATACGTTCTCCTCACCTTCTTGGCTAAGAAACCAGAATCTCAAAGTAGATATTACAATTTTATATAAATCAATATTAAAATTTATATATTTTATTTCGAAATATATTAATCACTATATACTATCTAACATCATTACACTCTTTAGAATGTGCCTCTAAGGACAGTGGAGATTTGTTGAGCAGGACTTATACAATAAGGTGAAAAACCCCTAATCTAGTTGACGAGTCAGCTGCAAGATAGCCAACATTAATAACAGCAGTGTTTCCGCTAACAGAAGAGTCAATCAACCAATATTGACTAACCACCGCACCATTAGAATACCTACAAGCGACTATCGAATTAATGTAGACAATACGGTTAGTTGCTAATTCATGGGTATAGGAAACTTTCACTTGTACGTTACCATCTGTAGAAGTAAGCCATCCACTTGTCAAAGTCCCAAATAGTCTTGGCTGGACTTCCTGTGTAACAGGGCTTAATGGTGATACAGGGTTGATAGTGGGCATTGGGGCAGTCAAGAGCGTTACTGCCAGCAGAGTTTTTCCAAGAATCATAATAATCGATTCTCCTTTCTTATGCGGATGATTCCGATCAAATTCTTTTTAAATGTAGATAATACAAGTTATAAATCGGTTGGATCTGGGCATTGCAGGAAAATGTTAAAGAACTGATATTCAATTTGTTCGATTTTTATAACTCATAAAACGGATCTTGCGTAAATGTAGTTTTCAGCACTAATAATTTTGGCGAACAAATAAGTTTGCATCATTCATGTTACTAATTAAGTAACACGGCCTAATTCACGGTGAGTTTGTCTGTAGCATTTTTGGTTATTGTCCCTAGTGGTACATCTCAATGACATTAAGGCAAATGAGGTTTTGACACTTGAGAGTGGGTTAGGGAGAACTAAGCTTATTAGTTTCGATCGTTAAAGATTATATACCAATCTCATATCGGTTATGTTATTGTAATCATAACTAGGAGGCGTAAA
>CAJTLE010000167.1 GCA_910577085.1 uncultured Allobaculum sp. | reverse complement strand
ATAAGACCCCTTGAAGACTACAAGGAAATAGGCTGTGGGATGGAAGTTACGTGAGTAATGAAGTTGGCCAGTACTAATCGGTCGAAAGCTTAATCTAAGATAACGAGATACAGAGTGAAAGCTCTGATAGTAAGAATCATGGAGAGGAAAAGAAAGCCACAAGCAATCTCTACTCTTCATGAACGAAGTAAAGTCATAACTGTTTGAAACGGAAGTTATGTTGAAGCTGGTGTTTGTTTTTGAAAGATCCATGAGATAAAATGGTTAAGTCGTAAGACAGACCGGTATGGTGACGATAGCCAATGGGTCACACCTGTTCCCATCTCGAACACAGTAGTTAAGCCATTGAACGCCGACGATAGTGTAAAAGCAAAAATAGGAAGTCGCCAGACAAAGTTAAATCCCTGAAGAATAAAGGAGAAATCCAGTATTCTTCAGGGATTTTTTTGTTGTTCGGACTCTTCGAAGTCTGATTAAGATGGAATATGATATTTGGTTGATCTTCCACTACCGGTTTTTTCAATGTGTTGCTTTTCCGTCAAGGCATTGAGAAGACTCAGTTGTTTGGTTCGGCTCAGTCCGGACACTTTTAACAATTCAGTGGAGGAAACTGGTTGATACATCTTGATTAACTGATAAAGTTTCATTTCATCGCCTCTTAAATCCGGCTGTTGCTGAAGCGCAGGCAGAGTGATTCCAATTGAATTTTCTTTCACAATGAATTCAGGTTTCTTTACGGATTGGCGGTACTGATCGAGAACAAAGGGAATTCCAGAGCCGAGGTTTTCAATATATCCAAGCTTGAGGAAGACTAATGCCAACGTTTTATTTCGCAAAATAGAAAGATGCTGATCGGAAAGATAGTCAGTTTCAGTCATGCCAGCGGGTAATCCTCCGGGAGAAAGAACCGTAACGGAATGAGGATCCATCTCGATGCGAATTGAGCTGTTGATCTGCCATTCACGATGGACAACTGCATTGATTAATACTTCCCGAAAGGCTAGAAGGGGAATCAGTTCAACAGTCTCGCGCTGTAATCCCCGGACTGCTTCGTAAAAATATTGTTGGGGAAACAAATCCACGGCTTGATCAATCATTTCAAGAACGGACATTTTTTCTAAACAAATCCGATTTTTAATGAGTCGATGGGATTCATCATAGATTACGATATCAATTCCTGGAAAAGGACATTGGTCAGACAACATTGCCCCACAGTTGGTATAGCCCTCCTCTTTGGAATAGACTTCCAGAGTGATCATAGTCTGAGGATATTCAGGATCAATTCCAAAGCGATCACGAAAATGCTTTTCAAAGCTCTGAAAAGTCAGATTCTGATCTGGATTTGGGTTCGCCCATGGGATTTCGGTAAAGGTCTGATTGGTCCCGCGAAGAACAAGATTTTTGAATTCGATCGAATCCACTTCAATGGTTGAGGAGTCATTTCGCTTATAGGCCTTATTACGATAACAATAGGGAGTGTTGTGTCCACGCTGTACTTCCAGAGTAATGACGTTATCCATTCCGATCGAAAATTGGAAAGATGGATTGGGAATGATGTTGTCATTAATCTGGTTTTCAAGTGCCAGAACGGTTTCCACAGGATTGTCCACTCCAATGTGCTTTCCGTCATCGGAGATTCCAAACATGATTTTTCCAGTTCCATAATTTGCATAGGCACTGACTGTCTTTAAATACGTTTTTGTAAGATCTGCTTTATATTCAAGAGTCCGATTTTCGCGTTCCATACATAGTCGATTCCTTATCTTCGGTCATCAAGCCCAGAGGCCAAGCACGAAAGTGACGGGCAGAGGGAGCAGAAAAGTGTTTTCTGCCTGTCTATACCTGTTACTAGATCCTATTCTATCAGATATTGGCGATAAAAAATAATTTGCTGTTGGATATCATAGATAGAAAAATTTTTTCTATCAGATTTATTGAATAGAAATCTATTATCTATTTGATTATTTTGATAGATAAAAATTATCTGCTAAAAATGAATAAATACTGCTATAGACAAGATTCAAAACCTGCCCTTTAATGAAGTAGATGAGAATTCATACCCGATGAGCTGATCTTGATAATGCATCTCAGCCAATCGGGGATGAACAAAGAGAGCAAAATGCAAGGAGAGTACGATGAGCGAAAACAAAGTTTATGAATTTCCAGCCGGCTTTTTATGGGGTGGAGCAACTGCGGCCAACCAGTATGAAGGCGGCTGGTTAGAAGGGGGCAAAGGAGAGTCAGTTCCTGACCATCTGACTGGCGGCACAGTGAATACGCCACGACGCTGGACTCGAGAAATCGAAAAGGATATCTACTATCCGAGTCATGAAGCGGTAGATTTCTACCATCATTACAAAGAAGATATTGCCTTGATGGCTGAAATGGGTTTCAATGTTTTCCGTCTGTCCATCAACTGGGGCCGAATTTTCTCTAATGGGGACGACAGAACACCAAACCAGGAAGGAATTGACTTCTATCATAATGTGTTTGCGGAATGCAAAAAGTATGGGATTGAACCGCTGGTTACGCTGTCCCACTATGAATTGCCATGGGCGCTGACACTCAAATACAATGGCTGGGCTGGCCGGGAAGTCATTGACTGCTTCGTGCGCTATGCCGAAACCTGCTTTATGGAATATAAGGATGAAGTAAAGTACTGGCTGACATTTAATGAAATCAATGCCGGAACCTTTTCCTTCGGAACCATCATGTCTTTAGGCATGGTTCCTGAACATGATGAAATGTCTTTTGATGGCGATGAATCGCATGAACAACTGCAGCGCCGCTACCAGGCGTTACACCATCAGTTTGTTGCCAGCGCCAAAGCTGTCCAGATTGGCCATGCCATCAATCCAAATTTTGTGATTGGATGCATGATTGCCGGACAGGTTGCCTATCCAGAAACCTGTAATCCAAAAGATGCGCTGCAGGCCCAGAATCGCAACAATATGAGCAACTACTTCTGTGGTGATGTCCAGGTTCGCGGTAGCTATCCGTATTTTGCTAAGCGATTCTTCAAAGACAACGATATCCATCTGGATATCACCAAAGAAGATGAAATCGAACTCAAACGGGGAACGGTAGACTTCTATTCTTTCTCCTATTACATGTCTTCAGTTGCTTCTACCCGTGGCGGCAAAACGACAGAAGGCAATATTATGGGCGGTGTCAAAAATCCATATCTTAAAGCCTCTGACTGGGGCTGGCAGATTGATCCGGAAGGTTTGCGCTGGTATCTCAATGATGTTTACGGCCGATATGGCATCCCTTTAATGATCGTTGAAAATGGATTGGGTGCAATCGATGTTCGCAGCGAAGATGGCAAGTTCCATGATGTCTACCGAATCGATTATCTGCGCTCCCATATTCAGCAGATGGGCGAAGCCATTGAAGATGGTGTAGATTTGCTTGGCTATACAATGTGGGGGTGCGTAGATCTGGTTTCTGCTTCTACAGGCGAGATGAAAAAGCGTTATGGCTTTATCTATGTCGATAAAGATAACGACGGCAATGGTGATCTGCACCGGGAAAAGAAAGACTCTTTTGACTGGTATAAGAAAGTCATCGCTACCAATGGCCGTGATCTTTCCTGAAATCAGGCAGTGGTTCTGTCCGTTGACTCTTTTAGGGTCGAACATTTCAATTGAATTGAAGGATTCCATTGAATTTTTTGTTTGAAAATCAGCTATATAAAAAGGGCAGCCGACGCTGTCCTTTTAAACTGCCTGAACGAGAGATAAAGGATGTCCAGGTGGAGCATGATGAAAAATTTACTGGAGAAAACAACGGCTTGCCGCGAAGACTGCCGATCAGGATTTCTGGAAAATTCCAGCAAGTTTTCGAAAATTCTTTTCCCGATAGCGGATGGTCAGCCTCACGCCCTCGTCAGTTGGTGTTTCTTCCAGAATCCGGGCATGTTTTTGAATCAGGTAAAGCTGGTGCATCTTCTCAAAAGGAAGTTCTAAGGTGGCGGTTACTTCTTTTCCGTATAGGTGGTTGACAATTTCTTCCTGCAAAAACTGGATATCGTCCTCTTGTCTGGCCGAAATGAAGATTCGATCATTATCAGCTTCGGGATGCGCAAAACTGGTTTGATCGCACTTATTGAATACTTGTACAACCGGAATCTGGCTGACACCGATGGACTCAAAGGTTCTGGCTACGGTCTCAAGATGACCGGCATGATTTTCATTGGCAGCATCGACGATTTCCAGAATCAGATCTGCATCTTTTAAATTCGAAAGCGTAGATTTGAATCCTTCGATCAGATCGTGCGGCAGATCCTGAATAAAACCAACTGTATCCACCAATAAAAACGGTGATGCGGGATCAGTATCAATCAGCCGTACAAAAGAGTCCAGAGTCGCAAAAAGCTGGTCTTGCGCATAGACCTGCTTCTGGTTTTCTGGATCAGATCTTGATTGCTCAAGCAGCTTGTTCATGATGGTCGATTTACCGGCGTTCGTATAGCCAGCCAGGGCGACAATGGGAAGATTGCTGTTCTGGCGCGACTTCGCCTGGGTCTTTTTCTGGCTTTCGATTTTTTGCAGTTCCTTTTTGTTCTGCGTAATGTACAGCTGGATCTGGTGCTTATCCAGATTGATTTTCTGGGTCTCTGTAAAAAGTGGTGGGATTTGCTGATATAGCTGAATTTGAGATATCGAAAAAGAAAGATTGAAAATGAAAAGATCTCCCGTATGATGGAAGAGTCTTTCCCGAGACGAACTATCCATACA
>CAJTLE010000166.1 GCA_910577085.1 uncultured Allobaculum sp. | reverse complement strand
CAATGAGGAAACTGACTCTTCTGGAAAGAGCAGACGGATACATCAAAGAAACAGCAATTCGGCAATTCCTCCCCACCCAAACTGCATAGCAATTTGGATGGGGTATCCTTGCCTAACATATGAAAAAGCCTGGAACCCTTACCCTTCAGGATCTTCTCAAAGGGAATTTACGAAAGTAAGACATTTATGGTTTCATGAGGTTTTGTCGCCTGTAAGCTTTCAAAGACTTCTGGCAGCGAGACCCATCTGCTTTCGTCACACAAAAAATGGCAGTCAATCAGCGTTGATTGATTGCCATTTACATAAACTCCCCGATTTACTTGTTTTTCCGTTTTTCCTTACGGCGCTGGAAGTTCTTCTTCACTACTTCAAAGAACGTCCAGGAACGATACATGCGTTCTGCCGGAATGTACTGATTAATATGATGGAGCAGTTTTTTCGGTTCGCGGGCAGCGAACATGAATGTTCCATCTTTTTTTGTACGGATTCCGATTCTTGGAATCCATTTTCCTTTAAACAAAACAGAAGCCAGAACAACATCCACTTCGCTCCATGGAATGCGGACATACTTATTGACGTTGCGATCCGAGTAGAATTCTAATCCCTGATCTCCCACCATAATCTGGCCATATTCATCAAATCCCTGAAAGGATGTCGCTTTGGTTACAAAGTCCGCTCTGTGGTTTATTGACTGGACCATAATTCCCCTCCTTGTATTCCATATATTTTTCTATTTCTTCGAATTTCTTCCTTCAGTTTTTCTTATTTCAGCACCTCTTGGTTTTTGCTTAAATCCCATTATCTTCCACAACGAACCGGAAACAAACAAAACAGTGGTTGATTGCGAATAAAAAACGCGATTCGCTTCGATTTTGAAGCGAACCGCGAAAATTTGAACCATCAAACAGATTAAAGCAGATGGATTAAGTGGCCAATGATACCAACAGCGAACAGACCGATGATGATAACGATTGGCGAAACTTTCTTCTTTAACAGCCAGCAGCAGAACAGAGTCAGCAGCAGTGGAACCAGACCTGGAATCAGGGAGTTCAGGTTTTCCTGCAGAGTTGTGACTTTGGTATCCGTTAACGACATACCAGCAGCCTGATCTAACAGAGCCTGCTTGATACCTTCGGCACCGGCTGGAAGTTTATCCCAGTCAATGTAGGCACCTTCAGAAAGCTTAACCGTCGATACCACTGGAGTGAACGTAACGTTAACCCAGCGTTCAATCAGGGCACCAAGGACGAACATACCTAAGATGGATGCGCCTTTGGTTACTTTCTGTAACATACCACCCGACAGGTCGGAGGCAATACGAGTACCGGCTTCATAGCCGAATTCCTGTGTGTACCACAAGAAAGCAATACGGATTACGTTCCAGAGAACGAAGAACAGGATTGGACCGAGGATGTTGCCGGACATTGCCAGCGAAGCACCCATGGCAGCCAATAATGGACGAACAGTAAACCAGAAGACAGGGTCACCAACACCAGCCAGAGGACCCATCATTCCGACTTTGACACCCTGAATCGCAGTGTCATCAACAGGAGCACCATTGGCTCTTTCTTCTTCAAGAGCTAAGGTAACACCAATAATTGGAGCAGCTACATATGGATGGGTATTGAAGAATTCCATATGACGCTTTAAAGCAGCAGTACGTTCTTCAGGTGTTGTATACAGTTTCTTGATTGCTGGAATCATCGCATAGCACCAGCCACCATTCTGCATACGTTCATAGTTCCAGGAGCCCTGCAGGAATGCAGATCTCCACATTACGCTTTGACGCGTTTTCTTATCCAGAGAGACTTTTTTGGCAGTTCCACTCTGAACATTTGTATTTTCATCAGCCATGACAACAGCCTCCTACTCTCTAGTAATCATTGAGGATATCCCCTAAAGGATCCCCGGAAACAGCAGTGCCGGTAGCGCCTGCTGGAGCACTCTTTTCAGAAAGAGTCAGGTAAATCAATGCCATCGCAACTGCGATAACACCTAAAGCGATCAGTGTTAACTGACTGATAGCAGCCAGTGCAAAACCAAGTGCGAAGAATGGCCATACTTCTTTGTTTGCCATCATGTTGATAACCATCGCATAACCTACCGCAACGACCATGCCGCCGCCGATGGTCATACCATCAGTTAACCACGCAGGCATCATCTTTAAAGCATCCATAACTGCCTGAGAAGGAATGAACATTAAGCAAAGAGCTGGAATGGCAACACGCAGACCCTGTAAGCAGATTGCGATCCACTGCCATCTTTCGATTGCTTTGTAGTCGCCTTTTTCTGCTGCAGCATCCTCACGGTGAACGATAGGTACCGAAACTGTACGAACGAGCATCGTTAAGAACAGGCCAGCAACAGCCAGAGGTACGGCTAAACCAATCGCAGTACCGATTTCGCCCTGCGTACCACCACCAAGAATAAGGATGATCGCGGATGCAACGGCAGCAAGAGCAGCATCAGGTGCGATGGCTGCGCCAACGTTAGCCCAGCCAAGAGCGATCATCTGAAGCTGACCACCAAGCATGATACAGGTAGAAACATTGTGACCTCCGGCAGCCAGACCAATCAGAGTACAGGCAACAAGCGGCTGATGGAACTGCCACTCATCCAGAACTCCTTCACATCCAGCCAGGAAGGCAATGATAAAGATTAAAATAATCTGAATAAAATTGAATGACATAAATCCTCCTGGTTACTTCAACTCTGCTTTAGCCTTGGCTAACAGAGCATCCATGTCACCCTTCGAGTCAGCTGGAACTTTGCGGACATCGAACTTGATACCCATGGATTTGAGCTTTTCAATCGCTTCAACATCTTCTTTACCAAGCGCAATTGCGTTGTTAACAACGACCTTACCCTTGGAGTGAGCTAAGGAGCCCATGTTGATTTCTTTGATGTCAGCACCGCCCTCAATTGTGCGCAGCGCATCTTCTGGGTTTTCAAAGAGCAAAAGAACTTTCGTTGCTCCAAAGCGTGGGTCTTTAGCGACCTCAATCATCTTATTAATCGGAACAACATTGGCTTTGATTCCTGGAGGAGCCGCCTGTTCAATCAGAGATTTTCTCAGTTTATCTTTGGCGACCGCATCCGATACAACAATGATTCGATCTGGATTTGTTGCTTTCGACCAGGCTGTTGCGACCTGACCATGCAGCAGACGGGAATCGACTCTGGCAAGAGCATATTTAATGTGGCCATCTCCAAGTACTGTACCTGGTGGGATAGCACCCTGAGCGGCTGGCTTTTCAGCAGGTGCTGGAGCCGCTCCTTCCATGACTGGCTGAAGGCTTTCAGGAACTGTTTTGCATCCCTCTTCAGCTGTCTTGCAGACGTGAGTAGCTATTTCATGGGCGTTCTCAGTGCCGAAGCGTTGTCCATACGCTTCAATGATCATTGGAAGGTTCATACCTGTAACAATTGCCCAGGTATCCTCATGCCCTTTCATCAATGCACTGGACTGGTTGAATGGTGTACCGCCCCACAGATCACACAGGATCATTACCTGTTCCTGATCTGACAGAGTAGCAATCGCATCCTCCAACTTCTTACGGAAATCATCTGGTCCTTCATTTGGATACAGGCACACAGCCTGAACATCCTGCTGTGGCCCAAAAATCATTTCAGAAGACTGTTTGATTCCATTCGCGAACTCTCCATGACTAGCAAGAATAATTCCTACCATGTATTCGCTCATCCTCCTTATGAGATATGTCGGCATTCGCCGAATAATGACACATCAATTGATATGCAACATATATACAATTGATTGTACTGTTTTAGTATACCCTTTAGCCCCGAATTTTTACACATTTTTCTCTTAAATTCCAGATTGTTTTTCGATGCTTCTTTCGAAGAATGTGAACTTTATCGTATAATTGTCTATCAATTTGCTCATTAATCACGCTAATATTTCTCTTTCCCTTATTCAGGAGCAAGAGATAAACACTCATTTTGACAACTATCATCTTCAAAATAAATCATTTTATCCCAACCAAGATAAATTTGGATTAGACAATTCTCTCTTCTTCCCAATCACTCCAAACAGAATAAAAATCGGACGAACAATTAATAAATCTACCCAAAATCCGGAAAGTGTATCAGGAGAAAATTCTGAAATTTGTTGATAAAAGTCAACCAAAACAGTTTTTATACCCATATTTTAACCGAAATCCATGTATTTGTACCATACATCATTTCACTATTTCCTTGCTTTTTATACCTGCAATCTTTTATAGCTCTAATCGTTTCAAGCCCTGATCCACGTCCTTCTGTACCACCACAGGCATTGCCTCATTGCATACTCCATTGCATATCCATTACATATAGGAAAGACAGAACAAAACCGAACAGGACAATCAACAAAACCAGTAAGTTAGTCACCTATCGGAAAACCCGCATGGTAGACAGTCAAGATAGGCATCAAGCCGAAGGTTCTGAAACAGATAACGAACTGAAGAATACGAAACAGCTTCACAAACAGAAGAATAGAGACTCAGATCAACAACGAGGGGCAAAAACGAAAGGAGTGCAGACCGATCTTCCTCTCAAAATCGATTTGTACTCCTTATTCAAAACAAAGTGAATCATCCAAAACCAACTTCACCAAAAGCCATCTCACTAACATCATCGTCCATCACCATCAATGATGGTCTGGAACCTCGTCAAATCAAACTCTATTCGTCACAGCGAAAGTCTGTGAACCTCCCCACCCAAACGGATAACAAAGCAGCATTGATTCAACAATCAATCCTGAATTGAAGTCCGTTTGGATGGGGCTTCGGGAGCTGAAACAGCCATGGTCGTACTGGACGGATCCAGTG
>CAJTLE010000165.1 GCA_910577085.1 uncultured Allobaculum sp. | reverse complement strand
TAACTTTGACGCCAGATCAGCTAGCTATATTAGATGCATAAATAGCTAGAAATGATATCTAATTTGTTTGATAGGGGCTTTTTGCGCTTTTTTAGGAATAATGTATACAGGGGTTACAGAAAAAAAGGAGACACTATGATTCGAAAAGAAGTCTGCACGCCTGTTGAAAACCTGATGGGCGGCAAAGGCACCGTTAAGCTCTATCACATTCAGACCAAAGAAGAACTGGGAAAAGCCGGTCGTCTGTATGCCCGCGTCGTTCTTGATCCCGGCTGCTCGATTGGCTGGCACCGCCATACAGGAGAAACAGAACCTTACTATATTCTCAAAGGTGAAGGTACATTCATTGATAACGATGGCAGCCGGACAACAGTAACACCGGGGGATATCTGCACCATTGAAGATGGCCAGTGCCACTCCATGGAAAACAACAGTTCTGAACCTTTAGAATTCATCGGTCTGGTTTACAACCTTTAGACCAGAACTGGCATTCCGGTCACACCGATTTTCAAAACACATCTCTTTGATCATGGCTTTTACAGGTCATGGTCTTTTTTGTTTCTTCCCTGCTTCCCGCAAATTTCTGACTGCTTTCTTATTGATTTCCAGCCAGTTGATCAGTTATCGATTTCCCGACAGCCGCCCGTACAGAGACAGATCCGACTCTTATTTTCAGCTTTTTCTTCCACCAAAAAACGCCTGATGTTCAACCAGGCGTCTTTCCACGATTTTCTCGATTGGATGCAAACCATAACTGGATTCTTTTTCCAGGGGTAATTCTTTCAATACAGTGCTTTAACTGAACAGATAAGAAACGAACTTTTTATACGTATCTATCTTGCGGCAGGTAATCGTCACATTCAACTCTGATTTTGGATGGGCATTAAACCAGCCTGCGGCAACAATGACTGGAAACGGCAGGTCATCTTCAAGATCTGCTTCTTCACTGCCGATGGCCGGGATGGCTATAGATTTGACCCCCATTTCATCGGCTGCGCTCAAAATCTTGGTGATGAATATCGTCAGGGTACTTTCATTTTCTTCCATCGGCAGGGCTGCATGGAAGATTTTGGAAGCCTTCAGATTTGGAGCATCGGTAATCACCATTGTTCCCGGTTTTGGGGGTGTCGTGGCAAAGCAGAGCTCTTTCAACTCATCTCCACACGCTTCCAGTAAAGCCCGTGAGCCGGGTTCATTGAAATCAAAGGGCACATACGCTGCATTGACGACCACTTCTGCTTCCTGGTTGCAGGCTTCTCCATGATCGATATACAACATGGTTTCATGCTCTGGCTCTTCTTCCACTTCCTCCTCATCATCAGATTTAAGAACCATTGTGAGCAGATCTTTATTGAGCAGAACAGACAAAGACCATGGATTCATGATCAGTCCGGCAGACGTTTCATCGTTTTTTGCCAGGGCTAACAGATCCCCAGCCGGAACCAGGCGATAATCGGTCGGCTGTCCAAGATCCATCTCCTCCTGACTTGTAAATACCGTATAGGCGATACCGCCTTTATTCATGGCAACTTTCCGGTAATCCGTAACGGGTCCGGATGTCATTTTTCCTAAATTCAGTTTCGGAATGGTCAGTAATTCCTCACTGGATTTAGGTGCTAACGGCACATAAAAGCACTGCCCGGAACTGACAAATTCACGTAAAGCCTCAATCAGCTTCATGATGTTTTCCTGGGTATTGGCATGTTCCAGTTCATGGATTGTATCTTCGATTTTTTTACTTAAAGCGCGATCGTTCGTCGGCTTTTCATCAGGTCGGGTAGTATTCATACCGTTATTTTAATGTGCTTTGACAAGGAAATTCGAGACCTTGCCCACGATTAAAACCAGCGATTTTAAATGATTCGAATCGGATTTAAATAGTATCTTTTATGTTCAGAACTGTTCGTTTCTTCTTTGGATAAAGCCAGTTTAGATACAAATTTCAAAGATCTGTAATAGTTTGAGTGAGCCGTCGATTGTTTTCCAGGCTCATTCGATCAGCCAGAGGCTGCCGTAACGTTCCTTTGGCTTTTCGTTTTCGAGCGGGCAGGAAAACAGCTCTCTCGTTTGCGCGCATACAATGATAGAATAGTTCTGTTGGCCTGAACGCCCAAAGACGATCAGACCGCCTTGAATCGGATCCTGTTCAATAGGGAAATCATCCTTTTATCTGCCTGTTGGCAAATTTTCGTGTATCCGATTCAAAGACTGAATTTTCAAAATTAGAAAAAAGGAAAAACATGAAAAAAGTTCTCTACTATCTTGCGCAAGTCAGCCTGCTGCTCTGCTCGATCATGCTTGGCTTTGTGACGACAGAACAGATGGCGCTGCTTTGTTACTCCACCTTATTGGCTGGCATCCTGTTGATGGTCGCCTATGCGGTTGGGACCAAAACCAACTGGGCCGGGCTCTTCCTGTATGGGACGGTTGCCTGCTGCCACTGGTTTTATCTGAGTGTTGCTAATAACACCGCGCCGATTGCGATGGGTTGTCTTGGCGCGTGCCTGCTGCTCTCGCTGGTCTTTCTCTATCTGACCATTCGCAAACCCTTTGATTTGCGTCATCTGCTTTCGTTTACACTGTTTGCGAAAGTCGCTTTGATTCCCGAACTGCTTTTGAACTATCTGATGTCTAAAAGCAGCGGGGTAGAAATGTTCAGCTATTTCAACTGGGTCTTGTTGGCATTGACTTCCCTGTTTGCGATCAGCTGCCTGGTGGCGATGTATCGCCGGCAGATCGTTTTGCAGTCGTGGGCAATTGTACTGGGTGTGTTCCAGTTTTTCTTCTTTACGGACATCATCTCAACTGCTGCCATGCTGATTATGGTTGCCCGCTATAAAGAACCAGAGCCAGAAGTTCATGAGCCGCTTTATAAAAAATCCGCTTTTGCACCCAATAAAGCCCTCAAGGCTAAAAAGCAGGCTCCAAAACAACCATCAAAGAAAGCCCACAAATAAAATGAAAAACCATGCACATTGCGGCATTGGATAACGGAAAATTTACCTTTCGCTCCTGTCCATTGGATGGGAGCGTTTTTCTATATCTATCGTAAGAAAAGAAATCATTGGTTTTTCCACAAATGGGAGTTATATTGAAATCGATCTTCACAAAAATTCTCCATCGACCTGATTCACGAGAATTCACAGGTTTGATCCCTGACCTTTACAGGATTAAGTACATGGCGATGGAAGTTCGTACAGTTTTGCCAGTCCTTAAAAACAAACCGAATCCCCTGATCCTTCAGGGGCATATATGAATATAAACATCAATAAAGACGTTCGATTCCAACAGAAACAAGTAAACGCCTTTACCAAGCCAAACCATTTGAAAGGAGATGTTTTATGGCGCGAAAAAAATCTACCTCTGCCTTTTCCAAACTGACATCCGATCCGAAAGAGGTCATTGACAAATTCTCCGAAATTCTGGGCTTCCACCCTGATTTTCTCTTCGCCGAAGAAGACTTTGCGGGCGTGACCTACGATCCCGATAATCCTCATCTGGAGTTTTCTCATGCCAGTGAGCTGTTCGAACGAATGCTCCATGATCCGTCCTTACAAAATGATAAGGAATTTTATCAGATGCTCAGCGAAGAACTTGTACCCGAAGCCGACGTTGACTATCAGATTCGAGATGTAGGATCCGTTCTCTACCATTATTTTGAAGGCTGCTTTGAATGGATTCTCGAACATCAGGATCTGTTTTGGGGCCGCATTTTCTTTTATGGCCTGAATGCTGAATTCCTGGCCGCTTTTACCGCCTGGTGTTTTCCAGGCAGTGAGGTGTACTGGCTGTCGACAACAGATGAGACACCCGATGATCCCAGACAAAATCTCAATCCAGAGACCAGATCCTTCCCCTGCCTGATCAATGACTCCCTTTCCAGACAACTCAATCTGGAAAACTTGCATCGGATGAATCTTGGAAATCCAGGACAATGCGGATCGTTTGATACCATCGTCCTTTGTGCGGTCATGAATAAATTCGTCCTTGACAAAGAATTTGTTCCTTTGAAAGAGCCCTTTCCACCACTCAACTATCGGGAAAAGGTCCGGGCCTGGTTCAAACAGCTCGATCACGAAGTTCTCGACCTGCCAGGCCTTCTAAAAAAGAATGGCAGCGTTGTAGACATCATTCATACCAATGATGATCTGGCTTCATTTGTCTGGAAGACCAAATTGTTCGAGTTTGGGATGGAAATCGTCCCGGAAGCCAATGGAAGCTATGGCGACTATAGCAATGTACCGACTGAGATTACCGTTTTGACCAAGACGGATAAAACCGTTGACCGCAAGGAAGAAATCGAAAAGCTGTTTGAATTTCTCAGATCCCTTCCCTATGGTTACGGAGGCGGTTACGGAGGCCGGGAGAAGATTGAAAGCTGCTGGGCACCGCATATCCTGGAAAGCTTCCCCTTCCAGCAGAAAAGCGGCTTTCTGATTCAGGCTGAAAATAACGAAAAAGTCCATGGATGGATCTGCGCAGGAACCCTCTATCTTCCAAAGCCTACTTTCATCTATTGTGCGGATATTGATCTGAATGCCGAAATCCTTCTGGATTCCAGGCCGCACAATCCTCCTTTCCACGGTCCCTTAATGGAAATGTTCCCTATGGAGCGTGAGGAAGAAGTCCAGGCTTTCTTTGAAAAGAAAATGGCCGCTTTACGTTCCAGCAAAAAATACCGGATCACTCCCCATCAGTTTGGAAGCAACCCGGTTGATTCAAATCCATACGAATAAAAGTAATGCTTAAGGACCGGTTCTTACGCAAAGTGTGTGGTAGAACCTCATTTTGATTTATTGAAGATGTCATATTGGCATCTTCTTTTTTTGTTAAATAAATTGTACTGTGAAACATCCAGACTACTCATTGGAACTCAGACAA
>CAJTLE010000164.1 GCA_910577085.1 uncultured Allobaculum sp. | reverse complement strand
ATTATCTCTTTAGGACAACTTTTTGACCATTAAATGTTTTTGTTTTTTAAGTATGCACAAAAAAAGCCAAATCATCTTAAACTGACGATTTGGCTATCTAAAATGTCGTTAACCGAATGGCATTGATAAATTTCCATGAACCTCTCGCCTTTTGATCTACTTTCTTGCAAAATAGTCATCACGAACGAATTTTTGGGATCTTAGGCAATGCCGATGTCCGACTAAGATTTGAATTGCATCTTAACCTGTTTCAATGATGTCTAAAAGACGTCCAGGAAGAGCCGCAGTTCAAAATTGAGTCCGGCGGTCGTTGTGTCTGAGAACAACCACTTTTTAGAAAGCGAGGATTCTTAAATGAATTTCAAAAATAACGTTATGATGAAAAAAGCATTTGGTGCAGCTGCTGCCGCAACAATGATTTTCTCTTCTGTTGCAGCTCCAGTATTTGCTAACGACACTGTAATCGTTGCTCAGGACAATGCTGCAAAAGATTTAAACAACTCTGTAAGCTTCTCCGGAACTGCAAGATTAAACGGTATGGAAAATGTGAACACTACTTCTTTAACTCACGAATTCCGTATTTCCGAAACTGTAGCTATGGACCTGAAAGATTTCAAAGCTGCTCTGAAAGCTGAAATCGAAAAAGATGGTAAAAACGACCTGACACTGAGCGGTCTCGATGTAAACCTGAACCGTACAAAAGTAACAACTGTTCTCACTCTGCCAGAAGGCATCAAATTTGACGCAAAAGTGGCTCGTGAAAACAGCGTCGTTGTTGCATCTGCTGGCGCTGAACTCGAAAGCATTGATTTAGTGAACGGTGCTGTTGAATGCACAATGAACTACGATCTGAAGGCCCTGCTGGAAGAAACTGCTGAAGATGAAAAGGCAACTCTTACAACTCTGGTTGACAAACTGCCAGATGCAGTTGACTTCAACATCGATCTGGCTGGTCTTGCTTTTGACACTACAAAAGTAAAAGCAGGCGATAAAGTAGACTTCAACCTGTCTGCTATGTCCGACTTCGACTTCTCCGCAAAAGTTAAAGACAATGAAAATGGTTACATCGTAAACACAACTGTTCGTACTGAAGGCAAACTGAACGGTGCAAACGTTGAAGCAACTGATGCAGTTACTATGTTCCGTCTGTACAACCCTAACTCCGGTGAACACTTCTACACTGCTGACTCCAACGAAAGAGCACAGCTGATCGTAAAAGGCTGGAACAACGAAAACATCGGCTGGTACGCTCCAGAAACATCTGACAAACCAGTTTACCGTCTCTACAACGAAAATGCTGGTGACCACCACTACACAATGGATGCCGAAGAAAAAGACGCTCTGGTCAACCTGGGCTGGAAATACGAAGGCATCGGCTGGTTCTCCGCTGACGAAGAAACTGGAAAACCACTGTACCGTGCTTACAACCCAAATGCCAAAGCTGGTTCCCACAACTACACTCTGGACAAGACTGAACAGGATTACCTGGTAAGCCTTGGCTGGCAGGATGAAGGCATTGCCTGGTACGCTGTTAAGTAGTCAGCTTTGTCACTGATTTTCAACTCAATCGAAATCCTGTTAAAAAGATCCGAAGACAATCTTCGGGTCTTTTTTTCGTTGGCCATCATCAAACGAAGGAAAGTCAACGGCCAAGAATAAGTGGTCAAGAATAAGCGGCCAAGAATAGTTGAAGCGGGGCAAGGAAAAACAGCGCTCCGGAATCATCAGCGGAAAAGGAAAGTGGGCGATTCAGGTCCTTCGGCCACTCAGATTCCGGATTGCTTGTGGGATCATCCATGACAAGGAGGTACGGCCAAGTCAGAGAGGGACTCAATTCTCGTGCCGGCTGCCTGTCCTTAGAAACCTGAAAGAAAATCTACAAAAAAACTTTACAAAACCTTAGATCAAATCCATCACGGATCCGATTAAAATGAAACTACTGATGGATAAAGAGATGGACAAAGAGAGAATTAAAACAGGTTCGCGTAAATGAATCAGGAAAATGTCAATCATGGATTTTGCTTTTTAAGAGTGTCTGACATGACAGGAATCCTTGAATCCTGAACAATGAGGACATGAAAAGGCCATAATGCTTCAGAAGACAGAACGTCAAATGAAACCAGAATCGATAAAAAAGCGACATTTATCCCATAAATTTGAAAATCTAGTGGTAATCTCTATCTGAAAAAGGATATAAACAAACCATATCGATCAATAGAAGCCAACAAAATGGGATGAAATTCTATCACCTGAATCTTCTTTGGGGGATAAAAATCCGGATCGACCTGACCTATGGCGGCTTCGGGCAGACGCTTTGACCCAGAATCATTTCAAAAAACAGAGCAGCTTTAAACAGAGCAGCTTTGAGTCCTTGTGCGCAGACTGAGGGGAGTTTCCTCAGAAAAGACAGAGTGAAGTCTGTGGGCGAAGATGTCGGTTCTGTTCGGAGTCTGTCAGATTCAACAAATTTTAAATCATTAAACTGGAAGAGAAAGGGAGGGCTTTATGAAACAGAGTATTTTCAATCTGGTTTGCTGGTGGGGATTTGGCATGTTGACTGCCCTCTTGCTTCCCGCAAATGCGCTGTATTATTCCACTGTCAGTGTTGCTTTACTCGTTACATCCGTTCTGATGATGTTCACGCTTCATCAACATACGACACTCATCTATCTGACTGCCTTCTTTGGCGGCGGCGTGGTTTCATGCCTGCTTGCGGGTCGTGGTGAACTGGAGCTGATTGCCTTTATGCTGATTGTCTTCTTATGTTATCCGGGCGTCTATATCCTTTGCAAGCCAGGACTGAAAAAGGCCGCGTTACGTTCAGTGATTCTGCTCGTGTGGATTCTGTTTATTCTCACTCTGCCAAAACCTATGGTTCCTGGCATGCTGGCGAGCAGTTTTCTGACAATGGCGGCCATGCAGCTGGCTGCCTATCGCATCAATCCATTCCAGCTGTCCATGTGGAAAGACTATTTCCACCAGAAACAGGAGGCTGCCCGCCAGCGGGCTCATCATCATCAGATTGAGCGCCAGATGGCCCAGAAACTCAACGACCTTTCCCGAAAACTCTCGGAAGGTTCTGTTTCGTCCTATCGCAAAAATGTATCCGCCTGAGCAATCAGGCGGTTTTTGTTTGAAAAACCACTCTGCAAGTTATCATTTTGAGCCCTCAAGGCTTTCAAAAAAAGTATGGATATCAATAAAAGTTCCTGAACAAAAGCTGTAATTTCTTGTTGTTTTTAATCCATCAAGTCTGCTATACATTCCAGGCGTCGGGCATTTGATGGTTGTATAGCATTGTTTGCTGTTCATAAATTTCAACTAAATGATCGTTTTGTTTCGTTTCCTTATAGTGATAGATCAGAAGGTGAAGGGTGAGCAGAGCCATTGCCCAGTTTGCAGTCCGGTAGCAAATAGAAAACATTTTCGCTTTTTCCTTCTCAATTCGATCTTCTCTATTTCTGATGACTGCTTTAATCAGGATATAAAATGCTTCATCATCTTCGCTAAGAGTGCAGTCCTTATACGATTTGATCGATTTCAGGCATCCTTTGTAATCTTTGAGTCGAAGCAGGCTGTAGGGTTCAAGAATAAAATTACCAGGGTGTCTGGAATTAAATTCTGATTTATGGTCATGAATAAACTGAAGCGCTCTGTCAAAATGTCCTGCCAGCATTTCCATCATGATTTTATTTGACACAGCCAAAGAATAGAAGCCGTGATCCTGAAAAGTATTCTTGTGCAAAATGACTTTATCAACAATACTTATAGCCTTTTCATATTGGCCCATCAGACAAAGATAGACTGCTTTATTGTTGTAAGTACTGACTATGCGTAAATAATTTGCATCATGGATAAAACAGTTCTGAGCCTGGTTAACAAGATCAAGTGATTGCTGAAACGATACATATTCCGAAACTGCGCAGGCGAGATTCTGTTTGATGACCCCTTCCAACTGCGGCCATTTTTTTCCATCCATTTCCCTAAGAGCCCTTTCAAATAGCTCGACAGCCTGGTTGTTTTTTCCTTGCCTTCGATCCATATATCCTTTGTTAAACAGCAGAAATGCTCTGACATCCGGAGAGAAATAAGAAGCAAAGTTCTTTGAATCGTTGAGCTGTTCTTCCTCTTCTTTGTCTATTGACTTTCGATAATAAAAATAAGTTTCAAAGACAGTCAAATAGAGGCAAGCAAATGAATTTAATAGTTGTATTCGATTATCTTCTACCCATTTTTCGATCTCATTTTCCTGGCTAAAGTTGCAGTAAATAAACGATAAAGCTAATTCATCCAATTTATTTGAGGCTGTCTCAACAAGCTCCAGATCAAAATTGAATTGTGGATAAAATCGTTTTGTAAAGTTCAGAAAGACATCTTCCTTCATTCTTCTTTTACCATTCTCCATCTCAGAAAGACTCCCTTTGGATATATTTAGACACATCGCAGCTTGCTCAATTGTCAAATTGCTGCTCAGACGTAATCTTTTTTCAATCAAGCCCAGCTTTTTAGGTTCGATTTCAATATTGATTTTGTTCTTAAACATCTTGCTCATTTTTTATATTGTCCCCTTTAAATTAATATGCAAACATTAAAGCATCAATTGCGAGAGGAAAAAAGACGATGAAATATTTAATCCTTATAAAACCTATACTTATCATCCTGCTATCAGCCGCAGTGCTCATTCCACCTAAATATTGTCCAATCCATAAAACTGTTGATTTCTGTTATACCCGAATAATTCATGGTTTTTTTCACAAAACCATTTTTTGTGTTTTGTCTTCGAAATGCAAACAAATCTTTCTCGATTAGGTTATCCACATTGTTTCCGGTGGAGGGGGGTACTTGATTTTTTCAAAAATGACGGACAAAAACAGGTCAAAATCGCATATAACAAG
>CAJTLE010000163.1 GCA_910577085.1 uncultured Allobaculum sp. | reverse complement strand
TATAAATCTATAGAACTAGTTTTCGCTATATTTTAGACATGTAAAAAGAGTGCAAAAAAAGAGATGTCACTCAAGACATCTCTTAGGGCCTGAACACAGGGTTCCAACAAAGTTTGCGTCAGAACCCTGTTTCCAGCCGTGTCCCACGGTCTTACTTGTTTGCTTGCTGCAAAATGACTGATTACTTTTCTTCTGGAGACCAGGCGCGCAGACGGTTGATTTCATCTTCATATGGCGGCTGGTCATCAATATACGGAGTCTCCAGAATTTTAATGACATCTTCCAGTCTGGAATCATGAACAATGCGGGCCAGAGTTTCAAAGCCAATGTTTCCCTGTCCGATATTTTCATGACGGTCCTTATGTGAGCCTCTGACATTTTTGGAGTCATTAATATGGAAGACTTTCAGTCTGTCCAGACCAATCTTGTCATCGAACTCATTCATCAGCGCATCAAAGTCATCCAGATCATAGCCGGCATCATGCAGATGACACGTATCCAGACAGATGCCTACGCGATCGGAGCGATGGATGCCTTTGATGATTTCAGCCAGTTCTTCAAAGGTCTGGCCAACTTCACTGCCTTTGCCCGCCATGCTTTCCAGGCAGATGATGACCTGACTGTCGTCCTGATCAAGCACATCATTCAGACCATTGACGATCCATTCCACACCTGTTTCCACGCCGGCTTTTAAATGAGAGCCCGGATGTAAAACAAGATAGCGGGAACCAATTGCGGCTGTGCGGCGAAGTTCTTCCTTGAGAAAATCCCGGCCGAAATAGGCGGTGTCTTCTTTAATGGAATTGGCCAGATTGATGATATAGGGTGCATGAACAACAATCTGAAATGCCTGCCATCCCGCATCCTGATACAGCTTGATCCCCTGCTCAATGTGCAGCTGTTCAATGGGTTTTCGTTTGGAGTTTTGTGGGGCACCGGTATAGATCATACAGGCATCGGCGCCATAGGATAATGCTTCGGCAATCGAGCCTTCGAAATACTTCGGGGCTTTCATGCCAACGTGACAGCCAAGATATCTCATCGTTCGTTCTTAGCGCGCTGTTTCGCTTTGGCGCGTTCGCGTTTCTGTTCCTGAATTTCCTTACGGATGAGAGCTCGTTTGGCTTTATGACGAGCCCGTTCCATCGCTTCATTGCGTTTTTTCTTGTAGTTTGGTTTTACTTTGGACTTGGATTTGTGCAGAATCTTGCCCATTTCAGCCGTCATGGTCTGATTAGACTTCTGACGTTTTGTCCGGTCGACAATTGGGACAAATTCTTTGCCTTTGACATCCATTTCCTTGAATTCAATGCCCTGTTTCTTCAAAGAAGCAATCGCATTGGCATCTTTTGGCGAATAGATGGCAATGGCAAGACCATCACGTCCGGCACGTCCGGTACGGCCTGAACGATGCTGATAGAAGCGCAGATCTTTTGGGAAGCCGCACGAAATGACATGGGTAATTCCTTCCAGGTCAATACCGCGTGAGGCAATATCACTGGCAACGATATAGCTCTTTTTCTGAGACTGAATCTGACGGATCGCTCTGGAACGCTCACGAGCTTCCAGATCTCCGTGCAGTTCAACCAGATCATAGCCGGCATTGCGCATATCTTTGGCAATCCGGGCTGCTTCCTGGTTGGAGTTGGCAAAAATCAGGCAGACATATGGATTGATCGCTCCTAAAACATCAAGCACACGTTCCGACATGGTTTTGTGTTTGAGAGGAACGAGATAATGCTGGATATCGGCCGCAAATTCATCATCGCTGCCAATCCGGATGAGTTCCGGGTTGGTCAGATATTTTTTCAGGAATGGCTGAAGCAGATCTGGAATGGTTGCGGAGAAGACCATAACGGTCACATCTTCCGACATGTGCGAAAGAATGGCATCGACATCTTCCAGGAAACCAAATTCCAGGGTCATATCGGCTTCATCAATGACCATGATCTTTGCGGTATCCAGACGCAGTGTCTTATCTTCAAGGAACTGGTCTTTCATACGGCCAGGGGTGCCGATTACGATCTGTGGAGTCAGACCGCCTTCTTTCTTTTCGGTACCGCCAACAACCAGACGGACTCTTACCCCAAAATGATCAGCCAGTTTTTTGGAACGTTCATACAGCTGCCAGGCCAGTTCACGAGTTGGAACGGAAATAACAGCCTGAACTTTATCGAGTTCTGGATCGATCATCTCAAAAATCGGCATAAAAAACGCATGGGATTTTCCTGAACCAGTCGTGGAAATACCAATGAGGTCACGCGTTTTGTTTTTGCGGTTTACTACCGCTTCCTGTATGGGAGTCAGGGTCTTAAAACCCTCGACGTTCATCATTTCTTCAATACGATTCACTAAAAACACCTCTTTCAATTATTGTGGCATACCGAATGTTTCGGTTCAATTGATAGGCCGGACAGAAAAATCTATCCTTATATTGATCAGAACCTTCAGGTGGACCATGTAAAGGCACAACAATCAGATTATAAATGATCAAAAGCTCAAAAGACCGAATGATCTTCTGAGCTTTGATTGTACCGCCAAACGGCTTTATTTTTGCCGGGAAAGACTGAGCGGGCAAATCAGACAACCGGATTTCACCCGGCAGACCAGGTCCGGCAAACAAACACGATGCGCTCAACAACCCGATCTTCTTGCGAGCTATCCCAAATGGTTCTGGATCACGAAAATCTCTCTTGAGTCCAATGAGATTTTGAATTTTTGATTCCTTGTCAGACTCTTCATAGGAGTCAGACTCATCCCAAGAAAGAAACAACCTCTCTATCCTGATCAGGCAAGACCGACCACAGATAGAGATAACGAAAAGAGGTAACGATATGATTGAAATTATTGATGTCCCCGTACAGGGCTTTTGTAAAGGTGTCTCGAAAGCCATTGATAAAGCCCAGGAAACCTTGCATTCCGACTGTCCAAAACCCGTCACAGTTTTAGGCTCGCTGGTTCATAACGCCTATGTCAACGATGCCTTAAAAAAACAGGGTCTGGAAGTTCTGGAAGCCAGAGGCAAAAACCGGCTGGAACTGCTCGATGAAATTGATCAGGGAACCGTAATCTTCACCGCCCATGGTGTTTCGGATGCAGTCCGCCAGAAAGCACAGGAAAAAGGACTGCATGTCGTCGATGCCTCCTGCCCTTTTGTTCTGGCCACCCAGAAGCTGGTCGCCCGCAGACAAAGTGAGGGCGATACGATTTTATATGTCGGTAAAAAAGGCCATCCGGAAGCCGAAGGCGCTGTGTATGGTCATGATGGCATTTATCTGATTGAAACGATCGATGATCTTCCGGAAAACCTGGAAGGCAGAATTTTTGTCACCAACCAGACCACCATGTCCGTTCTTGATCTGGAAGCTTTATTTGAACAGATCCGCCAGCGCTATCCGCAGGCTGAGTTTTGCAGCGAAATCTGCAATGCCACCCGGGTCCGCCAGAAAGCGGTCCTCGATCTGCAAAATCAGGATATTGGTCTGTTGATCGTCGTTGGGGATCCGCAAAGCAACAACACCAACCGCCTGGCACAGACGGGCAAAGCTGCCGGTATTCCCCGGATTTTACAGATTGAATCCGAAAGCCAGCTACAAGCTGAAGATCTAAAAGGGGTCAAAAAAGCGGCCATTACTTCAGGGGCCAGCACCCCTGCTTATCTTAAAGATCAGATCATCGAAAAGATCAAAGCCTTCCAGAACTGATCCAAAATCCAGACTGAACGTTCCAGACAGTCGTCCAGATTTCTAGATTTACCCCTCAAACCAACAAACCCGCAGAAGTCCTTCAGTCCTTTTTCTGAAGTCTTCTGCGGATTTTCTTATCTTATTCGATCCAATCTTATTCGATCCAGGTCAATCAGAGGTCTTCACCATTGGTGGCAATCACCTGCTGATACCAGGCAAATGATTTTTTCGGGATTCGCTTCATATCCTTGAGATCTTGATTGTCGCGATTGACATAGATTACACCATAGCGTTTATCCATATCGGCATGGGAGGAAAGAATATCCATCGGCGCCCACATCAGATAGCCGCGGATATCGACGCCTTTACTGGCAGCATCTTTAAGAGCCTGCAGATGATCTTTCATATAGGCAATGCGATAGTCATCTTCGATGATGCCATTGACCAGCTCATCTTTTGCTCCATATCCATTTTCAACGACCATGACAGGCATGTGGTATTTGGCTTCCAGATCGAGCAGAGCAATTTCCATTCCTTTTGGATCAATCTGCCAGCCCCATTCACTGGCTTTCAGATATGGATTTTTAGCCATCGTTGCATTGCCATCCATATTGACGGAGGGGCCTTCTTTCGTGGTGACCGTCGAGAAATAATAGGAGAAACTCAGCCAGTCGCACGGATTGTTTTCAAGCAGCTCCAAATCCCCTTCTTCCATGACTGGCATCGCATTGTCTTTTTTCCATTTTGCCAGCATGAAGCTGGAATACCGTCCATGGGCAAACATATCCAGATACATCTCCTGATTGGCCATTTCTTCTCTGGCCATAAGCTGATCGTCCGGACTGCAGGTCAATGGATAAACGGGAATGTAGATGACCATGCCCAGAATCTTCAGATCCGGATACGTGTGGACTTTACGGGCGATTTTGGCATGCGCGACAAACGTACTATGGACAAGCTGACTGACAAAGGCTTCTTCACTGACTCCATCCGGACAAACCGCACCGTAAGCTTCCTTGCCAGATCCCAGCTGGCCGATGGAGTTCTGTTCGTTAAATGAAATCCAGAGCTTGATTTTGTCATGCCATCTGTCAATTAACATCTCGCACAGTCTGACAAAATTCTCCGTGACTTCCCGGGAGTGAACCTCCCCACCCAAACGGATAACAAAGCAGCATTGATTCAACAATCAATCCTGAATTGAAGTCCGTTTGGATGGGGCTTCGGGAGCTGAAACAGCCACGGTCGTCCTGGACGGATCCAGTG